>NZ_CAAGTW010000001.1:0-382087 GCF_900774285.1 Methanococcoides sp. NM1
ATAGGTTCATTCTCTTGATAGAGGAATGGCTGAGGAGAAAGTTAAGGATTCAGACAGTGGTGGAATGTTTGAGGTGAGACATAGTGGAGCTAAGACAAAAATGAGAAAAAATTAGGGAACTACTGAAATTAAATGATTCTGAAAATACCGATGAGATCGCCGATTCAAATACCTCTAATTCCTATTTTGAAGAATGTAAGATTCACCCACTGTTCATAACAAGCAGGGGAAATTTTCCCGAAATAACTGATCAGGAATGGGAAAAGTCGGTTACCAGATGCTATGATTCCATAAAAATGGGTCCCTCCTATACAATTGACAGTTCTATAAAATACATCTTTTGCGCCCATGAATTGCTGGAAGTTCATCTGGGTTCTGCTTATCAGGGAAAAATGAATGAGTCAGAAATTGATGAAATCTACCGGAAAATAGAGGAGCACTGTGAGAAGGAAGAGGGAATCAGCGATATACCCGTGGTCTTTATGTGGGCACAGGATGACGAAGATATGCCCTTACCTGACTATGGCCCAGAGATCTTTGAAGAAGCTAAAAGCAATCCATTGTTCATAGCTGCCTACGGGACAATGCCCGTAATCAAGCAGGAAAGTGAAAAAAGAAAATGGACGGATCTACTTGGCCATTCCAAGGGCAGGGAACTGGACCCTTTTTTTGCTGAGTTTGGAGGGCCGGTAATAGGTTATGGGGTCAGCATTAACGGATATCTGTTTGTGGGGATGGACTTAGAAAACCCGGAAAAAGTAAATGAGTCAGTAATTGATGAAATATACCAGACAATAGACAGACACTTTGAACAGGAAGCAGGGATAAATGGGGTGCCAGTGCTCTTTGAATGGGAAGAGCCTATTATCTTATGTGAAGCTGTAACCACTCCACCATCATCAGATGAAGAAGATATTTGCGTGATAGATGACGACGGAAATGTTATAACCTATACCAGGGATGAAGCCTATTTTGATGAAGATGGAAATCTTGTGATTATAGGCAATGAAACAACACAGGAAGAACCCGATACAAACAAGCAAACACCAGGTTTTACCTCAATAATGTTTATTATCGGACTGTTGTTATCGGCAACGAGTAGAAAGTGATGGGTTTTGGTGCATCTCCAAACCAAAAAGGAACATTACGATGATGTGATGGGAATATTCATTCCGGCGTTCTTTGTTACGTTTGCCCACGTTTTATTCATGGTCTGGTACAGGAGAAAAGAAGATCTGGTATCACCTTCCATTTCTTTGATACTGGGCACATTCTGAAATCACGATCTGATGATTAACTTGCTGAAATGGCAGGTTCCGATTCCGATATGGCTTTTATCAGATCTGCCTCTATCACCGGATTAATAAAGCATCTTTTGTATTTTCCATCGTTCTTGAAATGTACAAGTCCTTCATTGTGCATGTCATTAATATGCCAGTGCACGGTGCTTTTGTCTAGATTAAATGTCTTCGTGAGATCCTGGTTTGTCATTCCCGGTTTATGCAGAATGGAAATCAAAATTGTTTTTCCCGTGTCATTTCGCAGAAAGAATGCAATTTTTTGTTCTGTGTTGGACCATTTGTAAGAATTCTTAAAAATCATTACAATTTTTCCTTTCCTTACACATTTTATTTTATTGCACATCTGAAGTATTTTTAAGTGATATTTAATAGTACCTCTGTTCAATTTGAGTTGTTTTCCAATGTCAGAGATCGTACTTCCGGGGTTAGCGGTTATAAATTCAAGAATTTCATCCCGATTTTGGTTTTTGCAGTTTTGTCTTACTCTTCCGAGCAACAAAGGCAGGAACTTGTAAAGGGTTACGGAAGTCACCAGCAGTCCTGATATATAAATTAGTTGAAGCTTAAAAGGAAGTTCCCAGAAAGACAGGGTGGTGTCGTCGCCACCACCTTCATACATACCTCTTTCTGGGCCCGTATATGGAGCTACTTCATAGCCGTTTGCACTGGCTAAAGCTGGACTGCAAACGAGTATGAAAAGCAAAAACGTGGTCCATAAATTTTTCATAACAATGGAAACAATTTTCAGATATAATAATCTTCTGTACCTGTAACACTATAGCCGTAAACCTCGTGATGCCATGTTCCGATTTCAATTCCACCTGAGTTTGTTATTTCAATGTTAATTCTTCCATCGATGACGCCATCAGAACTGTCATAGTATGTCCCGATCAGCTGGTAACTTGGAGTATACACTTTTAACCTGAGCGAGTCGCTTGTGTCACCCCAGTTCAGGTCTATATGGTGTGAAGTTGTGTAAGAACTGACTGTTCTACTATGCCAGTTTGTTTCTCCTTGAGTTATAGTGTCAGCAACCCATCTGGGTGTAATGGTATCGTCTGACTTGACAGGAACGATAGTATATCCGTTGTCCTGACTGGCGGTAGCTGCGGCAAAAGATACCGACACAAGCATCACTATTAACAATAATCCTATTTTCTTGATCATATAATATCCTCCATAATTTTACAAACAATATTGTAAAAAAAATAGGATATAAGTTTTGTGTCCATATCATCCAACTGAAAGAAAACAGTTGGATGATATGGACAGATTATATTTATACTATCTCTCATCTAGGATATAGTGCAACATCGCAAAGATGTTAGTGGGGGTCCAGCTTAATCTTACAGTGATATCTGAACCCCGTGCCCGGAGGCAAGGTTAGGTTTGTAGTTTACACTATATAAGCGTAGCTTTGCCTCTGGAGTAACTTGAGTAAAGGGGTAAAGAAATGAGAAAAATAAGTAGTATACTGGTAGCACTTGCAGTTTGTGTAGCATTGGTAGGTGTGGCAGCAGCAGAGTCTCCTGATGCAGGAAGTACATGGAGTACAGCCAAGAGTTTTACCATGAACAATGGATACAATTTTGTTAGTGGACAACTGACAGAAAGTCCTGTTGACAATATTGATGTGTGGATAAGTACAACTCCAGATGCAGGAGATTATCTTGAAATGTTCCTTGATAGTACATCATATAACAACAACGTGAAAGCAGAACTCTTTGATAATGATAAAGATCTGATGCAACGTCTTGAAAAGAACAACAATGCAGGATATGATTACTCATTGGACAGTTCACCTGCATATGTGAAAATTACTGGTGATCTCGAAGATAGAGCCTATACTTTCACTGTGTATAGAAACTAAAATAGCATTGTTCGTTTTGGAACTAAACCAGAACGAACTAATTTTTTAGGATGTGACAAATTTAATTTCTAATGGGATCGTTTAAAATGATTAAAAGTATGTCAATTCTATTCATAGTAATTTTTATGGTTGGATTAGTGTCAGCATCATCCAGCTCGAGTAATAATGCCATCAGCTCCATCCAAATCAATGATTTGATTCAAACTGAAGAAGGATTTAGTTCATCCCTTGCAGAATGGAGTCCAGATGGGGGGTACTTGCTCGTCCGATCACATAAATCAATTTCAATGTTTGAAGGAATCAATAAACATTATTTGATAGATATTGAAAACAGAGCATTCGGAGAAATTGATTATGGAATTACAGAGAAAGAAAGTAATTATTTGTCCCCATTCATTGGATGGATTCCCTCTGGAGCCAAAATTTATTTCTCAGTTTCAAAATGGGGACAGGGAAAGGGGACAGGCGGCAGTAATTATATAATTTGTGATCCGGATGGCACCGATATGAGAGTAATCGGTTCCCAAAACAAAACCACTCTTGACAAAGCAATAAACAATCTTGGAGGGGGAGTCCGGTACAGGGATTTAACATTTAGTCCGGATAGTACCAAAGTAGCTTTTGAATATGAAGATCCGGATAATTTTCTCGGAAATCTGTGGATTGAAAACATAGATGGAACAAACTCTTTTGAATTGAGAGCTAAAGCAAGAAAACTCGTATGGTATAACTCTACGACGGTTTTTTTCTTAACAAGAGATGGTTCGTTGTTGGTTACTGATGATAGAGGTAATTCTGTCCAGGCTTTTGTTTCAGATAATGATGGAGAAAAACATGGAATTGTTTCATTCAGTCCCGACAAACAAAAAATGACATTCCCCATATATTCAGTGGATGATAAATATCATCATTATATATCAAATATTAATGGGTCAACCCTTACAAAAGCATATGTTGGAAGCTGGCAACCCAATGGTTCAGCCATGCTAATAAATAAAAATGGAAGTTTATACATTCTTGAAGGAAAAGATCATAGTAAACGTCTTCTGTACGAAGGCAATGCAACTGAACCTCGTTGGTTCCCTGATGGAACTAAAATACTCTTTCTTGAAAACGAGAACAAAATTTACTCGATAGATACTGATGGTACAAATATTTCATTTATAGCAGATATTGGACTGACAACTCACCACATATGGGATACTTATGAATGGGAACAAATTTCGATAAGCCCAACTGGAGAACGTATTGCTTTCACATCAGCGTTGTACCAGAATGGGGAATTAATAGATATGGAACCCTCTCTCAAGAAGGCAAAAAACGTTGCAGCTCCACTTTTTATAATCAATTCTGATGGTACAAATCTAACCCAATTGACACCATCTTTAAAAGGCAGGCATGATTTTTTAGATGGATGGAGTCCAGATGGAAATATATTGACAGTGGATTTTATTCATTTTTCTGAAAATGGGAATATGCATGGAAGCCCCCATCTGATCTCTTTAAATGATCAAGATATTGCAAATGGATGGGAAGAGATGGCTGTGAGTCAGATTATCGGAAATGATAATCCTACTAAGATCAATAATGAAAAAGATTTGAACGAAACACCCGTTCTAAATGACTCATTGGCCAATGTAACTGAAAATAAACAGAGTCCATCTTTTCGTCTTTTTCAATTTGTTTTCTGCTTGATGGGTGTATGGATGCTACAAAAAAAGAGGTTTTTTTATGACAAATAAAAATGCTGTGCTAATAATTGCAAAAAAGGAATTTTCAGATAAATTGCATGAGCCCAGTTTTCTCGTGCTAATGTCCATCTTCATGATTACATTGTTTGTATATACGCAAGGCAATAACACGCTTGGAGACATTGCACAAACATTTGGTGTTTTTTTCCCACTTTTGGCTATTGCTCTGGGGTACGATGCTATCATACGAGAAAAGAACAGCAGAAGCTTGAATGTACTTCTTACACATCCGGTATTCCGCGACAACATCATAACAGGCAAATTCCTTGGAATAGGCACAACTCTTGGTTTGGTTGTGCTCCTGTCCATGATGATTATCACAGCATCTGATTTTCTAGTTTCCGGGAAAATTGTACAATTTGAAGCACTTTCACGCCTGATGATTTTTGGAATTTTTGGATACCTATATCTTTTGACTTTTGCTTTATTTGGTCTATTCACATCAATACGGTGTAAGACAGAGATCACATCTCTCGCATGGGGTGTTATTGTATGGATAAACATGTGCTTTGTTTTAGGTCCTACAATCATAATGCTATCGTCTGTCATAACAGGTCAATCCATGTTTGAAATGACGGACAAGTTCTTTTCCACAGGTGCCTTGCTTTTTAATATATCCCCCATCCATCATTTCGCAGAAGTTACTGTAGGATCTCTGGATTTAAGCTACGGCACATTCCATATTGAAAGAGATGTACATGGTTTTCTTGATACAAAACATTCCATATCCTACTTAATTGGATACTATTGGCAAAATATAATAATTCTACTTGTACTTCCTGTAATTTTGCTTGTTGGTTCATATATTTCATTTTTGAGAGAGGACATCTAAGGAGACGGATCCAATGTCAATCAATATTCACAATGCAACATTAATAGCAAAAAAAGAGTTTGTTGATCATTTGAAAAGCCCGATCTTCCTCTCTTTTGTTGCCACATTCACATTAGTAATTCTTGCATGGTCATATGTAAAAGGAATGGAAGTTGAATATACTTCAACTGTACTGGGGATGCCCGACGTCATGAGAGGATTTCAGGGAGTTTCCAGCGTCGTTGGACGATTTGCGCCCATTATTGGAATTGTTCTTGGTTTCGATGCAATTGTTAAAGAAACAAAATCCAATTCTATGAATGTATTATTGACGCATCCAGTGTTTCGGGACAATATAATATTGGGAAAAATCCTAGGATTAGCTACCTGCATCTTATTGATACTCTTCATTTCAATAAATATTGCTGCAGGAGCTATGCTGATTGTTTCCGGTTTGCCGGTAACAATGCAACACATAATCCGAATAGAGCTCTTTGTAGTTTTAACTTTCTTCTACGTGTTGTTTTTCCTTGCATTATCAATGACTATATCGATCATTGCAAAAAAAGCTAACATATCATTACTATTCAACATTGCCATCTGGCTGGTCATTACGGTCTTGTTTGCTGAATTAATATTTACATCATCATACATATTGACAGACAGCGCTGAAATTGCAACTGAGCAAACTCTGTATTATATAAATTTCATTCCGGAACACCATTATGCGGCACTTACAGTAGGCATGCAGGATATTGAAAAAGAATCACTTGGCTCTTCTTCAGCAATTGGAGGAATTTTTGATACCAGTTATACCTTATCTGATTGGGCTGCTGAATTCTGGCCAAATTTGGTGATTCTCATATCATTTTCCATTGTATCACTAATAGCCTCTGTAATTGCATTTTTGAAAAAGGATATCACTTTATAAGATGGGGAGTGCCATGTGTCGAAATAATTCAATAAAAGCGCTATTGTTAGTACTTTTTGTACTTCTTTCTCCGGTATCTTCTATAGCTTCTGCAGATTGGGGAACTGTGGTTGCAACATCGGAAACCACCGGGAAAGTAGCAATCTCAGGAGATATCATTGAATTTCCTATAACGATTCAAAGGGGACACAATAGCAGTGAAAAAGCATGGATCGGGCTATCAGTTTCAAGTGGTCCCAAAAATTGGGATGTTGGTTTTTATGAAGAAAACGAACAAATTCTTTTTCTGAATTTTCCTGAAAACGAAAACAAAAAGAGAAATGTCATTTTAAGAGTGAGAACTCCTTCAGAAGCGAACGATGGAGTATATTCAGTCTGGGTAAATTTTGTTCCGGATGAAGGAGACATTTCCATACAGGAATTTGTTGTAAAAATCGATAGTGATGCGGATATAAACATGCAATTATATTCTGCAATCCCAGGTCTTGAAACCTCTCCGGCAGAACCGGTTGAGTTTATTGTCACGATTGAAAATAATTATGATCACCGGATTAAAGTCAATCTGGATGTTCTGGAAAAGCCTGAGAATTGGGACATTCAACTTCTTGAAATTGAAAATAAAAAATATAGAATCACGAAGCAAAGTCTTGAAAAAAAGAGTCAGCAGGATTTTATTGTTCGTGTCAATCCGCCTATTAATACTGTAGATGAGAGTTATACTATTACTGTTGCAGCAACCCCGGAAAATGGTCAGCAAAGTGCCAAAGAAACATTGGAATTGGAAATTAATGGTAACATTGAGACAAATGAAGCATTGGTACTCATCCCCGAAGAAGTAAACTTAATTTTAAGTCCGGGTTCCGATTCCGAGATTTATGTGACAATCAAGAATACAGGAATACAACAACTTGAAAATGTTGAACTTCGGATGCAGGATGTTTCTGGAATATCAACTGATGTAAGGATGTTTGGCGCCATCGAAAAGCTTGACTCCGGTGAATCAAAAGAAATCCCCGTCCAGATCTCAGTAAGGGCTGATGCATCTTCTGGTTCTAAGGATATTTTGATGCGTGCAATAAGCGATACTACCAATAGCGAAGATGGAACAATTGCTATAGTAGTTGAAAGATCAGAAAGTAGTGGTTTTTTCGGTGTGGGACTTATTCTGATTTCTATATGTGTTCTTGGACTGATTATTTATAAATTTGGAAGGAGATGATTTTATGGAATATGAATATCCAATTATTGTAAACGAATTAACGAAGAAATTTGGGAAACAAAATGAGATCGTAGCAGTTAATTCACTTAGTTTTAAAGTTAACAAAGGTGAGATTTTTGGTTTTATTGGTCCTAATGGTGCTGGTAAAACCACAACTATGAAGATGTTGATTGGTTTATTGGAACCAACCGGCGGCGAGGGTCACGTCGCCGGCTTTGATATCGTGAAAGAGATTATAAATATAAGGCAAATAACAGGGGTTCTTCCAGAACCGGCCGGTTATTATGATGATCTGACTGCTCGACAAAACCTGAGGTTTTATGCCAGCTTTTATGATATTCCTGACAAGGAATATAAAATCGAAAAGTTACTTGAACTGTTAGGATTAAGTGATGCAATAGATCAGAAATTAGGTGGTTTTTCAACCGGGATGAGAAAAAGGTTTGGACTTGCTCAGGCACTCGTAAATGATCCTGAAATTGTATTTCTGGATGAGCCTACAAGTGGTATTGATCCAGAGGGTGCACAGATGATGAGAAACTTAATTGTTGATCTCAGCAAAAATAAAGGAGCTACTGTTTTTTTGAGTTCACATTCAATGGAAGAAGTCGAAGAAATATGTGATCGTGTTGCCATTATAAAAAAAGGGAGTCTTCGGGCCATTGGATCTAAAAATGAACTTCGGGAAATGATCCATACTATAAATGGTGTTTATTACAAACTTGAAGTTGAAGGTAAACCACTCGAAGAGTTAGCTGCAATGTTAAGCTCAATAAATGGTGTTATTAGTGCTAACGTTTCAGAAGATAATATTTTACTTCATACAAAGACTAATAATTATCAGGAAATCGCAAAAACAATAAATTCAAATAATTGGACAATTTTGAAGTTTGCAGAGGAAGAACTTTCACTTCATGATATCTTCTTGCAATTGATTGCAGAATGAAATATATGTTGTTTTGATCAACAAGATGATGGTGGAAATATTGCAGAAAATCTCACCTAAAATCTTTAGCGAAATTGTAAAAAAACTCCTTAATCTTGTGACCATATCTTCCAACTGAACTAGAACAGTTTGATGATATGGCTAGAAAATATTTATAGGGTGAGTTCCTAGAATAGCATGCACATTCAAAAAGTATATGATGGAGGTTCCAATTAATTTTCTTGGGCGAATTTGAACTTCATCTACAGTGGCATGGATATGTTTTCCTTGTACATATTTAGAGCTTACCTGATCTTGCCTCTGGGGTGAATGGAATAAAGGGGTAAAATATGAAATTAAAACTACTTTTAGGACTGCTTATTGTGGTCGGTATGATCGGATTGGGATCGGCAACTGAATATAAGGAAACCGATTATGGTCGTCAATTGACTCCGGAAGAAGTAGATGAAATGTATCCTACTTGGATTATGCCTGATCATGTGCGTGCTGAAATATATAAGGAAACTCCAGAGTCGATCGAAAAGAAAAGGTTGCGTGAAGAGAGATTAAGGCAAAATATGATTAAAAAACCACTTACACCTGAGGAAATTGCTGAAATAAATGCAAATGCTCCTGAAGGAATGTTTTTGGTAAGTGGAATTGAAGAACAATTACCCGGAAAAGCTCTGACACCGGACGAAACAATGGCAGCTTTTGGCAATGCTTCATGGGATTATCAAATACCTGAAGAATTACGACAGGATTCAATTAAAAGAACAATAGTATCTGAAAAAGAAGATAAAAAACCACTTACACCTGAAGAAATTGCTGAAATAAATGCTAATGCTCCTGAAGGGATGTTCTTGGTAAGTGGAATTGAAGATGTTTCTATGAATAGGGCATCATCAAGAAATACGGGAATTGAAAATGCAAGAGTTGAAGGCGATAAAATCGTTATGAATTGGGCAATATCTACCCATTCGCTGAATTCAAATTTGACTAACAATTCTGCAACGGTATTCGTGCCTAATGTACTAGAGGTTCTACGTGAGACTGGAATTAGGATTGGAATACAGGTGCAGACAACCAGGTCCTAATTATATTTCCAAAATACAACTGATTTCCTTTTATTTTTATATTTTAGGAAATTCATATTAATCATTGGACTAAATAAAATTATGCGGGGAGTGATATTTATTGGTTAAAATGGCACATGTACTAATTTTGTCTTTTTTTGTAATCGGAGTGGTAAGTTTCATACAATTTACCCAATATGAATCTGACATGGAATTGAGTGTTGATGCTAATGGCAATCTGGGGATGGCATTGAGTGTTAATGCTAATGGCAATCTGGAGATGGTAAATGGCAGTTATGCCGATATAACCAAAATGTCTATTCGTGGATGCAATGGGAATTTAATTGAAATACGTGATAAAGATGAAATAAATGCTTTGATAAATTGTATTTCTGGATTTTCATACACTGAAACCCCTTCTCTGGAAGGACGTAGAGGCTGGGACTATTTAATTGATTTTTATAATGGGCGTCACCGAATATCACGGATTAGTATTATGAATTTTTCGAATGAGTCTCATGCTCAGATCAATGGAGTCCACTACACTCCCAATGAACCGGGATTTGAAAGTTGTGTATCTGATAGATATTGGGATGATCTATATGGATCCGAACCAGATAAACATGGGTTGGATTGAAACAATATGACATAATGCCATCGGATTTACAGGATAGTGTCACTCACTTTCTTTTTGGGACCAACAAAGGTGAAATGAATGAAAATAAAACTAAAATTTGGAATGAGTGTATCATTTGTGTTGCTGCTACTTATTGGATTGGCATTTGTTGGCTCTGCAGATACAAACAACAGGCTTCCTAAATCGTTGGAAAACAACGATGAAGGCAATATATTGGATATTGATCAAACAAATAATGCAGAATACACATTCATTTTCGGCTTAGGTCCTTTCGAGCATGAAGCAATTGCCAGCGTAGGAACACTCCCCGAGTTCAATACGGTGGAAGAGAAACAAGAATGGATTCTTGGGCTCAAGGAACTGAATGAGGGATTAAAAGACGGTATGGTCTCTTCTTACATGTATCCTTATGGAGAAGTGCTGACATGCGGATATAATTCAAATGGAATTCTTGTGATATTGTTCGAGAATAAGACAATAGAACAGGACACAATGGATGAAATATACACATTTGTGGATGAAAAAGCAAGGGACTTAAACATTCAGGATGTCCCGGTAGAGTTTGGGCGTGGGGAATACTGGCAACAGTATGAAATTGACATGAATTTTTTAAGTGAATCAGAGCTCGAAGCCGATAAAGAATTCATGAAAAGTGGAAGGGGAATATATCAACCAACAGTTATTGCAAGGTATGGAAAATTACCGCTTCTCACAACGGATGAACAAAGATCTGATTTTGGCAATGATTTGATGGATATCCTGCATGATGTCAGGTTGGAAATGGAACCTTATATGGACAACGGGCAAGTCGTAGAATATGGTGTAACATTTGGTCCCTCAGTTGAAGTTGGGATGAACAAAAATGAAATTGATGATGTCCAAACGTTGTGTGATGAAGTATACGGAATATTTGACGAGGAAGCAAAACAAATGGGCATCAATGAAATTCCAGTAACTTTCATTGAAAGTGGAATGATTATAGATGATGTCGAAATTGTGGAAGAAAGCGATGTTGTAGGTCCCGGTTTATCAGAATCAGATCTCGCGATTATAGATAATGAAACAACACAAGAAGAACCCGGGACAAACAAGCAAACACCAGGTTTCACTTCAATAATGCTCATTATCGGACTGTTGTTATCGGCAAGGAGTAGAAAGTGATGGTTTTTGTTTCATCTCCAAAACCAAAAAGGAACAATTTGATGGAATGGATATAAAATATTTATACTGCTTATCACTTAGAACGTAATACGGCATTGAAAGATGTTGTGATATTTGGGAAGCCTTGACGGAACAACCAATCCAAATATCAGTGTCTGATTTCAGGTTTACTGTTTACTCCTATGGTTATCTTTGCTTCCGGATCAATGGGTTCAAGAGGTTATTGCATGAAAATAAAGCTATTTCTGGGATTGCTGTTTGTGATCGGCATGATCGGGTCCGGATTGGCAATTGAAGAAAATGCAGAACAAAGTTGTGTGGTTATTGAAGAACAGCCTCAGGAAGAAATAGTTAGAACACCGGATGAAGTAATGGCAATTTTTGGTAATATTACGTGGGATTATCAAATACCCGATGAAGTACCGGCTGATGGGATGGTGCGTTCACACGAAGGCACAAAATATGTGTATATGGTACGTAATTTTTCAGCTTCGATTTCGCTAACAGAACTAAATGAAGCAAGAAACGATGTGATCAATAGCTATTATACGAATACGTCGGAGAAAGGAGCTTCATATGGTTCTGTAATATATTCAGTACCTCAGGTTCCGGAAGGAGGACGCATTGTAGCGTACTGTTTTAGAATTAATGATGACGGGATAACAAGTCACTATGTGGGAATTGCCGGTGACGAAAGTTCGGTATCCAGGATTCATGATAAGGCAGAAATATGGTACAACAATGAAGTTCTGGAGCTGGAAAAGGCAGAAGCAAACACAATTGTTGAAGATGAACTCATTTCCAATAGCTCATTTCAGGGCGCATCTGAAAGTTATACAATGTCCGAGGATAGGCTTGAGATTGCAAATAAGTTGTATGGTACCGACATTACATATGGCGAATACATAAAGCAGGTTTTCCCTGAAGCATACAAGGAATTTCCATCACCTTCTGAAGAAAAACTCTATAATATGACTATACCGTGGTCGATATTTCCTCGGGGGATCAAATTAGTTATCTGTGTTCCTGTCTTGGCGTTTTTCATGGAAAAAATACTGGAAAAATTGGATCGATCAGGGTGAAGTAACAGGGTTAAAAAGTAAACGGAAGAGAATAAGATGATAATAACTCAGGCATTGATCATATTGGCAGAGACAAAGCTTCAATTAAAGTCTTTGTGATAGCATGGAAAGAAACAAAGTAATAGCATCGCTAATTCAAGTCTCTCTTTTTTTTGTAGGAATATATATGGTGCCCCGCTATGTATTGGATGATCTTGCCGGATCGTTAGTAGTTTCAAGTTTTGCTTTTCTGTGTGGGACACTCTACGAGTATGCAGGAATTTATCGAAGAACGGGGAAAATACAATGAGTACAAAAAATCTTGGTATTTTCTTCAATTTGTTCATTGTAATAGCTCTGATAACTGCATTTTACAATGCTTATCAGGGATGGTATTACGATAATTCCAGTCAGTTATTGTTGTCTATTTCCTTGCTATTTTCGTTGTTAGCAGCTTCAATCAAAGAGACCATTAAAAGAAATGCGGATTAAAGAGGCAACTTATGGGTATTTTGTTCAGTATTTGATTTTTTTTCTTGCAAATGTAGAAATGTGATTTTAATAAAAGGTGATAATATGCTTCCTTCATACCTGCTTTTCATTATTGGATTACTAGCCCCAATTGCAGCCATATTATGTGGCTTAGCGTTAAAGAACAAGTATTTGAGTTCTGCAGTAGGTGTCGCAGGTCCGATTGTGCTTTATTATTCCATTTACATTTCTTCAGGAGCCTCATACAGGGTAGATGCTGTATATTATTTTGGAGTTCTGGTAATGTTAGGAGGCTTGACCGGATATCTGGCATCAATTAAAAAAGTGGAATATAACCTGATTGCAATCTGCTCATGTCTTTTCTACCTGATATTTTACTTTAGAGGATTTGCTTAATCGGACACGCTGATAAAAAATTAATATGATGAGTTCTGTTTGTTATACGGTGTTGTAATATGGATCTAAAAACAATGAACACCCTGTCCCGCATTTTTGCCATCACTGCAGTTGTTGTAGCATTCTATAACGCTTATCTTTTATGGGCAAAAGGTGAGTTCAGTCAGCTCCTTTTCTGGGCAACTATAGTTCTTATTCTTCTCTCCTCGATCATCCGGGAATTTATCAAAAGGAAAAGTTGAACCCTGAACTTCCCTCACTGTCGCGATGCATTTAAAAACCAAACCTACATATTTACCCCACGATGCTATCAACTTTCAACGATGCGCTCAATTCAGACCGCTTCATTGTGACCGCAGAGGTGGCGCCCCCAAAGGGTACTGATATCTCGGCGGTACTTGAGGATGCAGACCTTATCAGGGGATGGGTGGATGCTATCAATATCACGGACAACCAGCGCGCAGTGATGCGCATGAGTCCGATAGCGGTAGGCAAATTACTGATGGATGCCGGTCATGAGGTTATAGTGCAGTTCACCTGCCGTGATCGCAATCGTCTGGCATTGCAGTCCGATATCCTGGCGGCATCTGTCCTTGGCATCAGGAATCTCTGTGTGATGACAGGGGATTATCCCACCAAGGGTGATCATGCGGGTGCAAAGCCGGTGTATGATCTGGATTCTGTGCAGCTTCTTTCACTTATCACTAAGATGATGGGCGGACATGACATGGCAGGCAATGAGCTTTCAGGTGCTCCGTCATTTACTGTGGGCGCGGTCTCCAATACGGATGCAGCACGCAGGATGCAGATGATAAAACTTAAGAAGAAGATCGATGCAGGTGCACAGTTCATACAGACACAGGCGGTCTATGACGTGGAAGGTTTTGGCGAGTTCATGGATTCATTCCCAGATCCGGATGTGCCGGTAATAGCAGGGATAATCCCGCTGCGTTCGGCAGGGATGGCACGTTTTATGAATGCCAATGTTCCGGGGATAAGGGTAGGGGATGAGATGATATCCCGCATGGAAGATGCTGAAGACCCTGTTCAGGAAGGGCTCGAGATGGCTGCTGAAAGCATCCGGGAACTTCGGAAGATGTGCAGGGGAGTCCACCTGATGCCTATCGGGGGCAATTCCAATACACCGAAACTTCTTGAAATGGCAGGAATTTCCGCTTTACAATAATTTATAAAAACGACATTTAAGAGTAGAATAACATGAGATCCACACAGGTAGAATACGCAAAGAACGGCACGCTGACTCCGGAAATGGAACATGTGGCTAAAGTTGAGTCCCTCGATGAGGAAACTGTACTGGCACGGGTTGCCGATGGAAGTCTTGTTGTGATGGTTCGTGAAGGCTGTCCGCCTGTTGCAATCGGTAAAGGCGCAACCACGAAGATCAACGTAAACCTCGGGACATCTTCGGCAAGCATTGATCCCGATGCAGAGCTGGAAAAGGTAAGGATCGCAGAGAAATATGGTGCTGATACCATCACAGATCTTTCAATGGGTGGCGATATCTCTGCCATCAGGAAGATGGTCTTTGAGAACACTACCCTGCCGATTACCACTGTACCTGTCTACCAGGCAGTGGTGGAATGCGGGATGAAGGATGCTACCGGCGATGACATGATCTCCTATCTCAGGAAGCAGGTGGATGAAGGGGTAAGCTCTGTTGTGGTTCATTGTACGGAAAAACAGATGCTTGAGAAATTGAAAGGCACAGGTCGTATCATGGGAATGGTCTCAAAAGGCGGTTCTTTTACCAGTGTGCTGATGCTCAAGGAAGGGTGTGAGAATCCTTATCTTGAGAATTTCGATGAGGTCCTTTCAATACTGAAAAAGAACGATGTTGTCCTTTCACTCGGGAACACCATGCGAAGTGGTTGTGTCCATGACCTTTGCGACAGTCCCCAGATGATGGAGATCAAGACAAACGCAAAGCTTGCAGAACAGGCAAATGAAGCAGGTGTGCAGGTAATAATCGAGGGCATGGGCGGTCATGTGCAGGCAAATGATATTCCTGAGCACATCAAAGCACACCGTTCCCTTTCGAACTTCCCGCTCTTTGTGGCCGGTCCGCTGCCAACTGATGTCGGTATGGGATATGACCATATCTCCGGTGCGGTCGGTGCAAGTATTGCAAGTGGCAACGGTGCTGATTATCTTTGCTACATCACTCCTGCCGAACACCTTTCCCTCCCGACACCTGAACAGGTAAGGGAAGGACTGATCGCTTTCAGGATCGCAGCACATATTGGCGATTCTATGAAATACGGTCTTGATGAAAGAGATAAGCTCCTTGCTGACAGACGCGCTAATTTTGACTGGGGAGGGCAGATGGAACTTGCTCTTGACCCGGATAAGCCAAAAGGCATGTGCCCGCAGACAGGTCCCTGTTCCATGTGCGGGGAATACTGTGCTATCAAGATAATGTCCGATTATTTGTCCGGCGGTGTATGAATTGAGCTCTGAACTTCCTTCTATGCAGATCATTGGTGTACGTACTCGCCTGATCAAGCCCGGCGATGACATGGTGAATGTGCTATGTGGATCCTTCAACGCGCATGAGATCTTCCTGCAGGACGGCGATGTCCTGGTATTGGCAGAGTCTGCGGTAGCCACTGCAGAAGGAAGAATGGTAGACCTTTCCACTGTCATTCCCGGAAAAGAAGCAGAGGAACTTGCAGGTAAGTACTGCGTTGATTCCCGGGAAATGGAGCTTGTCCTGTGTGAATGTGATGATATCATCGGCGGTGTGCCGGGAGCAGCTCTTACTATTACAAAGGGAACCCTTTCCCCGAATGCTGGTATCGATGGTTCCAACGCTCCCGAGGGGCACGTTGTCCTTCTGCCTGAGAACGCACAGAAGAGTGCAGCTACTATCCGTGCCGGTTTAGAGGAGTTCTGCTGCTGTCATCTCGGTGTGATAATCGGGGACAGCCGTACGCAGCCCTTGCGCCTTGGGTGCATGGGTGTGGCACTGGGCACATCAGGCATCGTCCCTGTGGAGGATGCAAGAGGCTCACGTGACCTGTTCGGAAAAACCCTTAATATTACACGCAAGGCGGTCGCAGATAATCTGGCGTCTGCTGCCCAGCTGTTAATGGGTGAAGCAGATGAATGCATTCCGTGCGTTCTGATACGTGGTGCACCTGTGAAGATGGTCAGGGGTTCGGAAGAAATGCCGATTTTCACTCCTGATGAGTGTATGTATTACAGTAATATCAAACGGAAGTAAGTGGCTTATGCTGTTTATTTTGTAATTGGGCCCTTGATGTACGATCTTTGTACTCAGTAATGAATACAAAAATTATTTATAGAATAACAACATGGTTTTGTGTGAAGCATACAATACCCTTTTTATTTTTACAAAACCAAAGGTGATTATCAATGAACAATGTAGTAGTAATGGACTTTACCGCAACATGGTGCGGACCCTGCCAGATGCAGAAACCGATCCTTGAGGATCTTGAAGGTGAGATGGGCGACAAGGTAGAATTCAAGATGGTGGATGTTGACCAGAACAATGCCCTTGCAGGCAAATACGGAATCAGTGCAGTTCCCACTCTGATCATTGAGAAGGACGGAGCTGAGGTCAGGCGTTTCACCGGTGTGACAAGTGCCGATGTACTTCGCTCAGAGCTTAGCCAGCTCTTATAATCTTTTTCTTTTCCTTCATTATTTCCTCCCCTCATTTTCCTTCATTTTTATTCTTTTTAAGTTCTTCATTCTGACAACATGTAAATACCTTGATACATATCCCTGAACTGAGGTATTACTTGGATCGGTTGATAGACATGGGTGTTCTGGCATGCCGCCAGAAGAATTCGCGAGGAACTTTCAAGCCCCATCTTGCTGTAAGGTTCAGGTCAGAAGATGAGAAGGTTTGCACATTTTCCGTTGATTCCACACGTGTCCCCCAAAAGCAGCCTCAACCGGATGCCTATCTTATAACTCATGCTCATTCTGATCACCACGGGAAGTCTGCTATGCTCTCTGAGCTTTCGGTCTGTACTGATAAGACCGCAGTAGCGCTTGAGATACGACATGATCGCAAGTTCAAAGGCAAGACCGTTGACATGTGCGGATCCATAGAGGTCAATGGCGCAACTGTCCGGACATATCCCACAGGGCATACTGCAGGAGCGGTTGCATTTTACTGGGAAAATGATGTCGGAACGCGGATACTTGTCACAGGAGATGTGAAAGATCCTTCCGCATTGCCCAAATGTGATCTGCTGATAACCGAGGCAAATTATGGTGACCATGACGATCCATCATGTCATTTTGAGGATGACATCGAAGGCTTCAGGAGTGCCTTGGAATCCAGCCCACAGGTTGCTTTTGGAGCATATGCTTTTGGAAAGGCACAGCGTGCAGTGGAGCTTTTGCGTGAGATCGGACATGATGGTCCTATTGCCATGGAAGAAAAATCACTAATGCTTTCAAACAGGCTTCTGGACGAACCCGGGGAGCTTGTGGGATTGGGCGAGTTTGATGGGGATGCTGTTTGCATCGTGCCTCCGTGGGATCTAGGGAAGCTGCCCCGTAACATGGCCAAATATGTGATGACGGGCAGGCAGGACTATTATTATCCCTCCCTTCAGATAAGTGACCATCTGGATGCGAACGGTCTTGTGGATATGGTCGAGAAGGTCGATCCCGAAATGACTTTGGTATATCATCCGGGTGGAGATCGTCCCGGAAAATTCGCTTCTCACCTGAACAGCATTGGAAGGGGAGCTGTTTGCCTTGAGGATGTTGACAACATTCTTGGCAATGAATTCCTCTGATTTTGTAATTTTTATGCTTCAGGAATAAACGTTTATATATGTTCTGATGTTTATAACACCCAATCATATTTATCTCAGGAGAAGAAGCCAATTGAAAAAAGAAAGCAAAAAGAAGTCAGGTGGCACAAAGGATAATGCAGATCAGTCTGACGCTCCTGTTGTCTCAAAGCCTAAGATCATCAAGGAAAAGACACCCGAGGAACGTAAGGCAGCTCATGTAGAAGGTATAGTCAAGACCGCTATCGCTGCATTCATTGGTATGATCGCAGGATTTGGTGCCTTCTACAGGTTCGGCGCAGGTACTGAAACTCCCTGGTATGCAGCATTGATCATCGTTGCTGTGCTGGCATATTATGCGCAGCGTGTTATCTATCCCGCCATCAAGATAGATACGAAGGAGTTCGGTGTCAAGGATTGGTTCTACGTCGAATTCATCGTAATTGACTTCTGTCTTGTGACATGGACGCTGTTGTTGAACTGACACAGCCCATGATCCTGCTTTTTTTGAATTTCCACAGCCAGTTCAGTTTAGTTTAATTCAATTTAATTTATACATTCCATTAAATAACTTCAGTGATGCCCTATGCGAATTGCAATATTGAACAAGGATAGATGCCAGCCAAGGCGATGCAGCCATGAATGTGAAAAATACTGTCCGAGGGTCAGGACCGGCGATGAGACCATTGTCTTTGGAGAGGACGGCAAGGCCATTATCTCCGAGGAACTTTGTGTAGGATGCGGTATCTGTGTCAACAAATGTCCTTTTGATGCTATCATGATAATCGGTCTGCCTGAAGCATTGACCGAACCAACCCACAGGTATGGTCCCAATGGATTTGCCCTGTATGGGCTCCCCACGCCTCAGGTGGGCAGGGTCACTGGTATCCTTGGACCTAACGGTATTGGTAAAAGTACCTCCGTCCAGATCCTTTCAGGAGCTGTTGTTCCTAACTTCGGTGGCGATAACAACGACTGGGATAAGGTTCTGGAGCACTATTCCGGAACTGCCATGTACGATTATTTCAAGGATGTGATCGATGGCAAGGTCAAGGTGTCCCAAAAGCCACAGTATGTGGATATGATCCCGAAAGCTTTCAAAGGGAAGACCCGTGATCTCCTGGAAGGTACCGATGAGCGCGGTGTACTGGATGAACTTGTTGAAAGGCTTGATCTGCGTCCTATAATCGACCGCAATATCGGAGACCTCAGTGGTGGTGAACTGCAGAGGGTTGCCATTGCAGCCTGTGCCGCAAGGGATGCCGACTTTTACTTCTTTGATGAGATAAGTCCATATCTGGATATCTACCAGCGTATAAACTCTTCAAAGCTCATACAGGAGCTTTCAGCCGAAAAGGCAGTTCTTGTTGTGGAACACGATCTTGCTATACTGGATATGCTGTCGGATGTGGTCCAGGTGGCCTATGGTGTGCCTGGTGGTTACGGTGTAGTAACCCATCCGAAAGGTGTACGTGTAGCTATCAACCAGTACCTTAAGGGTTTTCTTCCTGAAGAGAACGTCCGTATTCGGCCGGATGCCATTACTTTCGAGGTCCACCCTCCACGCGTGGGAACGGATATTGCATCGCTTGTGGATTATAATGCATTCTCCAAGAAATACGGTGATACTTTCTCACTGGAGACAGATGCTGGCTCCCTTAAAGAAGGAGAAGTTATCGGTATCGTAGGTCCGAATGGTATTGGTAAATCCACGTTTGTCCAGATACTTGCAGGGGAGGTCGAGCCCGATGAGGGCGAGATGGACATTGATATTTCTATCTCCTACAAGCCACAGTATATCAAAGGTGAGAATTCGATGCAGGTGCAGATGTTCCTGAGGAGCATTACCCGCAGGTTCGATACAAGTTACTATCAGGCAGAAGTTATCAAGCCACTCCAGCTTGAACCTCTCTTTGAGAAAATGCTCAATGATCTCAGTGGTGGTGAGTTGCAGAGGGTAGCCATTGCTGCATGTCTTTCAAGGGATGCTGACCTGTACATTCTTGACGAGCCAAGTGCACACCTTGATGTGGAACAGCGTTCCCTTGCCACAAAGGCCATCAAGAGATTTGCTGAGAACAACGGTAAGACCGCTCTGGTGGTAGACCATGACATCTACATGATCGATATGCTCAGCGAAAGGCTGATCGTATTCGAAGGCAAACCTGCTGTTTATGGTAAGGCACATCCTCCCTCGAGTATGCAGGATGGTATGAACAAGTTCCTTTCAGACCTTAATATCACGTTCAGAAGGGATGAGGATACAGCACGTCCAAGGGTGAACAAACAGGGTTCCCGTCTGGACAGGGAACAGAAAGCACAGGGTGAATATTACTACAGGCTGGATGAGTGAAAGCTCATCCTTCTCATTTTTTGATCTTTTATTTCACAAATCTGTTTTTATTTTACTGATCTTTTGTTCTTTGAAAGGTACCACGTAAGAAACTCTGTGTAAAGTATGATCCCTATGATGGTGGACCAGACGAACAGCAGCAGATGATAGTTGTTGATGGGCACAAGTCCTCCAGCAAGCCTTGCATGTTCATGTGCCAGAAATGCATTTGCGGTCTCAGGTATAGCAACAATGGTAACTAAAGGAACTGCAAGCAGTACAATGGCTGCCATTAAAGAAGAGTAGTTGACAAGCAGATACAGCACAATAGCAGCGAACAGTGCGAATATCAATACTGCTGTGCCTGTTCCAACAATGTCCGTTCCAGATCCTCCTTTAGTTTCAGATAAATTTATGCTATGCGTTTACTGCAACCTTTTTGAGTTATTCAATGCGACCTGCGTATATAAAAATATGCAATAAGCGGGATTATGGAAAGTACGCCTGCTATCGTGACAAATGCGGATAACAGGAAACTGGCATGTTCTCCTCTTGAGAGGGGTTCATTATCAATTTTTGTGTTCTCACTTTCTATGTTCATATCAGTTTGTCCAAGCGAATAAACATACAGTTTGACCACATTCGATTCGAACGTACCCTGGAGATCATCTTCATCGGTGTAGGAAACTATTGAAGGGGTCAGTTCAAATATGCCCTCTTCCTGTGCAATCATCGTGTAGGTGATTCGTTTTTTGTCTCCGACCTCAAGTAAGCCTTCCCAGTTATCTTCTCCACTGACGAACCTGAATCCAGCAGGTATGTCCTCTGTTAAAGAAACTTCAACATCACTTTTTCCGATGTTCGTGATAGTGACCGTTACGTCGACTTCCTCTCCTGTGAAAATATCACTGAGACTAACATCCTTTTTGACTTCCAGTGATGTTCCTTCAACATCGATGGTCACTGCAGCACCATCCGATACAACGCTGTAAGTTTCTCCCTGTGAGTACCAGCTTGCAATTGCCGGTTCCAGTTCATACGTCCCGGCGACTGTGGGCAATGCCTTATATCGTATATTTTCTGATCTTCCGGCACCAATGAATACTGTCCAGTCCGCTGATTCCACTCCCACAGGCATAAAAGTTGAAGGTATTGGGTCATGTATGTTAACTTCATGTCCAATACTTGCATTGTTGTAGACCACCATCTCGACGATGATCTTTCTTTTAGTTTTGTCCTCTTCTGTCAGAAGATGGGTGTCAATTGCCTTTTCAATAGATATGTACGGTTCAACAATGGTCTGTGATGTGGTGGAATCCCGGTAGTTGTTTCCCATGTAGTCATAACCGTCAACGTTCACATCGATCATTATGTTCTCTTTTACCGGTGTTTCGGGTAATGTGAGGTTGACCGGTATTTTGTGGATCTTCAATGTATCAAGCATTGCAAGCTCGTAGCTTACCGGATCAAGTTGTCCGTTACTGGCAGATGCGGTGATGGTTATTCCCCTGGCAGGTATCGTTCCTGTGTTCTTCAGGTATATCTCAAAAGAAGCAGGTATGTTGGGGGAATATTCCTCTCCAAGGTCGTTGATCTCTATTTTGAAGTAGGGTTCACCTGGCTGGTACAGCTGTAAATTCATCTCTTTTTTGTCCCTGTCAATGTATGTTACCCTTAACAGTATGTCATCTGAATACTTCTTGTAGCCGTTTGTTTCGTATTCGTCAACATAGGTTTTTTCATTGATTGTAACTTCCAGGGTTGCAACGTTGTCACTCACATTGAGCAATTTGATGATGGTATTGTCCACCTGTACCGTGTCTTCGACTGCGAGCTTCCGGCTCTCAGATGGTATCCATACAAGTTCGTATTCGTGAAGATACAGTTCGAGAGTAACCTTCGTTTCGTCAATTGAAAGCGTTCTTACCGTGAGGTCCCCGTCATGGATGAACTCATTGTTCAGCGAAGCATCTGCAAAGAAGCTCTTCCGGAATTCGCCGTCAACGTATAGAAGCAATGTAGCGGGAAAACCGTCCTCATCTTCATTAACCTCATGGAGCTTGACAGTGTATTTCTCAGCGGATGCCCGGTCTCCTGTTGCAAGATCAAAGACCCCCTGATGTACCCAGATCTCCTCATACTGGAAATCATCTGCAGCGGAGGATGTGCCTGTTAAAAAAAGGACCATCAGGATTGCAAGGGCAATACGCTTTAAATACATTAGCCATTTTTTATGTGGCTCATAGCGTTTAAATATTCCGTTCAGAGTGACGATGGAGCACGTCCTTTTGAGCACATACTCTTATCCTTCAACAACATTTAATTAGAGGACATTCATTACCTAAACTATGCTTACAAAGAGGATTATCCCCTGTCTTGATGTTACCCTTGATTCAGAAGGTGGCACCGTTGTCAAAGGTGTTGAATTCGTAGATCTCAAAAAAGCAGGCGATCCGGTGGACCTTGCTAAACGCTATAATGAGCAGGGTGCGGATGAACTTGTTTTCCTGGATATTACAGCATCCCACGAAGGCCGCTCAACAATGATCGATGTGATCGAGCGTACCGCTGATGAGGTCTTTATCCCCCTGACCGTCGGTGGAGGGATAAATTCTGTCGAGGATGTCAGGCAGATACTGCGTGCAGGTGCAGATAAGGTATCCATCAATACTGCTGCGGTGAAGAACCCTCAGCTTATCAAAGAGGCTTCAGATATCTTTGGTTCCCAGTGCATTGTGACAGCTATCGACTGCAAACGCAATCCGGATGTTGAGAACAATCAGGACAAGACAATTCTCGAGCTTGAGGACGGAACTCCTGCATGGTATGAAGTTGTGATCTATGGTGGTCGCAAACCCACAGGCCTGGATGCTGTCCAGTGGGCGAAGAAGGTCGAAGAGCTTGGTTCAGGCGAGATATTGCTGACAAGTATGGACCGTGACGGGACCTATGATGGTTTTGACATCCCTATCACAAGGAAGCTTTCAGAAGAGCTGGAGATCCCTATCATCGCTTCCGGCGGTGTCGGGAAACCTGAGCACATGTATGGAGGTTTCATTGATGGTAAGGCCGATGCCGGACTTGCTGCCAGTATTTTCCACTTTGGGGAGTACACTGTGCGTGATGTGAAAGAAGCACTGAAGAAAAAGGACATCCCTGTCAGGCTTTGATCACAATCAATTATCCTGATAACATTTAAGGAGCTGACAATATGGAGATCTCAGAATTCCAGAAACTGATGTACGACCTGTACGCACACAATGATAAACGCAGAGGAGCTGCTGCAACCACTCTCTGGCTGGTCGAGGAGATCGGGGAACTGGCAGAGGCAGTTCGCAGGGAGGACATGGAAAACCTGAGGGAAGAGCTTGCAGATTGTTTTGCCTGGATAGGTGCTCTGGCAAATCTCTTCGAGATCGACCTCGAGGCAGCATTCCTGGAAAAGTATCCGCTTGTATGTCCTACATGTGGGAAGAACCCTTGCATTTGTACTGACTGATCATGAGAAAAAAACCTGAACTTCTGGCCCCGGCAGGCAACTGGGAATCTTTCGTAGCTGCTGTGGAAAACGGTGCAGATGCTGTCTATCTTGGTGCTAAGATCCTGGGTGCAAGGGCCTATGCCGGCAATTTTACCCTTGAAGAGATACGGGAAGCTATCGATCATGCACATCTTCGTGGTGTCAAGGTCTTTGTTACGGTAAATACTCTGGTCAAGGATCAGGAGATTGGAAAAGCTGCGAAAATGCTGTGTTCCCTGAGTGAATACGGTGTAGATGCGGTCATTGTCCAGGATATCGGTTTGCTTTCCCTTGCAAAAGAGATCGTTCCCGAACTTCCGATACATGCAAGCACCCAGATGACGATTCATAATAGTGAAGGTGTACGTTTTCTTGAAGACCTCGGTGTCAAAAGGGTGGTGCTTGCAAGGGAAATGTCTCTTGATGAGATACGTTCTGTAAAGCAGGCTACCAGCATTGAGATCGAAACTTTCGTTCATGGAGCACTTTGCATCTCCTATTCCGGTCAATGTCTCCTGAGCAGTATGATCGGTGGCAGGAGTGGTAATCGCGGACACTGTGCCCAGCCCTGCAGGAAGATGTACGAACTGGAAATGGACGGCGAAGTGGTTGACACTGATGGTCCTTATCTCTTAAGCCCGAAAGACCTTAACACAACAGAAATGCTGCCACAGCTGATCGAAGCAGGTGTGGATTCCTTCAAGATAGAAGGCAGGATGAAAAGGCCTGAATATGTGGCAGGCGTTGTGAGCACTTACAGACGTTTGATCGATCGCTACATGGATGATCCGGATTCGTATTTCGTATCTCCTGAGGAGTCCCTTGTACTTGAACAGCTTTTCAACAGGGAGTTTACTGATGTTTATCTTGAGGGCACATCAAGAACAGGCATGATGAGCCGCGAGCAACCATACAACCGAGGTGTGGTCGCAGGTACTGTTGTAGGCTACAACAGCGATGAAAGGCGGATCATAGTAGAGCTTTCCACCGAACTGGCGTTAGGCGACGGTATAGGCGCTGAAGGGCTGGAAAATGCAGGTGAGAATATCACACGCATGGTCCTGGATGGCGAAGAAGTCGATTCCGGTACAAAAGGCGATGTTGTTGAGATCCCATTCTTTGAAAAGGTTCGTTCCGGGAGCTTTATCTACAGAACTATGGACCGGTCCTTAATGGACTCGCTGAAAAAGACATTCACATCTCCAAAGCCTATACGGAACGTGCCTGTGAGGCTTCGGTCAGATATCGCTGCAGGTTCAGTATTGCAGCTGGAAATGGTGGATGCTGATGACAATATGGTTTCTGTGGATTCTGATTATGTTGTTGAGGTCGCCCAGAAGAAACCGACAACTGAAGAGCAGGTCAGGCAACAGCTCTCAAAATTGGGTAATTCTGTTTTTGAGCCGGTTGATATGGATGTGACTGTTACGGGAGATGTATTCATTCCCATCAGGGCACTTAACGATATCAGGAACCTGGCAGTTTCCCAACTGGAAGCTTCAAGGATTGAAAAAGGGCGACGTAATCCAAAAGACAAGTGTAAAGCTCCTGATGTTGCCTGTGAGGAAGTGAATCTGGATAAGCCTCTGTTGGTCGTGAGTGTTGATGATTCCCGGAGGCTTGAGGCTGCTATTGATGGCGGAGCAGATGTAATCTATGCCGGAGGGGAAGTTTTCAGGGGCAGAGCACCTCTGGACATGAAGGAAGCCTTCGAGAGGTGCAGAAAAGAGGGCCGAAAGATCTACGTGAACACTCCGAAGATCGTATCGGATGACGATATGGGCCGCGTGAAGGAAACACTCAGGGTTGCAAAGGGGCTTGGGTTTGATGGTGCTGTGGTCTCGAACTACGGTACATTCAGGCTTGCAGTGGAAGCAGGTATGACGGTGGTCGCGGACAGTCCGATGAATGTTTTCAATCTGCATTCTTATGCAGCTATGAAGCAGCTTGGTGCAGGTTCGGTGGTATTATCCCCGGAAATGTCATTGTCCCAGGTAGAGGATGTCGCACAATGTGGCTCTGTGGAGTGCATTGTCCATGGCAGGCTGGAAGTCATGGAATCACGTTACTGTATGGTCGGTGACATACTCGGTGAAGGAACTGGCTGTTCCCGTCCGTGCGAGGATGGGGAGTTCGAGCTGTTCGATGAGAAAGAGTATTGCTTCCCGTTGCTCATGGATAACGATTGCAGGATGCATGTGCTGAATTCAAAAGAGCTTTGCATGATCGAGAATATTGGCAAGCTTATCAAGGCAGGTGTGGCAGCGGTGAGGGTCGAGGCAAGGACTATGGATGCTTCGAAGGTGAAAAAGGTCACACAACGCTATCGTGGTGCTCTGGACGGGAAAAAGCCCGGCAAATGCAAGGATATTACTGACGGTTACACTTCAGGGCATTACATGAGGGGAGTTCTATGAAGGTATTCCTTTCCGGCTCTATTCGTGGGGGGAGACAGATGCTTCCCACGTATCAGTTCATTTGCGGATATCTTCGCAGGAACGGCCATGAGGTGTTGAGCTGGCATGTGGCTCACGATGGTGTCGAAATGACGGAGTCACTCATGAGCGAGAGTCAGATATACGAACGTGATATGGGCTTTTTAAAGGAAAGTGAATGCATGATCGCAGAGGTCAGCCTTGCTTCCACAGGTGTGGGTTATGAGGTTTGTTCAGCGATAAACAAGGGTATTCCAATACTTTGTGTCCATAGGCCGGATACGAATGTCTCTGCCATGATACTGGGAAATACCAATGGTAACGCCACTGTAAAAGAGTATTCTAACACTGAAGAGCTCGAAGTGATCCTTCGGGAATTCCTTGCATCTTTTTGAAGTAAGTGTTAAATATCGTTGACATCTATTTTCAATAGATAAACATGGTAATGGAATTTATAGTAGTACTGGTGGCTATCATAATAGCCCTTCTTCTATACAAGGTGCTGAAGACTGTCAAGAACATGGTGGTGAACACCGTATTGGGTGTGGTCCTCCTTCTGATCGCCAACTTTGCACTGGGTCTGAATATTGCTTTCTCATGGGTTGTGATACTGGTCTGTGCATTTGCAGGAGTTGTTGGGGCACTGTTGATAGTGCTTTTAGCCTATCTTGGTATCTTCTTCTGATGCCAGTTGGATAGTTCCGTTGACCATATGGCGGGTGTGTAACTCGCCCTTGAACTTTTTTACCGTAATTACATCATTGATGTCCAGCATCCCGAAGTCCCGGAAAAGATGCTGCAATTCTTCTTTTGTAAAATAGTGGTAGATTATACCGCTCTGGCGGATGAATGTATGGGGTTCAACGGCATCTCCTCCATATCGCATATCTTTTACCCCGAAGACTTCCAGGAAGATCGTACCGCCTGGTTTCAGTATTCGTTTAAACTCAATGACCGCTTTTTCACGTTCGTTTTCTAAGAGATGCTGCAATACTCCGAAACAAACGATCGCTTCAAAACTGTTGTCTGCAAAAGGAAGATATGTTATTGAAGATACGACATGGTGTGCTTCACGTTCACGTTTTGCAAGATAGTCCCTTGAAGCTTTCAGTGCTGTGGGGGACACATCGATGCCTGTACAATCGTAAAAATTAGATAAGGGGAGAAGGTGACGACCTTTCCCCGAGCCTGCATCAAGGATACGGCATCCATCAGGAATGCGGGAGCGGATCGGTTCGATCGGTGCTGCCCCGCCCCACCGGACATGGGAATATTCCCTGTCCCATGCTGAAAAATGAGGGTGGGATGCCGGTCCTGATGTCATGTTCTTATGGTCTGTATGTTGATGCTTCCCTGAAGCGCTTTGCAAGGAAAGCCTGGTCTATGGATGACAGGAACCATCCTGCTTTAGGTCCTGACTGCTGGCCAAGCACTGAAGTGTAGATCGCCTTGAACATCTCTTTAGGATTTATCTCCAGCTCATCTTCGGCGACGCCAAGTTTCTCTACGATCTTAAGATGGAGGTCAGAGCCTGCTTCCTTTGAGGAATAGACAAGGTTGTGATAATCCTCACCTGTCAGTTCACCGCTACCTTCAATGATCTCAGATAATGCTCCAAGGAATGCTTTCTGCACATCAGAGAGTGTTGCGGTCTGCTCAGGAAGTACGTCCTTTACGCTGAACTTTGCAAACGGTGGTGCATACATCTCAAGCCAGTTGGATACATTGTTTGTCAGTTCCCTGGTACATTTCTCGTTGGTGGTGTCATATCCTGCACGTTCCACGATCTTCATGATCTTCTCGAAGTCACCATATGCAACCTGGAATATGGTGGTCATGTGCTTGAAAGGAATATCGGTGTGGCAGATGCCCTTTGCATGTGAGAGTTCCAGCACACGCTTGTTGAGACCTTCGACCTCAGGATTGGCGTTGAGGCGTTCATACTCGTCCACAAGTGTCAGCAGTGGCTGTCCAGGGTCGAACTTGATGTGTTTTTCAGGTTTTGTACGCATGATAAGATAGCGCAATACCTCAGGTGGCACGACCTTGAGCATGTCAGAAATTGATACCACGACACCGGTGGATGATGACATTGCACCTTTCTTTCCAAGCATGATCCACTCATAGACGATAGGCTGTGGTGGCTCGTGGTCGAATATCTCACGAACGATCCTCTTTCCTGTGTCATAGGAACCGCCTCTTGAAGCATGGTCCTTTCCGAATGGTTCAACTGTTACATCCAGCATCTTCCATTTTGCAGGCCAGTCCACACGCCAGGTGAGCTTTCCGCCTCCGGCCATTGGAACTGTGCCGGAATGGCCACAGGGACATTCATAATCGACCGTCTCAGCATCTGCATCGAATCCGGTGACAACTGCTGTATTTATCTTTTTACATTCCTGGCAGATAGGGTTGAACGGGCTCCATTCAGGCAACACATCCTTTCCTGATACTTCCTTGAGGATCTTTGCGATATCATCCCTTTTGATAAGTGCTGTCTTGATAGCTTCAACGAACCTGCCGCTCTTGTAAAGCTGGTCTGCACGGTAGACCTTCGGGTGGATCCCAAGTTTTTCAAGCCCTTCAAGGAAAGGTTTGAGGAAGTGCTCTGCGTAGCTTTCACATTCTCCGCATGGGCAGGGTATCTCGGAGATTGGTTTTCCGACATGTTCTGCATAACTTTCAGGAAGGAACGGGTATACTTTTCGGAGCGGGTCGAAGTTGTCGGCCATATATATGAATTCGGTCTCAGCACCTCTTTCTACGAGCATCCTGTATGCTGCATCTGCGGTTACGACTTCTCTCATATTTCCAATATGGATGTGGCCGGAAGGTGTGATCCCTGTGGATATCCTGTGTTTGGTCCCATTTTCCAGAGCTTCGTCAGCAATGACTTCTGCCCAGTGTTTGATATCTGCCATTAATTATCACCATGTGTGTTATCTGATCAGTATAAGTGTTGATATGTTTAAAGCTATTTTTGGATCTGAGGAATATCTGCATGTTTTATTTTATATATAACATGTTCCTTTTGCCGAAGGTCTTGCTGCTACGATGCAGCAACCGGGGATTAAAAAGATAGTGGACCACCGTGGTGGCTGCAATGGTATTCGTAGGTGATCGGTCTGACCGCTGATGTGTCCGACAACTGATGTGTCCGACAACTGATCATCATTCTATTATTTCCGTAGGGATCTCTTCCAGATCACAGAAATTCGAAGTGAAATTGTAAGCTCCTGCATTGATGAACACAATTTCATCGCCGATCTTCGGCTCGTCCTTAAGGTACACACGGTACCTGAAAAGATCCATTGAGCACGGTGTGCATCCCTTGATCACATAAGGTTTGCCGGCATTGTTGCCAACCTCGCCTTCAACTCTCAGTTTCACAGGTACCAGGATCGCATCCATGTCACTGTTGTAGACGGAAGCGTTCACAATGATGTTGTTGTCATAGACGCCTGTGATATAGGTGATGAGCTTTCCGGCAGGTGCTGAAATGAACCTTCCCGGCTCTATCATAAGCTGTATGTCTTTCTCATGCAACCATTCCCGAAGTTCGGTAATGCGCCTGAAAATTCCTCCGATGACATCGACGTTGGTATTGGCATATTCTGAAGGGAGGCCTCCTCCGATGTTGAGTATGTCGATGGCTTCAAGTGTTTCTTCTGACAGCACGTCCTCTATGTCCTGCTGGATCTTCCACTCGTTGACGTTCTGGGTCTTCCTGTGGAAATGTACTCCAAGATGTTCCATGTGGGTATCATCCTTAAGTTGTGCTACCCTTTCATTGATAGTGTCCGAGCTCATGCCGAAAACGAAATATCTTTCTGTCCTCAGGGAATGCTCTTTGAGCTTTAAACGGAGCAGAAGTGTGATCTTCCAGTCGGTGGGCTCAATTGTTGAGAGCAGGACGTCAAGGTCGAACTCATTGTCAACGGCAAAGGAGCGAATGCCTCTCTCATAGAGGTCTTCTATGATCTCCGAGTTCCAGCCCTGTGCCAGGAAAAGTACTCTTGACATGTCCTTTACGTGCTTGAGCTCGTTGATCATGTGCACGCTGAGGAATCCGTCGGTGTTCTCTTCGATCATCGGGCTGATCCTGGGGTTCGTCTTGGAGCTGAAACCCAGGATGTCCACGACTTCCTTTACCTTGTTGTATTGCTCAAGGACTACCTTTTTTGATAATGTGAATTTTGGGGACGGGACGGTTGAACTGCTCATTTGACCACTCCGCTGTCCTCATTGCTCTTTTTCAGGCTTTTCAGCAGACCGTCCTCTGCAAGCTCATCAAGTGCATGTATCATCGCAAGAGGGAATGTGATGCTCACGTCTCCAATAACAGTGGCAACATCGCTTTCGTCCTTGACCTTTCCCCATGACTTTGCTTCGTTGGTGTTTGCTCCGGACATGCTTCCCGAGGTGCGGTGGGCAGTTGTCATATATACTGCGTATTCGGCACCTCCGTTCAGGAGTGTGCTCAGGATAGCATGGTGTTTTGATATCGATCCGCCCAGTGCGATGACGCCTTTGCGATCATCGAAGCTGCTTGCGAACAAAATGTTGCCGAAATCCTTGACAACATCGACCATGAAATCAGGATGGTCCTGCTGGAACAGGTATAAGTGGAAACCGAATGCACCGTCGGTGATGGCCGGACAGAAGATCGGTACATCGTTCTTTGCCGCCTGGTAAAGGATCGAGTTCTCGTCATCGAGCATCAGCCCGATCTCGCGAAGCATCTCGGAAACAGCCCAGCGCTTTTGTTTTTCGTAAAGTTTCTTGAGCATCCTTTCGATAAGGCTCTCGAAGTTCATGTAGCTCTCGTTCTTGATAAGCAGGTTTCCCACACGGTTAATGCCTTTTTCGTGCAGTTCCACATCATCTGTCTGGAACGAGCCTATCTGGAAATCTTCACCTGTGGCCTTCATTATATCTTCTTCAAGACCGCCTACAGTGGTAACGATCACATCGGCAATTCCCAGCTCGATAAGCTGGGCAAAGAAGCCTCTCAGACCGGAGGTGACCATGTTGGAGGTAAATGTCAGGAATACCTTTGCAGAATCCTTTTTCATCTTAACTATTACTTCGGATGCCCGCTGGAGCTCAACGCTCTGGAATCCGATGAATTCGTAGGAATCGACAAGCTCTGACACTCGCATGTCCTGTTTCCATTTTAGGTCCTTTACTTTCACCATTAAAGATCACCGTTAAGTATGGGGTGATGGAATCTCGAAATCATATATAAATGTTGGTCTGATTTATGACAATCTATATGGCGAATTAATTGTTACATTGAATCGACAAGCTCGTCAATTGCTTCCAGATCAATGGGTGAATCAATAACATCATAGTAAATTCCATCGACATTTATCTTGTTAGGCCCTACAATAGTTATCCTTGAAATTTTATTGGAATCGCTAAAAAAATCTATGGAATAACGATATCCAACCACAGATTCTTGATTCTCTTTTATCTTCAAGGGATATCTATCAAGTTGGTCGATCAATTCTTCTATTTTGAGTCTATCATTTGTTGTGGTCAGTTCTCCATTCATTCCGTTCCTGATAGAGACTTTTGTGATTGTATGTTTATCGATGTCTGTCAATTCAGTGATCCTTTCTCCCTCCGTTTGTTCTGATACGCAACCAGAATAAATGACTGTGATGCACAATAATAGACCTAAAACCAAATTGCTCATTATTTTGTTCATTCTCATCCCTTTTAATAAATAAAGGAGGAAATATTCTACTAGAATATTTCCAGAAAAAAATTATTCAATCCACACTTGTTTATTAAGATAGTCATCCACAAGAATGCTGATATTATTGTCTCCCCATCCGTTATTGACCACAATATACAATTGTGGATTAACATATGGGACATCCAGAACATAGTATCCATGTGCTATTGTAGCATGAGTAATGAAAGTTGGATGGTTTAAGGTACAGACTATTACAGGTTTATTGTCGTTTATGAGAGAGACAAGTTTGTTGTAATTAAAAAGAGTTCCGTAAGAACTATAACTATTGTCAAGATTTTGATCTGCAATATAGCTGTTCAGCCCATCTCTTATTCCATATGGGGATACGCCATCAGGACTATTACTTATATAATCAGTGGTTATTAGATTTAGCAAATCCTGCTGATTTTCATAACCCGGATCTACAAAATTTGGATTACAATAATCATCCAGATAAATTAGAGTGATTCCTGCAGCAATTGGACCACAATAAATATTGTCATCTTCCCAAGTTTCTAATGTATGAAGTAAACTGCCACTTGTAGACGAAAGTAATTGAATATTAGGCGTTTCTATAGCTGTTTTTTTCAGATCAGAGAGTTTTTTAGATTTATCCACTTTTTCCTTTTTGTAAATGTACGCAGTTTTCATCTTTTTATCTTTTAGTTTTTCCGCTTCAACATAAGCAAGAGGGCCATTATAATAGTAGTCTTTACTTTCGTCAACAAACGGACTTCCGCTTGTCATTGAAAACTCGGGTACTGATAAATCGTTTACATTAATGATGATATAACCTTCATTATTTACCGAAAAAGCAACAGCTTCAACATCATCTTCCATATTTTTCAATGGGACGGGGGAAGTTAATTTTGCAGAATAACCCATTTTTTCTAAAAACAGCTGTCCATATTCTTTTTCTATGCTGTACTCATAATTTTCAGTATTTGTTCCAATATTTTCATTTGCTTGTGCACTTACAGCCGGTAAAACCGCCATGCTCACCAGCAACATTGCTGTTAGCAGCACGGTTAATCCAAATCTCATCTTTGTTTTCATTTATTTCACCTTTTGTTTTCCCAAAAGGCAGGATCAGACAAGCTTTATGTATCCTTAAAGCCGTCATTAATATGCCTTTGGGCAATTTTTGGGGTTCAACTGCACTTTGGTAGGCTCAGTCAAACCCTGTAAAATTCTCTATATGAAATGTATATAAATTTTATGGCCATATCATCGAACTGATTGAAATCCTTGCATTTCATTGCCGTGATTTGCCGTATTCGGGATTATTTCGAGACTTTGCACAGAACATTTATGTGTGATGGGAAAATCACCTGAGATGAGGATTTCTACAAATCCAAAAAGAGATAATCTTAAAGCAAAAGTCCAATTCCACAGTCCTGTCTATCGAAACATATTTATCTTTCTCTTTAATAGGCTTCTCTATGATCCCGAAAAAAGCATTTGTGGTAAAAGGTACCGGTGTCCATAAGGACAAGCTGGCTTCATTTGAGCTTGCATTAAGGGACGGTGGGATCGAGAAGTTCAATCTTGTGACGGTTTCTAGCATACTTCCTCCTAATTGTGATGTGGTTTCTCAGGAAGAGGGTCTTGGTGATCTCAAGCTTGGTCAGATCGTTTATTGTGTCATGGCAAAGAACCAGACGGATGAACCCCTACGTCAGATTGCAGCAGCCATCGGGAATGCTGTTCCTGTCAACAGCAAGGATTACGGTTACATTTCCGAGCATCATTCTTTCGGGGAGGATGAGAGGACCGCAGGGATCTATGCTGAGGACTTGGCAGCAACCATGCTCGCTACGACACTGGGGGTCGAGTTCGATGCTGACTCTGCCTGGGAAGAGCGCGAGCAGGTCTATAAGGCAAGTGGTTACATATTTGATACGACACACTATTGCCAGTGTGTCCAGGGGGACGAAAATGGCTTCTGGACCACGGTCGTTGTTGCAATGGTCTTTGTTATCTGAGATGGTTATGAAATTCGAATGATTTTCGGTATGCAGAACCAAAATTTATATATCTAAATCATGGGTTATAGCCACTCATTACATTATAGTGTGAACGAAAATGACTGCAGATCGCATTGAAGAATATCTTGAAACGATACTCTCACTTAGTAATAACGGCGAACTTTCTGTTAAGAATAAAGATATAGCTGATGAGCTTGGCGTATCGCAGGCTGCAGTTTCCGAAATGGTGCAAAAACTCACAGAGGAAGGAGTTGTTGATCACCAGCCATATCATGGTGTCCGGCTGACCAATGTCGGTCTGTTGCAGGCAAAAAAGTTAAAGCGCAAGCATCATGTGATCGAAAAGTTCCTCTCGGATGTCCTGGAGATAGACCCCGAGGTCTCACACAACGAAGCATGTGGTCTTGAACATGCGGTATCGGACATTGTTGTGGAAAGCATGTGCAGGTTCATGGGAAGTAATAACATTGACTGCAACCCCGTTGATGAGGACGAATGCTGTCTTTTCAAAGAGAACTATGTTGCATTGTCCGATCTCAAGGAAGGGGACAGTGGAACAGTGGTCATGATGACCTTGCCTGATTCTTCCAAAGAACGTCTGACCTGCCTTGGCCTGATAGCCGGAGAAAGTGTGGATGTCAAGCGTAAGCAGAAGCAAGGTTCAACTTCTATCCTGACACGCGGAACAGAGATAGCTCTTGGAAATGAGATCGCCAGGAAGATCTTTGTACGTCTGGGTGCAAGAAAGAGATATCCGCGTGGAAGTGGTAGAAATTAATTCTGGTTCCGACGTTGTTACTGAAAGGGCGATTTCTTCCAAATATGATATGACGATGGCCTTTGTGGGCAACCCGAGTGTGGGCAAAAGTGCATTTTTTTCACGCCTTACAGGTATTGGCGTGGTCATTGCAAACTACCCGGGAACCACAGTGGAACTGACACATGGCAGTATCAATGCAGGTTCTAAGAAAGTGGATGTCGTGGACCTGCCGGGAATATACTCCCTGGGAGCTTCCACGGAAGATGAGAAGGTCTCAAAAAGGTATCTTTTGAGGGAATATCCGGACGTTATCATCAATGTTGTGGATGCCACCCGACTTGAAAGGAATCTCTACCTTACATTGCAGCTTCTGGAACTGGATATCCCAATGGTGGTAGCCTTAAACCAGATGGATTCTGCAAAAGAGATGGGTATCGAGATAGATGTTGAGAAGCTTTCAGATTATCTGGGTGTGCCTGTAATTCCAACAGTTGCTACCAAAGGCCTTGGACTTGATGATGTTGTTCTTTCAGCTCTTGACGAGGATATTTCAACTGAGAAAAGACGCAGGGTACATTATGACAATCATATTCTTCGTGCCATCGAAAGGCTGGATGCAGATTTCCCGGAGATCGGTCATGGCATCAAGGTCAGGGCACTTGAAAGGGATGAAGAGTTCGTTAAATTGAGCTGCCGTCCTCATGATGCTGACCTTTTGCTTGCGACTTCCGGATCCATCACCGAAGATATCGAAAAGGCTCACGGGATGCATATATCGGATACCATTGCACGCGATCTGTATGGAGAAGCAGGGTACATTGTTGACCGGGTTAGGACCCAGTTCGAGTACAAGATAACGTTCAAGGAAAAGATCGATTCCCTGCTGACCTCTGAGTATGTGGGAATAACCGGTCTTATCATTGCTCTTTTACTTACATTCTTTGTTGTATTTACACTAGGTGGTTTCCTTGAAGAGGGAATAGTCTCTCTGTTTGAAACCTACCTTATCTTCCCTGTGGAGGAGATGCTGGTAGATTCATCTCCGATCTTCAGGAATGTCTTTATATATTCTCTTCTGGGAATTGAAGCCGGGTTTGCTATAGCGATCCCATATATTGCGGTGTTCTATATCATCCTCTCATTGTTCGAGGATTCGGGGTACCTGACGAGAGCGTCCTTCCTTCTGGATAACTGGACCCACAAAGTGGGTCTTCACGGCAGGGCGATCATTCCATTGGTCCTTGGCCTGGGATGCAATGTGCCTGCGATCATGTCCACCCGGGCTCTCAATACCATGCGTGAAAGAAGGATCGCATCGGTGCTGATAGCGCTGACACCATGCTCTGCAAGAACTGTGATCATTCTGGGACTTGTGGGAACTTTTGTGGGTTACTGGGCAGCAATTTCAATATATGTACTTGAACTTGTGATCATATTCGGCACTGGCTGGGTCCTTGGTAAAGGGCTTTCAGGTGAAAAGACCGGTCTGATAATGGAGATGGCACCATTGCGCAGGCCTGACCCGAGGGCTACTTTGCAGAAGACCTGGTTGCGTGTGCGTGAGTTCGTTTACGTAGCATTCCCTTTGCTGGTGGCAGGAAGTGCCTTGCTTGGGTTGCTTGATTCACTAGGTGTCCTGGATATGTTCCAGAATGCGGTCGAGCCATTATCCGTAGGCTTATTTGGATTGCCTGCATTTGCAGCAACTGCTCTTATCTTTGGTATACTCCGAAAGGAAATGGCTTTGCAAATACTGGCGGTGCTTGCCGGTACTGCAAACTTTGTCCAGGTGCTGACCCCGCTACAGATGTACTCCTTTGCGGTCATAACAACGATCTATATCCCATGTGTTGCAACCATTGCAATACTAAAACATGAACTTGGCTGGAAAGATACTGCTGTTATCTCCATGTTCACTATTTGTCTGGCACTGCTGGCAGGTTTCCTGATACATATAGCAGGTATGATGCTTTGAAAAGGATGTTTTTGTTAAGAGAGCCTAAATTTCCTATTTCGGCAGATATTAATAGTACCTAAACGAAGTTTACTATAATGACCCGCATTACAGCTACACCACAAAAGAACTCTATAAGCGCTCTGATCGATATCTTTGAAATGAGCAATATGCGCGAACCTTTCCTTGATGAGGTAGGTAGCATGCTTGAGGTGATGGGTACTCATGGTTCAATTACAGAAGGAGCTGTGGCTTATGAAGATGAAGAGATCTACCATGTTCACACAATGAGCATCATGGCCCCTCTGAAGAAAAAGTGAGTTTTCGAAAAATAATATGAGCTTAAATGCTCGAATTTAATAGTTCTTCAATGTCCATATTGATTTCAGGGGTGGAACCCCTGTAAAAACTGTGGTCACGTATGATATTCCCATCCATTGTGATACTATCAAGGTGGCCATACCAGTATATCACCATTCCTGTGCCATAATCCCTTTCGTAGTACTGGAACTGTTTTTTGAGATAATGTGCATGCTCCCTTTCATCCCCGAACATTGCCTTGCTCTCTATCCAGAGGATCTCCACATCATTAATGTAGATCGGCTCATCCAGCAGGAAATCCGGGGTCTTTTGCATTCCCATTTCCCTCAGGTCTTCTTCGGTGCTGTAACCAAGTTCCTTGTAGTTAAGCCATTTTTCAATAATGTCTTCTCCCATTTTACCCCGAATGGACTGGGCCTTATGTGCTTCAGGGGAAAAGAAATGATCCACATTGATCGCTTCGCTTATTTCTCTTGCCAGGCGCTTATCTTCCAGCGAATCGAGGTGTTTCAGGATATATTTTTTAGAGTAGCCAAGCTCCTTGATGATCACTGAAGCCATGAGAGTAGCCGGAACTTCGTTGTCATTTGCCAGTACAATTATGCTTATGCCCTTGTTCCACAAGTAGAGATAGTTCTTGCTCTTGCTCTGGAGGCTATGCATCTTCCTCTTGACCTTCGAGACTATTTTTTGGTTAAGTATTGCAGCAATAACTCCTGCAGGCTCATTGAACTGCATCGCCAGATCATCGATGTTTTCCGGATCATTTACATTTTCATATATCCGGAGATAGGTTCTTTTATCCATTCTTTACCTCTTTGTCTTTGAAGCTATGCAGGAGAACACAATCATCGCATTGTTCCTTTCCACAGTAGTTCTTGGCATATTCTACTATCAAAGCATGGTATTCTTTGTATAGTGGTACATCTGATGGAAGTTCTGTCTCGAACAGATTTTGAAGTTGCATATAATTGCCTTCAATTCCTATGCATTTCATGATACGGGTGGTGTAGGCATCGATAACAAATTTTGGCTTATCCGCAGCATAGAGAACAATACTATCTGCAGTTTCGTTTCCCACTCCGTTCAGGGAAAGCATAAGTTCTCTCAGTTCCTCTGTAGGTAACTGGAATATGTTATCTATTCCTTTTGTAGCAAAGAACTGTGCAATGTCTTTCAGGCGTTTTGCTTTCTGGCGGTAGAAACCGCAGCATCTGACAAGCTCTTCAATATGCTCTACATCTGCATTTGCCAGTTGTTCAGGCTCTATCAGATCGGACCTTTTGAGAGCACCTATGGCCTTCTCAACATTTGTCCATTTTGTCTGCTGTGTCAGTATTGTACCGACCACTACCTCAAAAGGCGTATCAGCAGGCCACCATTGCAGATGCCCGATCATCCCGAGAAGTGCCTCGTAGATATCACTGACCAATTCGTTTTGCATCTGCCTTAAAAGATGTTTTCTTATTATATAATATGGGCGTTTGTCTTAAAAAAAGTAATAATGTAAAAAAAGCCGAAGAACTTCTAAAATACTCACTTCTTCTATATGTGGGATGAGTTGAAGTCATCCGGAAGTTTAGTTCCAGAACTCCTTCTCATAATCTTCAGGAAGGTCATCAAACTTCATCATTTTGTCAAGCTTGCTTTTTGCTGCATTATCTTCCTTTTCAGAAGTCTCAGTTATATCTTCATTTGCCTGTTCTGCCACAACAGCTTCATGTGAGTGGATCACCGTTGTATGTTCGGTTTCCATCACAACTTCTTCCTCTATCACAGGCTTGATAGGGGCCGTTTTTTCCCTTTCAACTCTGGCAACTGGCTGTACAGGTTCCCTTTCATATGCCCTTTCCGGAACTGGTTCCGGTTTATATCCAAGGCGCATGCGGGTTTCTTCGGCATAATTGTCGGACACGACGTCTGACCTGTTGCCTTGTTTGTGAGTTGAACGGTACCCGATGGTACAGTTCTCTTCGCCTGTCCTCCAATCCACATGGAATAGGTGGCAGCTCTTTCCCTTGCATTGCAATTCGTTGTCCAATGGGCATATTTCGGGTAACACCATGTAAAACCACTCCGGGTCTGTTATCTTGTTATAATTTCTTCAGGAAATCTGCAATAAGAGGTGCAACACTGATGTGACTTTGTGCTTTTTCCAGCGTGTCGGTCGCAATGAGCTCATGTACGCCTGCATTGTAAAGTCTCAGGACACCGTTCTTGGTGAGCACCGGGTGTACGCATGCGATGTACACGTCCTTTGCACCCTGGCTGCGTAATAGTTTGATGGACTCTGCCATGGTCCCACCAGTTGCGATCATATCATCTATCAGTATAACATCTCTGCCGGTGACATCGATGTTCTTTGTCTTGATGGTGACCGTATCTCCGGAAAGCCTTGTCTTCTCAAGATAGTCATACTCGATACCAACATCTTCGGAGGCACTTTCTGCAAGTGCAATAGCACCGGCATCAGGGGAAACTATCAAGGGGTTTTCCAGATTAAGTGACCTGATGTAGTTGCCCAGAAGGTGGGATGCATCAAGATCGAAAGAGTCAGCACTGAAATGTTCAAGTACGCTCTTCTCGTGAATATTGACGGTGATGACCCTGTCCGCTTTGATGGTGCGGGCAATGGCACGTGCACTGATGGCCTCTCCGGATTTGAAGATCCTGTCCTGTCTGGCATAGCCCATGTAGGGTATGACCACGGTGATAGTGGGTGCATCCTCGCATGCATCTATCAACTGCAATAGTGAAATAAGGTCAGAATCAGTGGGTGTGCTCTGGATAATCGTGACATCATCGACTATGTCTTCAAGTACTCTTGTGTAACCCTCTCCATCGGGGAAACGATTGAACTCGCAAAGTGACGGTTCCATATTTAGTTCTCTTGCAACCCGTGATGCGAGCAACTGTGATGCAGGTCCTGCTATGATTTTCAAAGAATGTACCTCTCTAGTATCATTTTATTAATAGTGATCAAGTGTTATTAACAATAATTCCCCTTTATTACATTGAACCATTAAAAGTCATTGGTTTGTCAGTTGTTCCTTGACTTTCTTTACAACATGTATGTCTTTGATAGCAGTAGACGGATAATTGCCTGTATCGTCCTTTTCAGCGGATTTGACCATATCCCATATAGTAAGAAGGGCCACGGAAACTCCTGTAAGGGCTTCCATTTCAACTCCTGTCTTTCCCACAGACCTGACCTCAACATTGGCTGTCAAATCTGTATCCCCAACCTCAAATTCCACATCTACTGAGGTGATGGGTATCTGGTGGCACATGGGTATCATTTCAGGCACTCTCTTGACCGCGAATATTGCAGCGGTCCTTGCAGTTGCAAGGACATTTCCCTTTTTAACGGTTCCACTTCTGATACTTTCTATGGTCGGTCCCGTAAGACCGATCTTTCCGGAAGCCGTTGCATACCTGCTCACAATGTCCTTGTTGCTGATGTCGACCATGTATGCACGGTCATCTTTTATATGACTAAATTCCTGCATCTGATAATTCTCTCCACTTAGTCGATACGCACCTGTTTTCTCTGTTCGTAGTCCTCGATAGCATCTCCCACCTTTGTGAGTAGCTCCTGTGCCTCGGCGATTGAAAGCTTCACGATCTCTTCGTCTTCCCCATGGCTGACAACTATGCGTACCCTGTTCCTTTCAATATCTACTGTTATATTTCTACTTTTATCCATTTTACCACTCCCTTTATTTCATGACGTCTGTGATCCTGTCTATAATATCAGTTGCAAGCAATCCATATCCTTTATCTTCAAATGCAACATCACCTGCTGCACCATTGATAAAAGCCGCACAGCATGCTGCTTCGATTGGAGAACTTCTCGCAAAGAGCGCTCCTGAAATACCTGCGAGCACGTCGCCAGTGCCACCTACCGTCATTCCCGCATTACCGGTACTGTTGATGGCAACCCTTTCTCCGTTGCTGATGGTGTCTTCCTTCCCCTTAAGAAGTACGGTCAGACCGTTCTCTCTGGAAAATGCCTGTACGTCATCTGCCCCGTGACCTCCAAGTGATCTGAATTCCCCTGCATGCGGGGTGATGATCATTGTTGTATCTTCGGGGACAGGCAGTTCTATTCCGTAGAGGGCATCGGCATCTACAACCACTTTCTTACAGAAAGGTATTATCTTTGAGATCGCTGTTTTTGTTCGTTCTGCTCTTCCAAGCCCCATTCCAATGACCACTACATCATGTGATGTTATCAGTTCAGCGATCGTTCCCACATCCTCTTCACAAAGGACATCTGATGAAAGTGGTCTTACTATTATATTAGGGGAATATGATGCAATAGTCCCTGCAACACTTGCAGGAGCCGCGACGGTAACAATATCAGCACCTGTTCGCAACGCTGCCATGGCTGCAAGTGCCGGTGCACCGGAATAAGGGCCTCCTCCAATGATAAGTATCCTGCCGGAGTTGCCTTTGTGGCTATCTTCACGGCGTTTTTGAAGGACTTTCAGGTCACCGGAGCCTACATATCTTTCTGCATCGGTACACACTCCTATGTTGACAACTTTAACCTCTGAAGTATATTCTCTGGCAAGGGACGTTGTAAGTCCTGTCTTCATTTCATGAAAAGTGAGAGTAATATCTGCTATCACTGCTTTGTCAATATCTCCGCCGTCGGGTTCAAATCCTGATGGTACATCAACAGCGATTACCGGCTTATCTGAATCGTTGATCATATCGATCACGGTGGATTCAGGTTCTCTCAGTTTACCACTGATCCCGGTTCCAAGCAGTGCATCTACGATAATGTCTGCATCGTCGATCCATCCTTTCTTCTTAAGCTGTGATGCGTCAGTGATCTCAGTTATTCCTTCGATATTGCAGTGTTTGAGTATATTGAAGTTATGTCTTGCATCATCTGTCCTTATGCGGGTTGCATTACCCACAAGTGCGACATATACTGTTACATTCGGATCGGATGCCAGATGTCTCGCAGCAACGAACGCATCGCCTCCGTTGTTCCCCCTGCCTGCAATGAATATGACCTTTCCGCTACCGATACGTTCCTTTACCTCACGTGCAATGGCAGCTCCTGCATTTTCCATCAGTTGCAGTCCTTTGAGCCCAAGATATTCACAGTTAGCATCGATTGCCCGCATTCGCGAAGATGTTATCGACCTCATATTCCTCTATTATTCCTTAGTTTGCATTGTATTTAGATGTATCAATAATGTTACTGTTGCCGGATGGAATTCGGGGCGGGTTCGACCTTTGTCCCGGATGAGCTTTAATTCCTGTACATTATCTCACCGAAAGAACCTTAATACTGAATACAGAATTATAGCTTAACGAGGAGGTATAACAATACCCGCTTTAAAAGAAATGGATGCCCCGGTCAAGAAATGGTTGAATCCGACCTATCTGATACTTGGAAGTGGAAGTATCGGTTTTGCTGTTGCAAAGGAGCTTCGTGAGCTCGATAAAGACCTGATAATCGTTGACAGGGATGCACAAAAGGTAGAAACACTGCGTGAAGAGGCATATGAGGCGTTCACAGGTGATATTTCAGATCCGGATATATTCCAGCACATAAATCCAAAGGAACTTTCCGGAATACTGGTTCTGAGTTCTGATAATGAGGCCAACAAAAAGGCACTTGAGAATATATCCAATCTGGGATTGGATGATACGTACTGTGTTGCAAGGGCATCTGATGTCATAAGTCTGCAGGAAATGGACGGACTTGGTGCGGATCTTGTTGTAATACCTTCAAGGCTTGTGGCAAGATCGGTCGCAAGGTCCCTCGGGCGCGCAGAATCCCTGCGTCGTGGAAACAAATTATCCCAGTGGTTCAAAGGCATTTCCGGCAAAGATCTTGCGATTGTAGTTCATGATAATCCCGATCCGGATGCAATTGCCAGTGCTCTTGCACTGCAAAAGATCGCGGATTCATTTGATGTGAGGTCATCTATCCTGTACCACGGTGAGATCGGGCATCAGGAGAACAAAGCATTCGTAAACCTCCTGGGTATTGACCTTAACAGGATGGAAGAGCACGACATCTCTGAATTCGACGACATTGCAATGGTGGATTGCGCTGTGCCTGGTGCTAATAACATGCTTTCTTCGGGAACGCGCCTGGGTATCGTTCTTGACCATCACCCTCTGGGGGAGGTCGAGATAGATGCTGATTTTGTAGATATTCGCCCGAACGTGGGAGCATCTGCCACAATACTTACCAAGTACCTTCAGGAGCTTAACATCGAGATCGGAAGCGATCTTGCAACGGCGCTGCTTTATGGTATCAGGACCGATACCCTGGACTTCAGGAGAAATACGGACTCTGCAGACCTCTCTGCAGCAGCATTCCTTTATCCTCTGGCTGACCATGAGATCCTGGACCAGCTTGAAAGGCCATCCATGTCTCTTGAGACACTTGATATCCTTGGTGAAGCCATTATGAACAGGCAGGTGATAGGCAGTTATCTTCTGACCAATGTTGGTATCGTTCGTGACCGTGATACACTTCCACAGGCAGCTGATTATCTGCTTAATCTTGAAGGTGTTTCAACATCCATCGTTTTCGGGGTTTCCGAAGACCGGATCTTCCTTTCGGGCAGAAGCAATGACATCAGGGTCAACCTTGGCGAAGTGCTCAGAAAGGCATTCGGGGAGGAAGCCGCAGGTGGACATTCAAATGCTGCAGGAGCCCAGATCCCGCTTGGAGTGTTCAACGATATAAAGGACCGTCAAACCCTTCTGAGGCTTGTTAACGAAGCAGTTGTTAAGAAGTTCCTCAACGCTATAGGTGTTGACGAAACAGTAGAATAAGTCTTCTGATTACTAATAACATGTCATGTTCTCTAATTACCGGCAGTCTTTGATCAAAGGCCTTCAGGAAGAACTTGAAGCTGCCGGCTCTATTATAATTGAAGATATTGCATCACAGATACGTGAGATCGGTTTCTCATGCCGGATGTGTGGAAGCTGTTGCAAAAGGTCCGGTGGGGACAACCGTGTTTTTCTTACATCTGCGGACAAGGAAATGCTTAAAAGTTGTTCGATATGTCCGGAAGATGCTGCTATTCCAATGCTTCCGGATGGCATGGATATGTATTCTTCCTCTTCTGTCCTTGAACATCTTCAGGAGTTCGAGGTCGACTCGGAAGGACGGCTGAACACGTTTGGCTGGATGCTTAAAAGGAAGGAGTGTGGGGATTGCTTCTTTATTGGAGAGGATGAAGGGGATGAGGAGGATGAAGGGGATTATGGGGATGAAGCGGGCGGAGGTGGCGGAGGTGGCGGACAGAAGCGCTGCAATATCTATGCTAACAGGTCGATGCTTTGCAGGACATATCCTTTTTATATCGACGATGGGGAGTTGAATACCTCGGAGTGTGAGGGTTTGGGAGATGAGATCTCTTATGAGGATTCCATTCTGCTTGCGAGGGACCTGGTTAACAGGTATGTCACAGAAATAAAAGATACGATACTTCTCTATGAGAAATTTGGGGAGATACAAACCTCTCCTGATCCGTTCGATATTTTCAATAAGAACCTTGCAGTCGGGGATCTTGTATTTGTTATTCACGATAATAATGGGAGTTCCGTCTTTTCACTGAAATTATATAAGTGATCCTGTTCATCGATTGTTTTATTTATAAGATATACCTTAATTGCAGTGATTACCATGGCCAATAGTAATGATCATCCAATGACGATCTCAGAGAAGATCTTCTCCAAAGCTTCAGGAAAAACGGTGAAAGCAGGAGAGTTTGTACTTGCGAACATTGATCGTGCAATGACCCACGATATCACAGGACCGCTTGCAGTAGAGGGTTTCTACGATATCATGCGTGACAAGGACGAGAAAAAGGTGTGGGACCCAAGCAAGATCGTGATCGTTTTTGACCATCAGGTTCCTGCAGATTCCCTCTACGCATCTGCAAACCACATTATGCTCAGGAAATTTGCAAAGGAGCAGGACATACTGAACTATGACGTTTATGAAGGTGTCTGCCATCAGGTCATGCCTGAAATGGGACATGTAAAACCCGGTGATCTTATCGTGGGATCTGACTCACATACATGTGCGTATGGCTCCCTTGGTGCTTTCTCTACCGGTGTCGGATCAACCGATATGGCAGCAGTTTTCGCATCAGGAAAGCTCTGGTTCAAGGTTCCTGACACCATCAGGTTCGAAGTTAATGGGAAATTGCCAAAACATGTCTATTCCAAGGATCTCATCCTGCATCTGATCGGTGATGTTGGTGCAGAGGGTGCCAGGTATATGGCAGCTGAATATGCAGGTTCCACTATCGAGGGCCTTTCTATCTCAGAACGTATGACCGTTTCCAACATGGCAATTGAAATGGGTGGTAAAGCAGGCATCATCGAACCGGACAAGACAACAGAGGCATATCTTCAGGAGCGCATCCCTGATTACAAGCTGGACCCATACTGGAAATCCGATGATGAGGCAGAATATGCAGAGTTCCATGATTATGATGTATCTGACCTTGAGCCACAGGTCGCATGTCCTCACAATGTTGACAATGTGAAGCCGGTAACTGAAGTTGAAGGTTCCAGGCTCGACCAGATCTTTGTTGGTTCCTGTACCAATGGTCGTTTTGAAGACCTCAAGATCGTAGCTGAGATGATGGGCGATGAGCCAGTTGCAAAAGGTGTACGTATGCTTATTATCCCTGCATCAAGGACCGAGTACATGAAGGTACTGCGTGCAGGATACGTGGAACAGTTCATGGAAGCCGGTGCGATCGTAGAGTCCCCATGCTGTGGACCATGCATGGGCGGGTCTTTTGGTCTGCTCGGCGATGGTGAGGTCGGTCTGGCCACCTCCAACCGTAACTTCAAGGGAAGAGAAGGCAGTCCGGAATCATTCGTATATCTCAGTTCACCTGCAACAGCTGCAGCATCTGCACTTACAGGTGAGATAACTGATCCAAGAAAGATCTGAGATACGTCTCTCAGTTCTCTTTTTTTTTTTATGCAGTGACCAAAACAGATATATCTGAATATTGATTAGTGAGTCAAGGCGTTGGATTATAAACCAACAAAGATTCCGTCATATTTTGTAGGATTACAAGCCAACGTCACATTACTTCTGATCATTCACATCATTATTTTTTTAAAAAAGAAAGCTGTTCCGTTATTTCTGGAACAGCTGTTTTATTATATCTCTTGCGCTGAGTATCCCTATCGGTCGGTAGGAAGCGCCTACTGTTTCTTCAGACATGACGATCAGGCGGTGTACTTTTTTGCTCACCATCAGGTCTGCAGCATCATGAACGGTAGAGGATGGGCTGATAGTTTCTACTGAATCGGACATAATGTCTTCAACGGAAGCGATCTCCCAGTTCTTGTCCTTCATCTTGCGTAGGATATCCACATCAGATATGACGCCAAAGGTCTCACCGTTGTCTTCGATTGCCACTATAGCAGAGACATTGTTATCTGCCATTGTTCTGGCTATCTCAACAGCATTTGATTCCATTGGTACCGTTACTACTCCCCTTGTCATAACATCTTTGACCTGCATGTTTTCTGCTATCAATTTCATTCCTCCTTATTATCTCCAGAATATTCAGTATTCAGCGTTCGATACCTACAGCATATGGTTACTGTTACAATATTTGTTTTTGAAGAGCTAGCTATAAATAAGCATCGGGTAATTGAAATCCTTTTTAAAGGGATCTTAATGGGATGATGTGCAATAATCCGTTTTCTTCTCTTACACTGATCTTCACCCCGTATACTTCTTCGATGTTCTCTTCCGTAAGTACGTCGGCAGGTTCTCCTGCAGCAACAATCTTCCCTTTTTCCATTAATATCAATCTGTCAGAATATCTTGCGCTGATGTTCAGATCATGGATAGCCATTATCACTGAAATTCCCTTGTTTTGCACGAGTTCTTTTAATAGCTCCATCAAACTTAATTGATGCTTGATGTCCAGGTTGCTGGTAGGTTCATCAAGTAGAACAATATTTGATTCTTGTGCAATAGCCCTTGCTATTATTACTCTTTGTTGTTGGCCACCGCTAAGTTCATTATAGTCTTTTAATGCAAAATCAGAAATTCCCATTAGTTCCAGAGAATTAAGGGCTTTGTTAATGTCATTTTCACTAAATCTCCAGGAGGAATGAGGTCTTCTTCCCATAAGTACAGTATCAAGGACAGTTGTTGGGAACTTATTTTCTGGCGATTGTGGGACATAACTCATATGTTTTGCTATCTCGTTTCTACTCATTTTTTTTGTGTCTTTTTCCCCGATCTTAATGCTTCCTTCAGGTTCAAGTATTCTATTGATGCACTTTATTAAAGTGGATTTCCCAGCTCCGTTTGGACCAATGATACTAACTAGTTCTCCCGGTTTTAATTCAAGATTAACGTTTTCAAGTAAGGGTTCACTTGAGTAGTTGAACTGTAGTTCATTTATTATAAGTTTCATTTTTGACACACCCTGAGCCCATAAGGAGTCTTACCAGTAAGATTTTCTTCTTCTTAATATCAGATACAAAAATAATGGAACGCCCATATAGGATGTCATAATTCCTATTGGTAGGATTGTGGGTTCTGCAAGTGTTATCGCAAAGATATCTGCAACGCAGAGAAGTAAACCTCCCAAAAGTGCGGATGCCGGGAATACGAATCTGTTATCACCGCCAATTATCATTCGTGTCATGTGGGGGGCAACCAAACCTATGAATCCGATCGTTCCTGTAAAACACACTATACTTGCAGTAATAAGTGATGCAAGTATCATTAATATAAGTCGGGTATTTTTTACATTTATTCCAAGGCTCTTCGCAGTATCATCCCCTGCAGCTATAAGGTTCAAATCATTTGATTTCCATAATAATATGGGAAATGTTATCACAATAATGAGTGCAATTGCTATTATTTGATTCCATGTTGCATAGGAAAGACTGCCTATTAACCAGAATGTAACTTCCTTTGAAGCTTCGTCATCTGCAAAATATTGAAGCAATGCGGTGCTGGCTGAAAACAGATACATTAAGGCAATTCCTGCGAGAAGCATGGTTTCTGTGGTCGTACCTTGTTTGCTTGAAAGAAGTAGTATTACAATAGAACATATCAATGCACCAATGAATGCATTTCCAATTATTAGATATTCTCCACCTGCGAATCCGGCTCCAAGTACAATGGCGACTGCAGCACCAAATCCTGCACCTGATGATATTCCCAGTGTATAAGGGGAAGCAAGTGGATTACGAAGTATTCCCTGCATTACTGCACCAGATATCCCTAATCCTATACCTGCAAGTATTCCCATGCATATTCTGGGAAGTCTTATATAACAGACAACTCTTGCAGCGACATCTGATACCACAAAAGTATCCGGGAAAAAAACATTTAGTATGGTCAGATATACTTCTTTAACTGAAAGTCCTATTACTCCAATCGTTGATGATATGCCTATTATTGCAATGATGGATATAGATAAGGCTATTATGAAAAGGATCTTTCTTCCTATAAGATCATTGTAATCTTTTTTGATGCTATCGCTGCTGATTAATGATTTTGGTTTCATTTAAATGCTCATCTATGACGGTTTTAATTAAAAATAAATAGTGTGTGCTGATTTTAGAAGCAGCACACAATGTGGTCAATTTTTTTAGTCCCATCTTTCGAACACGCCGAAGTCTTCAAGCATCTGCGTGTACAGTCCATCCTCATTGTAGAATTCATTATATATGCTATTTCCTTCTGCTTCTACATCCAGATCTACAAAGAGGTCGGGGTACATTTGTTTAGCCATGCGGTTTGCATCAGCTATTGCGATTGCCGGGTCCATTCCATTGGAGGAACCTCTTATGTAGTACACACTTGAGTTTTGGACAGCGTTGATTCCCGCAAGTGCAGGGTCATTATTTACAGTGTCCTTTGTTAAGGTCTGGCCTATTGTGTAATATCTGATAAAAATCACATCAGGATTCCATAGGACTATCTGTTCTTTCGTAACAGTTGCAGAGCCCCATGAAGAAGGGAGGCCTTCGGCAAGGTTATTACCGCCTGCAATGTCAAGTGAGTAATATGTGGGAGCACATTTTATGATGTCGTTATTGCCTCCTGTTGCAATGTATGCATTCTTTACATTCTCTACAGGCAATGTTGATGAAATATCTGATATTGTTTCGATCTTGTCTTGTGAATATTCACTTAGGTGTTGAGCACGTTCCTCTTTTCCAAGGATCTGTCCGGCAAGTTGCCATACATTGTAGGCACCGTTAGTTTCGCCAAATTCAAGTCCGAATGTGGCACTAAGAGCTACAACAGGTATTCCGGTATTCCCCTCTAGAACTGCGGCGTTGCTTGATGCCGAATAGAATACCACGTCAGGTTCTACAGCGAGTATTGCTTCTGCATTAGGGCTGCTTCCTCCTCCGATCGCGGGCTGGTTTCGAATTTCTGGATATGCTTTTGTCACAATAAGACCATTGTCATCAATGATGTTCTGGTAAACACCAACAATTTTGTCTGCTGCATTTAATGAAGCTACTATCCTTACAGATGGTGTTGACGCAAGTGCAACCCTCTCTACTGGTCTGTAAAGTTTTACTTCTCTGTCATTATAATGGTCGTTGATTGTAAGTGGTTCACCGTTCCAGAACGAGTAGATGTAAGATGCATCTCCCACGTCATCAAGACTGTTCGTTTCATTACCAAGCATGTACTCACAAATGGCCGTTGACAGCTCTTCTTTTGTAAGGGTGGCATCTTTATTTGTGTCACATGGCAATTCATTGTCATAAGCTGCTACCGGAGATGTGAACAGTACAAAAGTTGTTGATATTACAAGAAGTGCTAACAAAACTTTCATTAGTATTTTATTTCTGAACATTTTCTCATCTCCTGATGCTCATTTTCTTCGTAATCATAAATCCAACTGCCATCATCGCACATCCAAGGAATGCAGTGAAACCGGGGGTTTTTGCGGGAAGTTCTTCCTGTGGCTCAACAGTTTCTTCTTCGACCAAATCACTTTCAATATTTGGTTCTTCAATAGTAGATTTTGTTTCGGTTTGCTCTAAATCTATTGATTTTTCACTGATCGATGTTATTGCAAATGGGGAAAAACCAGGTGTTTCTGCTACGAAATATACTCTGTTTTCATCTTCACCAGTAATTGTTGTTGGAAGTTCGGTCCATTTTGAAGTGTATCTCATCAATTTGATGCTTGAACTGTCGATACCATATTCATTGAGCCATTCTTTATCAACACAAAAAGCAATCTTAGTTTCAGATATTGTACTCTCAGATGCCCAGTCGTTACTTATCCATATGTTCATGTTCTTGTAAACAGTCCCATGGGGTGAGATTTCTACTAGTCCTGAAACATCTTTTAATACTTCGATAGTTGTACTGATGGTCCCGCCATTTTTTAAAGGCATGAATGAGATCTCAGTTATAGGGTTTGCTTCATCATTGAATGTATATTCTGCTTTGTTATTTATGCTGAGATATTGTTGTGCAACATTCTTTTTTGCAATATTCTCGTATTTTTCATTGCTGCTGAAACTTGGGCTGGTACTGGAACTAGTGCTCGAGGTCTTTTTTGCTTCTCGAATTATTGTTTTATCTCCAACCACTTTTTCCCATCTTTCAGTTCCTTCATCAAGTTCTGTGCTTTGGACAAGAAGGTCTACCCAATTTCCAGAAAAAGTGTGAGCTCCACTTTCTGAAGATGCGATTACCTTATAAGTTATGCTGGTAACGTTGATCGAACAAAATGATATCTTTCTGTTTTCTCTGTCCAGTTTAAATTCGCATGATGTTGAAATATCCTCTTTATTATCTGGAAATGTAAAACCTTCAGGAATCGTTTCGACGATACCAGCAACAAAAGGAATTTGGCTATCTATTTCCAAAACTACTGAAATTTCATTATTTGTTGGAATGTTGTCTGGAAGTGTTCTTGTGATACTGTTCACTTCTGTGTATTCAGCAGATGCCGGGGCAATTGTGGCTGCTATGAATAGAAGGAACAAAGATAGCATAATAAAGCCATTATGAATCATATTTTTGTTATTCATATCTTCACCTGAGATATTGTCAAATTTGGTATGTCGATGTTATTTTTCTAGATGGTATGTTGCTGCAGCTCACCGACAAACAGTTCATATATGAACTATTATATTAATGTTCGCTTTTGGATAACTTTAGTTATCTAAAAAGATAACGAATTGGTGAAGACTTTCAAATATGATTATCAGATCCCTATGATCGATATCAATAAAAAGAAAAACAGTAAGCAGGATATAGTGTGTAAAATACAGAAATTATTTGATATATTTGCCTAGTATTTCAACCATCTTTGATAGATGGTTATAGTAATCTTCCAGGTCTTTTAACTCCATTCCATGTTTTTCTGAGACTTTAGCTACGTTTTCAGTTATTTTTTCGATAAGCTCCTCATGGTATACCTCACCTTTTTGAGTAAGTGAGATCCATTGTTTCCTTCTATCATTTGGGTCGGTTTTTCTGACAACCATTCCTTCATTTTCAAGAGAATCGATAGTTGCAGTGACAGTACTTTTCCCGATTCCAAGCGTTTTTCCAATTTTTGAAGGATTGATCCTTTTTTTTTGATGAATTATCCTTATTGTTTTGTTAGGGATGGTATTGAATGACTTCTGCGAAGAGTTATCAGCTACATTGAGTATTTTTTTATCAAAAAAAAGGTCATGTTCAAGATGTTTTTCAAAGATTTTTTTAATTATCTCTTTGTCCATATTATTCACACACTATTCTCTACTCGATTGTAAGTATACTATCGGCCCTATAGATAACTCTTTTTTTTGGATGAAGGGCAACTATCTGTTTTTAATCAAATATTCATTGTTTCTGATTTTTATTAAGCTTTCATTGAAACACTTTTTAACGATGGAATGCTATAGCTAAGTAACCCGGACCATACAGTCCGTTTTAAAATGTTTATAATGGAGTTTTCCCAATGGCTGATGCAGATATGTCTGTTCTGAACGAAGTATTTGATGTGATAATGGATCGCAAGAACAATCCTGTGGAGGGATCATATGTTTGTTCTCTTCTTGAACACAGGAAAGGGATCAATAAGGTCCTTGAAAAAGTGGGTGAAGAGGCCGCAGAGACCATTCTTGCTGTCAAGGATAATGACAAAAAAGAGATCATTTACGAGACTTCTGACCTTTTGTTCCATCTTCTTGTCATGCTGGCCGCAACAGGTGTAAGCCTTGAGGATATCTCTGAAGAAATGAAAAAAAGAAGGCATTAAGGTCGTATCAGTATACGACCAGTTCATGCAATACGTCTGTTTTTGAGATCATTCCTTTTGGAATTCCCTCAACTGTAACAATTAGCCTGCCGATGTTGTGATCATCGAACATTTTCACAGCATCACTAAGGGACGATTCACCGTCTATCGTGATGATGCTCTTTGTCATGATATCCTTTACTTTGAGGTTGATCTTGCCACTTGCAAGAGTTTCCCCGATATCCATAAAAGTTGCTATGCCTACGATCCTTCCATGCTCTTCTACCGGAGCACCATGGACCTTATTTTTGATAAATACGCGTGCTGCTTCCTGAATGCTTGCGTTTGCATCGACAGAGATCGTATCTTTCTTTATATAATGTTTAACAGATTTCTTTGGCAGGGATACCATTTCGGTGATCTTGAACAGTAACAGATTTTCTGTATCATCACGTCCAACTACCTCACCCCTTACTATCAGACGGTTTACAGGTGTAGGTCCTACCTGGACACGGTCCCCTCCGATGAATTCCTTGATATTTCCGAGCACTTTTAGTCTGCCGCTGCACATTTCAGGATGCCTGACCGTTGTAAAACTGATCTCCGCAACAGTAGCTCCTTTGACAATATCCTCATTTCTGTATAGTGGAACTTCGGCTTCCTTGTCCATGGTTACAACATTCAGTGCTTCATATGCTGCACCTGTAGCACGATAACCGCCTTTTGGACCGGGTACACCTTCGACGAGTCCCAGCATTTTGAGTGATTGCATCTGGTTCCTTACGGTGCCGGGATTCCTGTCTATAAGCTCAGCGATCTCTTCGCCCTTTACTGCTGAGTCCTTCTGACGTTGAAGGTTGATCAATTCGATAATTATCTCTTTTTGAATAGGTGTAAGTTCCATGAGATCACCGTTTTCTTCCGATAAACTTACTCAAAAGAAGTATATATACATGTTGTAGGATTTGAAACGGATGATAATGAAAAATACATCTCAAGGAACAAAAATATATAGCTTATGAGAGTTTGAGCCTGAATATAAAGGTAAATATCATGATATTTGAGAAGATCCATACTGTCCCGACTTCGGATGAGCTTATAGACAAGGCATTTCGAAGAGCTACGCGTGCAAAAGCAGGCAAGACCATAAGGGACAAGGACAGTGGCATGAGGGCGCACGAATCAATGATCATGACATCCGGTAACATTCTCTCTGACAACCTGTCGAACATTGTCAGGCGTTTCCCGAATTTTGATGATCTTCCTGATTTCTATTATCAGCTCGCTGATATAGTGGTCGGTGTTGATGATCTCCGGTTAGCTCTTGGCTCGGTTGACTGGGCAAGTAACAAGCTTCATGACATCTCCAGGGAGTATGTTGGTAAGATCCGTAGTAGCAAGGATCCTGTTGCAACACGTAAAGAGGCGTTTGGCCGTATGGCATCTATCATGTCAACTGTGAGTAAGCATCTCATTTTCCTGAATGAAGCCCGCAATTTGCTAAGAAAGCTTCCTGATGTGCGCGATGAGCCTACCATTGTTGTGGCCGGCTATCCGAACGTGGGAAAATCCAGCTTTGTTTCAATGGTCACCGGTGCAAGTCCAGAAGTTGCATCCTATCCTTTCACTACTAAAGGTGTTCTGATCGGTCATTTCATGCGAGGTCTTGAACGGTATCAGGTGATCGATACACCTGGTCTTCTGGACAGACCTATGTCTGAACGCAATGATGTTGAAAGGCAGGCAGTAACTGCCATAAAATACCTGGATGCTGTTGTGCTCTTTATCCTTGATGCAAGTGAGACCTGTGGCTATGAGATAGAAGATCAGAAGCGCTTGCTTGATGAAGTTGTCCAGAACTTTGACCTCCCGATCTATGTGGTGGCAAATAAATCTGATCATCCAAGATTTGATATGCCGGAATTTGTAGACATGAATATGTCCACCGCTACCGGTGAGAACATTGATTCCATCGTAGACATACTTGTCGAAATGATCGACGAGAACAAAAAAGAAAATGAAGAGGATCAGTCTATCTTTGACTGATCAAAGCACTTTTTTCATGATCTCAAGTGCCCTGTTGATATCCTCCATGGATGTTGCATAAGAGATCCTTATATAACCGTCACCGTTCTGTCCAAAGGCAGTTCCCGGTACTACTACAACACCGTTTGATATCAGTTTTGCAGCAACTTCCGCACTGTCATCCACCTTTGGGAACATGTAAAATGCACCTTTTGGTGTTTCACATTCCATCCCAAGCTCATTAACACCTTTAACAAGTACGTCCCGGCGCCTTTTGAACTCATCACGCATTTCAAATACCGAGTCCTGTGGTCCGGTGATGGCTGCAAGTGCAGCTTTTTGTGCAATTGAGTTGGCACATGCCTGTACGTACTGGTGAACTTTCAGCATCTGTTCCGTATACTCCTGATTGGCAGCGGTATAACCTACTCGCCATCCGGTCATGGAGTATGTCTTGGAAACTGCATTGATGGTGATAACATTATCAGTGAACTGTGCAGGACTGACGTGTTCCCCTTCATAGATGAAGTACTCATAGACCTCGTCAGAAATGAGAGTTACATTATGGTCGTCTGCAATATCTGCATAAGCCGTTATGTCGGCCTTTGAAAGTACTCCGCCGGTAGGATTGCATGGGGAGTTAACGATAATTGCTTTTGTTTTCGGAGTGATCCTCTCAAGAACGTCCTCCGGTCTCATGGTCAGGTCTTCCCCGAGTGGAACTCCGACCACCTTTCCTCCCATGAATCCCGTTAGTGCATTGTAGGATACAAATCCCGGATCTGCGATCATGACCTCGTCACCGGGGTTGACAAGTGCTGCAAGAGCTATCTCGAGTGCTTCAGATGCTCCGGATGTAACTATGATGCCGTCCGGGCTGACCTCAAACCCATTGTCCCGTTCGAACTTGCAGCTTAATGCTTCTCTTAACTCTACAATACCTGATCCGTAGGTATATCCTGTAAAGCCCTCATTAATAGCATCGATGGCTGCCTGCCTTATATGTGCAGGTGTGTCAAAATCGGGCTGGCCAAGGCCAAGGTTGATAGCATCTGATCCGGCAGCTTCGAACATCTTCCTGATGCCGGAGATATCCACATCGAGAACCCTTTGTGCAAATTCTTTGGAACTCATGGTAAGTCCTCTTCACTCAAGTTTGGCGTGACGTGATTTCAGGTCGTCCTCGGAAGCTCCGGTAATTGAGATAAGTTCTGCTACCAGCGCATCCAGGAAAACAGCAGATGATATCTCAAAGGATGTTCCAAGAGGTGTGAGGTGTGAGTATTCTCCACGCATATGCCTTTCGAGGTAGCCTCCAACATCGTCCTTTGTTCTTCCTTTGATCTCCACGGTGGTGTCAGAAAGATTGCCAAGTGTCGAGTTCTTATTTGATGTTACTGTGATAAGTGTCGCTCCGATCTCTTTTGTGATCCTGCCAAGGTCTGAGATCGATCTTGTTTCTCCTGATCCTGAGATTGCAATTACTGTATCTCCTTTACGGACTGCAGGAGTAGTTGATTCTCCAACCACATAGGATCTAAGGCCAAGGTGCATCAGGCGCATTGCGAATGCTTTTCCTACGAGACCGGAACGACCTGCACCCATGACAAAGATGCTGTCGGCTTCCAGGATGTTTGCTATCATCTGTCTGATGTCTTCCTTGTCAAGGCTACTGGCAACACTTTCGAGATGATGTGCCATAAGCTCAATGGATGAGATCAACTGTTCACACTTTGTTGAAGATATGTCTTTCATTAACTATCATTCCTCCCATATTTCAGGGCAAGTATCAGCGCTTATCTTAGTCTTTGTATATAATTTCTTTTATGCCCCATCCTTCTATCTTTCTGAATTCATCTGAGAGCTTGGTAATGTCCGAATCGTCGCCGTTCCAGTAGATGTCCAGGCTGGCATCATCGGTCTTCAGTTCTTCGATAATATTCTCTGCCAGATGGAACAGTGCTTTGTTGCTATGGAATGGCACATTGAACATGGCGCGATATCCATTATCTGCTTTAGCATATGATACCAGCACATATCCATTGCTTTCATAGTTGGTTATGGAATCAAAATCACATATAAGCTCGGTTTCGTAAACTGCTGATTTATCTACTTTTGAGATGGCAATAAGGGTCTGGCCTACTACGACATCAGGGGTCTGACGGCCAAACCATACCGATATCTTACCATAAGTGCAGACCACGTTCACGTCATCACTTCCCATCTCATAGGATGAAAGGGAATGTACCGGGACGTTGGTCCTGGATCTATCGTAAGAGTTTTCCATTAATGTACCACACGGTTATTTGTTTGACAGAATCGCACTTATCATGTCGCGATCTTTTTTCAGTGTTTTTAACTTATTTGCAGGACCAATTACAGTAAGCCGGGTGCGTACTACGTTCTTCTTGAACAGCTTTCCGATCAATGAGCTATCTGTCTGTGAAGGGTAGCTCTCCATTTCAATACCTGCAAAATCATCCGGCTGGATCTGTGTCATGGTCATTTCGATAAGAGTTGCCTCCTCCTCCGGGGTAAGTCCTTTCTCAAGAACAAGGATCTTGCCACTCTTGACCTCGTCTAGAATAAATCTGATCTTCTCAACAGGCGGCATCCTTGCAAGCCTGTCCTCCGAGACCAGATCCATTTGAATTCCCTGCATTGCGATCACCCAAACCTCTTAGCGATCTCGTCATAAAATGTATCTATGTTCTTTCCTTCAAGAGCTGATATTGCTACCATTGGATGCTGTGGGAATGCTTCCCTTATTGTAGTAGGGGATGATTCCGGCAGATCGACCTTGTTAGCAACTATCAACAATGGCAAACTTCTTGCTTCCATGTTGCCTATGACAGTTACGTTGACCTGTGTGTAAGGGTCTTCCGTAGCATCCATCACAAGGATAACTCCGTCAAGGTTCTCCAGCCATTTCACAGCTTCAATAACACCTTCGGTAGCTTCCTTTGCTCTTCTCTTGGATTCTGCTTCATTCATACCCTGTTCCATGAATTCATGGAAATCGATCTTAGTAGCAAGACCCGGGGTGTCAATGATATCCAGACTGATGGACCCGCCGTTGGACTGTATGGTCACACCTTCTCGACGCCTTGCACGACGTGTTTCGTGAGCAATGTGTGAAACAGAACCCATTGCGTCACCGGTCCAGTCCCTGACTATCCTGTTTGCAAGAGTTGTCTTTCCGGCATTAGGCGGGCCATATATTCCTATCCTTGCATTCTTTTTGTTAAACAGCTTTTTGAAGAATTTTGAAAAATTTTTCCTAAAAGATCTTATTACGCCCATCAAATCCCTCCGACTTAGAACGTGGCATCCATTCAAATCTATGATGAGTGATATTACTCATGCCTTATAAATAATCGCTTGAATTCAATTCGATCCTTTTACATCTTAATATCTCACTGTATCATTATTTTTTCTGGACAATTGCCATTGACAGATTGATCGCCAATTCTGCAATATTTGCTCCGTATTCCCCAATCCTGTCGATACTGTCTGCTACGGTCCCCAGGGCCACAATAGCTTCAGGAGATTCAAGTTCAAGAAGCGATGCGTTCAGTTCATCGATCCTTGCTTTTGTACCATCGACCTTTGCGATGACCTGGTTGGCAAGATCTGTGTTCTGGTTGTATAATGCATCTATGGCATCTTCCACCATGTTGCTCGAAGTTGTGCTGGAGCTTTCGATAAGTTTCATGGTCTTGTCCGGGATCTGTGTATTCAGTGTGGATGCAGTTTTTGCTATCTTGAGTGCGTGGTCTGCGATACGTTCCAGCGAACTTGCAGCAAGGCGCAGGTCATGGTACTCGTCAATTGTAGTTTCTGATGTGTCCGGAAGACGGCTTCCCCGAAGTACCGTCCTGAACTGCTTCGAAATAAGCAGGAAAAGCCTGTCCACTTCGTCATCACGTTCGATAACATCAAGCGCAAGGTCCATATCCTGATCTTTCAGTGCCTGCATTGCATCCTTTAACATTGAATTTGAAATAAGGAACATCCGTCTGACACTTTTCTTGATCGAAACCTCACTTGGGTTCAGCAGGTCCTGGATAAGTACAGAATTTGCGGTCTCCTCGATGATCTCAGGGCCCATGAGCTTGTAACAGACATTCCTTATGATCTTCTTCTGCTCAGCCTGTATTCGGTTGCCCCTTATCTCTATCATGTCAGAGCCCGATAGGTATGCCGCTATCAGGAGGCGTACCAGTTCATCTCCTACGCATCCATTAACATCAATGACATTCTTTTTTTTCGGGTTCTGGGTACTTCCTTCGGCTGCAATATTGAGAGTTCCATCTTGCTGCGGTTGGAGTGTTACCTGTGAGCCGGTTGTAATTCCGGCACGTTCGGCCCATTTCTTTGGCAGGGATACAATGTATGTGGAACCGCCGGTCTGCTGTATCTTTCTGGTTTCGATAAAAATCACCTATATCGACACGTCATTCTATATATTGGTATATAGTATGACACTCATATATAGCTTTAAGGCACAATCAAGTCAATCAATAAAAAAATCGTTATGAATTGCATGGTCTGTTGATATAATCCTCAATATCCATACTTCCCAATGAGAGGTACAAAAATAACTCCCCCCCAACCCTTGTAGCTGACATTGCCTTCCATGTCCTTTCTCACGACTACAAGTTGCTGCTCGCCATTGCCAACAGGGATCACCATTGTGCCTTCCGTTGCCAGCTGATCAATAAGCGGCTGTGGAACGTCCGGTGCTGCAGAGGTCACACTGATACGGGCATAGGGTGCATGTTCAGCTAGGCCACAGGACCCATCATCCTGAAAAACTGTGACATTCTTGTATCCTGCTCTTTTGATGTTCTGTTCTGCAAAATCGGCCAGTCCGGGTATTCGTTCCACTGTATAGATGTGACCTTCATCCCCTACAAGTTCTGCCATAACAGCAGCATTGTAACCCGAACCACTCCCAACTTCCAGGATCTTCATTCCACTGGAAATGTCCAGCAGTTCACACATGATCGCGACCATGTGAGGTGCTGAGATGGTCTGGTTATGCCCGATAGGAAGCGGCATGTCCATATATGCAGAGTCCTGCAGTTTTTCCGGTACAAAAAGGTGCCTTGGGACGCGCATCATCGCGTCAAGGACTCTGTCACTGATCCCGTTGATTGTCAGGGAATCTATCAGTATCTTTCTTCTCTCTTCGAACTCCATGAAGTCTTTGCCTCTCCCCATCCTCTTTTATGTGCTTCGGTAGCAAAGATACGCTTGATATATTTAGCAGGAACACGATCTCCTTTACGGGACTGGAATCCTCCATCCCTGATCTTGATCTTGGTTATGTGAAAATCCTTCCTTTCAGCATTGTAGTTCTGGCCTACAATGAACTCAAACTCTCCGGGTACTCTTTTTTCCACAGAAGTGGATCCGTTGCGGACCTTTATTGATATCTTTGTGGTAACTTCATCTGTGGCACGTCCCCATATAACATCGACATTCTCGATCTTCTCCCGGTCTAACCGGCGGCCGCCTGATTCTATCGCAGTGACGATGATCGGGTAGACCTCATCTGCTTCTTCATCATCTACCACAAGTTCGTCATCGACATAGATCATTTCACCGGCGTCGATATTTGTGTGAAGTGTGAATGAAACGTCATCCTTGCTGACGATAACCTTAACTTTAACGGGCTTTTTTTCTTCGATGGTAGCGGGATGCACTGCTCCGCATTCGTGGCATTGGACTACAGGGTTCTGGCCTGGTCTCAAAACATCATGTCCCACTGCTTCCTTTGGTGAACACATTGGGCAAACTACTATTACTTCCTCTGTCATGGTCTCTGTCCATATGATTGTTGGGGGTATGTATAAACTTAACCATGAAGAAAGATCAGTTCATTGAAGCAGCGTTTGCAGCAATGAATTCGCGAATAAGTTTTGCACCGAGGATCGCGGTTTGGCCGCTGTCATATTCCGGTGCGATCTCCACTACATCGAAACCCGCTGACAGGGGGGCTAGTCCTCTGACAATGTCCCGTACCTCTACAGAGCTAAGGCCGAATGGTTCCGGTGTTCCCAGTGCAGGCGCATATGAAGGATCAAGGACATCCATGTCCAGTGACAGGTATATGCTGTCGCAGTCAAGATATTCCTTTATTTCCTGAACAAGCACATCAGGTCCCTTGTTGCTGACATCTTCAGGTGTATAATAACAGATGTCGTTCTCTTTTGCGAATTCCCATTCTTCCTTTGGGCCGCTTCGTACCCCTATGGTCACATAATTATCAGTGACCTCGTCAAGTATATGTCTTGACACGCAGGCATGGTTGTACTTCACACCTTCAAATTCGTCGCGAAGGTCAAAATGTGCATCCAGTACGACAACTCCAAAGTTGCCCTCTGCATTTTTCGCACAGGCTTTGACACATGGCAGGGTCAGTGAGTGTTCTCCTCCCATCATTATGGGTATCTTTCCTTCATCAGTGATCCCGATGATATCCAGATATAGCTCACTAAGCACATCATCGACCAGAACTCCTGCCTCGAAGTTCCCGGCATCGTGTATGGGAAGTTCGGCAAGATCAATATCAAAAAAAGCATTATAACTTTCAAAGTTTGCAGAGGCACTCCGCATAGCATCCGGAGCCCATCTGCTCCCGGCACGAAATGAGGATGTACGATCAAATGGTACTCCAAAAAGGACGTATCCGGCAGATTCGTAATCCGCCAGCGCATCCATCATGCCAGGCCGGTAGAACATAATATCCCTTAAAAGGGGTTTATCTAAGGTCGATCTTCATTTTGCCCATGGATGTAAGGTATGTGATATCTCCGCCTTCAACGACCCTGTCCTTGAACTGTTCAGGGATCTTAAGTTCGAATGTGGAGTAATCTTCCATGTCCATGAGTTGAGCAATGTCTCCTGAAATTGATAGTACCTGTGCTGTTTTACGTTCTACGATAGGTACGTATGTCTTAGCGGAAACTGAGCTTATAATGGAACGCTTCTGATTGTCGAAGAGACCAATTACCTCGATCCTTGCCTTTGCGGAACCATGCTTACCTGGTTTTGATTTTGTGATGCCTTTGATTACACATGGCTCATCATCGACAAGTACATACTTACCTTCTTTAAGTTCTTTAACCTCTACCTGCTGTTTCATTTATGATCCTCCTGTCACTCGTAAAAAAGCGTCAAGTTTTTTATTAATGGATAAATCTGTGCTTATAATTCTACGTTCTGTATAAGAAGTTAACGTATAAAGCCTTTCAAATGGATGGATGTTTCAAAAGAATTTATAATCCTGTCCTTCCGATAGCTCCTTTGATCAATTTTCTTTTAAAAGTCCGGGTTCTTCAAGCTTTCTTTTTGAAGGCTTTCCATTTTGATGCCAGTCCCGGAAGTGGTAATAATCAGACAGAACGCCCTCGAACTCCTTCTTATCGATAGCATCCTTTCCAAAGAACATTTCAGGCAGTGTGTCATTTTCACCATCAAAACCTGCCCTCATATTGAGCATCCTTTCATTTTTCATCTCCTGGTCATTGTTCTGCTCAATTTTATACAACCAAACGGTCACTTCATCTCTTTGAGAAGTTCGTTCTCAAGCCTCTGCCTTTTTTTGTGATATCGTAACCATCCAATTCCAAGATATCCTGAGATCCCAATAGCTATTAATATGGATATGACTATGAGTGGATAGGTAGTTTCTACAAGAAGGGGGTTCAAATTCTCCCTTTGCTCATAGGTAGGATACATTATGTCCCGTATGTCATTGCTATGCCCAAGTCCAAGAGCATGACCAAGTTCATGGGTGACAAGTTGCTCCATATTGGCATCGCCGTATTGCTGCCAGGAAAAACCTCTGTAATCCCCAACCTCCAGGACGATGTCTGCGTGGACGTATCGTCCATTAGCGATCATGGGTCTGCAAAAACCGGCAACACCTTTCTCTGCACCGGTGACTTCTTCCATGTTCTCCACCCACATGACATAAATATCTGCATCGGAAGTGTTGACAAGTTCAAAAACTGGGGTATAGCTCAGTTTCCCGTTTCCCCCCTTCTCCCAATATTCCATGGCATTGACTACTGTAGCCGGGTAAGAAGGGCTGTAATGGGGTGGTATGTTCTGCTCATCTATGTATATTGTAATTGGTGAATGGTCCCATGGTTCTTCTAAGAATTTAGGGTATTCCTTTTCACCTAACAGGGCGGATCCCTGAGTTACAAGCGCGATTATGAGCAGTATGGTGATTATTGTTGTTCTGATGTTCATACGCTCTCATTCGTTGCAAGGTTCATTATTACATTATACTTTATTTTCAAAGGATATGTCTTTTTTGGGAGGTTACAAATTCCGGAAGTTAATTGTATACTTTGTACCTGAACTTCCATCAATACGGATGTTACCTTGGATCTGTTCCGCAAGTTCATTTACCAGCTTCAGCCCAAGTGTATCTGTTTTTGATATGTCCTTTACGGGAAATCCAATGCCGTCATCTTCTACCACAAGGGTGAACTGATCGTCAAATTGCCGGAAACTAATGGAGATAGTCCCTTTTCCATCCGGGAAAGCATACTTGAAACTGTTCATGATAAGTTCATTTAATATCAGCCCCAGATGTCTTGCGTTATCAAAGCTCATGAGAATATCTTCAGATTCGATATTCATATCTATGAACTCGGTCTGGTGATTGTTCATGTGGTACAGGTAATTTATCACATCATGCACATAATTGCGGAAATTTACTTTACCCCTCTCTTTTGAACGGTAAATTTCTTCATTGGTAATTGCTATTGAATGCACTCTATCCCTGCTTTTCTCGAACGCTCTGACCACCTGTGGATCCGTGAACTTGGAAGACTCAAGGTCAAGAAGGCTGGAAATGATCTGGAGATTGTTCTTGATCCGATGATGTATCTCTTTTTCGTGGATCTCCTCTGCTTTGATCAGTGCCTCTTCAGCTCTTTTCCTGTCAGTTATGTCTTCGCCTGAGCATAAGACACCTATGACCTCATCTCCTCTGCCATGTAGGAGCGAGTTGTGCCACTGTATATTTCTCTCCTCTCCGTCCAGTCTCAGTAGTGGGGTTTCGAAGCTTTCCGGACCTTCTGTATTTCCGCTAGTGAACTGGTAAAATTTCTGAATTGCCTTTTCCCTGTACCTTTCCGGTACAAGTGTCTCAATAAAGTCTTCTCCTAGCAAAGAATCATCTTTACAACCGATGATCTCACATCCTTTCTTATTTATGAGCTGGATCTTTCGGTCAGTATCGAAGACTGTGAGCATAACTCCGGCAATGTCCAGGTAATTGTGTGCAAGGTTGCGTTCATATTCGTTCTTTTCATTAAGCTCCTTTATCTTCAGAAGTGATCGGATCCTTGTTTTGAGCTCCAGCTGATCAACAGGTTTTGTGAGGAACTCATCAGCACCGGCTTCAAATCCTTTAATACGATCTTTCCTGTGTGAAAGGGCGGATATTATTATTACAGGTATGAATTGGGTGTGGGGATCATTTTTCAGTATATTGCAAACTTCGTATCCTTCCATATCAGGCATCATCACGTCTAGCAGAACAAGGTCTATCTCTTCTTTTTTGATAATATCAAGAGATTCTTGTCCATTGTAAGCAGTTATCACCTCATAGTCAGGAAACAGGTATGCCTCCATCAGTTCTAAGATCTTCTGATTATCATCGACAACCAGTATTTTTGGTAAAGCATGTTCCTGCAATCTGGGTACCGTCCTGTGGATCAAGTTGTTTTATCAAAGGACACTTAATAACACAACAATTTCCTTTGCTAAACTTGTATATATAGTAAACTATTTTCTTCCGGCATGCACATATTTTTGAATGGTATGGTTTCTGCCTTTTCTATTTTCGGCAGGGTCATATCATGCAGGAAACCTTGAAATATCTTGATGAAATCTTCACCCTATGCATAAGATCATTATTATCCTGTTACTCCTAAGTTCTATCCTTTCACTATCAGGGTGCGTTGGGCCTGATGAAGCAGTTTCGGAGCGAACTGTCACTTTTGCAAATGTGACGGAGGTAATTGATGGGGATACATTTGTCATATCCACTGGTGAGAAGGTCCGTCTTATCGGGGTGGATACTCCTGAAAGAGGAGAGCCATATTATCAGGAAGCAAAGCAGTATATGGTCGATAATCTTTTTGGAAGGACGGTCAGACTTGAAGCAGATGTGAGCGATACGGATCGATATGGACGTCTGTTAAGATATGTCTGGCTTGATGGTAGTATGGTGAACAATGATCTGGTGCTTTCAGGACTGGCGGTTTCAAAAACTTATGAGCCGGATACATACTATCAGGATCAGCTGGATGGATCAGAATCCTATGCAAGGGAAAAGGGCGTAGGGTTATGGTCTGAAGAATCCTTTCAGGGAACAGCAAAGACCATTATCTCGTATCTTGATGCAGGAAGATATGTGGGGCAGACAGTAACTGTTGAGGGAACTGTGGTCCGCACGGCAAGGCATGATGGGAATGGTATTATTTATCTCAATTTCCATGATCCGTATGATGGGTATTTTACTGTAGTTATCTGGTCGGATGATTGGGACCGATTTCCGCAGAGTCCTGAGCTTTACTATGATGGTAAGCATGTGCTGGTGACCGGGAAGATAATTGAGTACAAAGGCAGTCCTGAAATAATTGTGGAAGATCCTTCTGAAATTGTGATCATAAGTGATTGAAAAAATCATTTTTCTTTTTTGAGAACATAAGATTAATAATTGGTTATGTCGATCATACCAACATGCAAAAAAGTATATCTGTAGTTTTCGATAGTGCAGGTACTCTGTTACACATGTATCGTGTGGCAAAGGATATCGGCAGCGGGAGAATCATTACAGGTGTGGAAAGTACTGCTCTGGTTGCACAGCGCAAAGGTCGTGCACTGATAGTGCTCCATACGGAGCCGGCTGTGATCCTTGGTGTTGACCGCAATATGCGCGTTATTGATTTTATTGATGATCATGGGATAGCTATCGATATCAGTTGTGCAAGCATTCCTTTTTCTTTGGACGAAGCTTATGATATAATCAAGGATAGTGATATTAAGGTAGGAGATATCCTTCAGGTGGTCGATGTGGTGAAGGTCCATTGCCCTAAAATATTCTATGTGGCAGCAGGCATAATCGTTGACAGCAATGATCACTCTGTTCCATATGTGCTAAGTACAGGAGGTCGCATGTTCCATGATACTAAGGATACTGTCGGTCAATTGAAAGCACGAGGGGTGGATGTCTATATTGCATCAGGTGACAGCCGACGAAATCTCAGGCAGCTTGCGGAATGTATCGATATACCTATGGAGCGAGTTTACGATATTGCCACTACCCGCGAAAAGGCACGTATCATCCTTGACCTGAAAGAGAAATATGATAGTGTTATGATGGTTGGTGATGGCCTTAATGATATTCTTGCCTTAAGGGCTGCGGATATTGGCGTTGTAACCCTTCAACAGGGGGATGAACGCCCTGAAAAACTGGAGAGATCTGCAGATATGGTGATCAGGGATATCGGGGAAGTTTTGGGCATAGTTGATTCTCTGTAATGCAATTTTTACTGTTGTCAGAATGCGTTATTGCTTCGTTTGATATTGTTTTCGAATGTTAACGGTGATATGCCGATGCGTCATGTTTATGTACTGCATTATGTAATGCAGATATGTCTGTTAAGGATAAATTCTTAATAATATTTCAAATCCAAACATAGTATAAGCGACACTTTAGCGGTTTTGTACAGAAAGTACAAATCTGTTAAGTAGCATAAAATATCATATAACAAATAGGTACTTACGCTCAGCCAATATCGGAGGAAAGCAAATGTCATTGTTCATTGAGGTCAAAGACCTTACTATATCTTATGATGGTGTTAATGTTCTGAAAAACATCAATCTTAACATCAATGAAGGTGAAGTCATTGGAATTCTAGGTCGAAGCGGTGCAGGAAAGACTATCCTGATGCACGCTTTGAGAGGAGCCGAGGAATATGAGAATATCTCCGGTTCGATCATCTATCATCTGGCACGATGTGATAAATGTGATCATATCGATCCTCCCAGTAAGGTCGGGGAGCAATGCCGTCATTGTAATGATGGCGTGATGAAATCATTCGATGCGGACTTTGTTGCATTGTCCCTTCATGCTCATGAACGTAGAAGCGTTTCTAAAAGGATCGCTATCATGCTCCAGCGTACGTTTGCACTGTATGGTGATGACCAGGTTGTCGCAAACGTGATGAACTCTCTGACCGAGATCGGTTACAGTGGTAATGATGCTATGTCAAGGGCAATGGAGCTTCTTGAGGATGTACGATTGTCCCATCGTATGATGCATGTTGCACGTGACCTGAGTGGTGGGGAAAAACAGAGGGTAGTGCTTGCAAGACAACTTGTAAGAAACCCCATGCTGCTTCTTGCTGATGAACCTACAGGTACCCTTGACCCAAGGACTGCAGATGTTGTTCACGATGTCATTGAAAGGGCTGTTAAAGCTTACGACATGACCCTGGTCATTACATCCCACTGGTCGGAGGTTATCGAGGAGCTTGCAGATAAGGCCATCATCCTCGAAGATGGCGTGGTCGTCATGGAGGGTGATCCTCATGATGTTTCCACTGAGTTCATGAAGATGGTCTCACACATTGAAAAGAACGAGAATATCGTTCTTGGTGAACCTATAATCGATGTCAAGAACCTTGTTAAGAAATACATCTCTGTTACCAGGGGTGTCGTACATGCTGTCAATGACATCTCTTTTGATGTAAAGGAAGGGGAGATCTTCGGTCTTGCAGGTACCAGTGGTGCGGGAAAGACAACCACCTCTGAGATCCTCATGGGTATCGTGCAACCTACAAAAGGTGATATTCGCGTGCGTGTGGGTGATGAATGGGTTGACATGACCACCCCGGGTCCTGACAACAGGGGTCGTGCTACCAAATACATGGGTATCCTGCATCAGGAATACGGACTTTACACTCACAGGAGCATTATTGATAACCTGACAGAGTCTATTGGTATCGACCTCCCGTACGAGCTTGCAGTGCGCAAGGCAATAAAGACTCTTATTGCTACCGGTTTCTCTGAAGAGAAGGCAAAGTCGATCCTGCCAAAGATGGCCGATGATATAAGTGAGGGTGAGAGTCACAGGGTTGCTCTTGCACAGATCCTTATGAAAGAGCCAACCATTATTGTGATGGACGAACCTACAGGTACGATGGATCCGATAACTAAGATCGAGGTTACAAAGTCCATTCTTAAGGCACGTGATGAGATGGGTGACACATTTGTTATTGTGTCACACGATATGGATTTCCTGCAGGAGGTATGTGATCGCGTTGCACTAATGAGGGATGCTAAGATAATAGCTGTTGGTGAGCCCAATGACGTTCTTTCCAAGCTTACAGAGGAAGAGCGTGTATCTGTTGCTCAGGAAGCATAACTTTAAGATTTAGCTTTCTCTATTAAGTGGTGGAGGCGATATTCCTGAGCGGCAAGATTAGTGTTGAGGTCAATGATAATCAGGTAGCATTGCTCCCGGGTTCTACTCTGGGGGATGCTATTAAAGCATCGGAAGCTCCTTACGGGGAAGGTACCGCTATAGGTATTCTTAAGAAGGACGAAGGTCGCAAAAGCGGTGCTATAATAGATTATGTTGTGAAGACCTCGAAAGGGGACTTCAGGATAGAACTGGAAGGTGATTCATCATCTGCTGATGTATGGGCAGATAATTTCAACGAATATGAGGGTACAAAGGTTCGATGGGATTCCAGGGATGCAGTGGCATTTGGTCCCTTCAAGGCTGATATTGTACCAACACATTCTTTATTATCACTAAACAAATATGAGGTGGTGTTCGGAGCAGGTGGTCTTGATCCGGATAACACTCACATGATAATTGCACTGGAGGACCATTCTTCGGAATATGGTACTCCTGATGATGGTATTTTTGGAAAGGTCGTAAGCGGGATCAACATCCTGTCCGAGCTTGGCAGTGGTGACAGCATAATTAACATTGAGCCGGTACTGGAATGGGAAGAGACCGGTGAGCACATATGTACCACTGACCTGAATACGGTCATCGAGGATGGTTCCCGGATCTTCACCTATATAGAGGTCGAGATCCACCCTGAAGCACCCGAAGGTGCAGAACATTTCTTTGCGTTGACACGTGATGGCACCTTTGATGTGGAATTTGTTTCAAGTTCTTTTATTTCTGATCATTCATTGCATGGCGAGATGTGTACATTTGAGAATTTCGACCCACGAACAAGAGGTTCGGTATGGGTCAGGACCGTGGGTTACGGAAACGGAAAGGTATTCATTGCCCGGGATGACAGGCCTGCAAGCATCATGCATTCGGTTGTAGGACATCTTTCTCATGGAATAGAGCTTGTCCAGATGGCAGAGGCCGACCAGAAGCTGATGGTGAAGACATCTCCTGAACCTATCTGGCTCTTAGGCCTGTCCTTTAAGGAAGCAGAAGAGAAGCTTTCAGCTCTTGGCATTGAGCTTGTAAAGCAAGGTTATACTGAAGATGATGCTGTTATCGTTGAGCAGAAACCTGCACATACTATTGATGTTCTGAAGGAAGGAACGGTAGAAGCTGTAGGTGTTCCGGATTCAAAGCTTGTGAGCGTTAAACTTTATGACGAACTTGCTCCCAAGACGCTTGATTTCTTCAGGCATGCCATTGACCTCCAGTTCAAACCGGTTGGTGCACTGCCTATAAGGATGACATATGAGAACACTTACATCTTCAAGGCAGAGAAAGCTGCTGAAAAATACAAGGAGATCCTGCCTGAGAACGTTCCTCAGGATAAGGTTGTAGCTGGTGAGCTTGGTGTTACTAACCAGGCAGCAAAAAGACATGGTATGGTCGGTGTGAAGCTTGAGGATGACGACATGTTCGGTCCTACAGGTGAGAAGTTCACAAGTACAAATATCATAGGCCGCATTCTTGAGCCTGAAAAACTTAAGGGTTTAAAGGACGGGGATGTAATGTACGTTATTGAAGATACAGGAAGTGATCAATAATGGCTGAAGATACTGAGGATAACATCACTAAGATCGTTGTGATAAGTTCTGACAGCGTCCTGCCAATGGATGCAGCTATGAAGGTGTATGAGTCCGAGGATGCCATTACCATCAAAGAGACCTGTTTCGGAACAATGGTGAATGGTCCCAGAGATGTTGTTAACAGGGTTGTGGAAACTCTCCGCTCCATGGACCGTAACCATATATTTGTTAAGGAAAGGGGGTTTAAGCCTGGTGCGGAAGTGCGCTGTCGTGCCGGAAGAGGCGGCGGCCCAAGACCTGGTTTCCATTTCCTGAGGGAAGAAGTGAGCATGCTTCCAATGATCGGCAAAGCACTGGATGAGTATGATGCCGGCGAGCCGCTTGAAGCAAAGGAAGCTCCCGAAAAACTGGATGTATCGAAGTTGAAGAAGATCATTGATTCAGAATTATGAGGTGTTATTTTGGCAAAAGTTATCATTTATCCAACAAACAGCCTGATCCTTTCCGACATGGTCGAGAGATTTGGACATGAGCCTCTTGCTATGATGGAGAAGATACGCGAGAAGATCACTACCGTGGGTGTGGATTCCCCTCCTTTGAACATAACTCCTGAGGGACCAAAGCATGGTCTGAAATATGCAGCGGTAGAAGTTCCGGCAGGGGTTCGGGGCAGGATGTCCATCATTGGTCCGCTTATCGATGTCGCGGAAGCTGGTATCATTGTTGGTGATGCATCCATAAGCTTTGGCTGCATGGGATGTGCACGTACAAATGAGCTTACGAAGTTTCTCATAAGGGAGAAGGATATTCCGATTCTTGAAGTACAATATCCTCACACGGAAGAGGAAGGGAAGGCGTTCGTGTATAATATAGCAGAGTTTTTGAAATCCCTTCCATCCGGTGGTGATGATGAATGAGTGAAAAAGATCCGGTATTGATAGCACTTGTTTCATGTGGAAGCGAGTACGCTGGTGTCCAGAAAGAGCTGGAAAGTGCTGCAAGCACCTTGAATGCAAAGCTGGTCTACCCTGAGATGGATGTTGCATCACTTGATACAATAGGGATGGAATTTGGACTGGAAGTCGCAAGTCCTGACCTGAAGCTTATGATGGCAAGGGCAAAAGCAGTAGTTGAAGGCGTATCTAAAGTAGATGGTGTGTTCGTTACATCATGTTTCCGCTGTGCAGAAGCTGCTATCGTCAGGAATGAGATCCGCAGGTATATCTTCCAGAGTTCAGGCCTCCCTGTTATCAGTTATTCATTTACGGAACGCACTACGGCAGCTACTCTCCTGACCCGTCTGGAAGCGCTTACTACTATTGCAAGAAGGAAGCACCTCCTTGCAAGGGAACATCAGGTCGGTATCACTGCCGGGATCGACTCCGGTTCAACCACAACTAAGGCAGTTGTTATGAAGGACGATGAGATCATTGGTGAGGGCTGGGTCCCGACCATCAAGGTCCTTGAAAGTGCGGATACTGCTTTACAGCAGGCACTGGACCAGGCAGGTTTGAAGAAAGAGGATGTTCAGGCAATAGGTACTACCGGATACGGTCGTTTCCTGATTGGTGAGCATTTCAATGCTGATCTTGTGCAGGAAGAGATCACTGTGAACTCAAAAGGGGCTGTCTATCTTGCAGAAAAGCAACAGGGCAGTGCAACAGTTATTGATATTGGCGGAATGGACAACAAGGCCATATCCGTACAGGACGGCATTCCCGGCATGTTCACAATGGGTGGGATCTGTGCCGGTGCTTCCGGTCGCTTCCTTGAGATGACCTCAAAGCGGCTTGGTGTTGAGATCACAGAACTTGGTGACCTTGCTGTCAGGGGTATGGAAAAGAATGTGGAAATGAACAGTTACTGTATCGTTTTCGGTATCCAGTCACTTGTTAATTCCCTTGCCAAAGGATCAATTCCCGAGGATGTCGCTGCTGCAGCCTGCCATAGTGTGGTCGAGCAGATATTTGAGCAGCAGCTTCAGGAAGTTGAAGTAAAGGAACCCCTCATCCTTGTGGGCGGTTCTTCGCTCATTGCAGGTGTTCCCAAAGCCCTTGGTGATCTTTTGAAGGTCGATGTGCTCGTGCCTCCACATTCACAGCTTATCGGTGCTGTGGGTGCAGCACTTCTGTCATCCGGTTATGTAAAGGGGTGATCTTCATGGAACCCCTTGAGATATTCATTGTAGAGACCGCAGAGCCTTCTGAGGCAAAAGCATACGAAAGCATCATGAAGGATGTTATCTCCGAACTTGCTTTTGTAAGGACCATCGGCAGGATCAAAGTGAGGATAAGGCCTGAGGATTCATTGTTCATGATGGCGATCATCCTTCGTCGTGGTCTTCCTCCCGTAAAGGCCAGGGAGATCTCGGATACCGAGCTTGACAGACCCGGATCAAAAGTAATCATCACTGTAACGGATGAGAAGACGATCCCTCAATTCCTCGAAAAACTATGGGCAAAATTTGGAAGACCGAATGTCATACAACCTCAGAGGAATCTGATCGAGGTTATTTCTGATGATCTGAAGGCAGCCGAAGATTCCATCGGTGATATTGTTGTGGATGATCCGGAAAAGTCTCTTCGTGAAAGACTTGCGGATATGGCAATACGTTCCACTCCTGAGGGTTTCAGGATACGTTATCACTCTCTTGATAATGGCAGGTTCATATTTGTGGCATCAGAGGATACAATGCAACAGGAATGGATAGACGAGGCTCGCGTAATGCTTGAAGAGTTGACAGGAGATGATGTTAATGGCAGCAGTGCTTGAACCATATATCTATGAAGGCGGTATCCACAAACACAGCCTTATCCTTGAACTTCTGGAAGACCTTGGTGGGTATCTTGTGCAAAAGACACCTGCTTCCACAGAAGTGACCCTGGTCATGCTTATCCCGAAAAAAGATGTTCCTCTTGTGGAGGAGCTTTGCAAGAAATTGCTGGGTACACTTACTTCTGCCCCTCTGACAGGTACTGAGATCGCAGTGGTGTCCCCGACACTTGCTTCACATCATCTTCCACATTCAGCATGTGATGTTGCGGAGTACCTGCGTCGTGGAGGTGCGAACACCAACATGATAGGTCTTGCAAGGGGAATGGGAAGAAGGGTAGCACTTTCTGCAGACTATGAAAGAAGACTTATCAACGAACATGATGTTGCTGTGTTCTCTTTCGGTACTTTCAAAGATTGTATAATCAACAAAAAGCCAAAACTCTTTGAGGGAATCGAGATTCCCATAGTGGTTTCCGGTGGACCGGACCTTAAGACGGAGGATGTTCCCGGTGCTGACATGTATGTGGGAGGCATTGGCAGGGTTGCCCACAGGATGAGAAAAGGTCCTGAACTTGATGCAATGGACGTGCTTAGTGAAAAGGTCGGTGAGATCATAAACCTCAAGAGGGAGAGGATATCAAAAGATCCGCTGGTTGTCCTTCCTGCAAGGCTGATGAAAGAAGTACAGGAGCAGGTTCCTGATATCCATGATGTTCTGACGCCGGCACCAATTACACTTCAGCTCGATGGCATGAGGGTCAAGTTGCCTTTTGAAGAATATCACGAAGCTATTGGCAATATTGAGTTCGATGAAGGCTTCAAGCTCTCGGATATTGCGAACATTACCTCTTCAAAGATGAAAGACTATGTCCTTATAAAGATCAAACGCAGGTCTGAGGTAGGATCAACAATTTAATAATTTTGTACATTAGTGAGGGTCATTATGGAGATCGAAAAGATCAGAGAGATCGTGGAAAAGGAGCCTGATGAGGCGGTTTCAGAGATACTGGAAGGTGTCAGGGAACGATATGGAGAGATCCCATATATCCTGAACTTCATGAAGGATATGCCTGACCTTCTGATACCAAAAGTGATGTATGACAATTCCATCATGAGGGAATTCGAAAGACTTGATCCCAAAACCATAGAACTGATATGTATCGGTGTCTCTTCGGCTATTCGCTGTGATCACTGCATGAAGATGCACATACGTGTGGCACACAGGCTCGGTCTTACAAAAGAAGAAATATTCGATGCTGTCCTGATCGGTGGTGCAATGTCAAACGCCTCTGTTCTCGCAGAAGGTACCAGGGCTCTTGATCTTGAGTTCAATGGCTCGAAACCTGATTGCGATGAGGAATGTGATGTCTGTAACATCGCTCCTGGTAATAACGGCAATGGCTGTAAGGTCAACAATGAAGATTAATTGTCATTGATGGTATTACGAATAAAATGTGTAACGATCTGTAACAGCAATTCGTAAAACAATTAGTGATGTCCGTTTTTACATTTGACATCACTTTTCGTAATTTTATTTCTTATCCCAAAACCGGTGTTCCTGAAAGCAGAGCACCTGCAATGTATCCGAGGATAACTCCTCCATTTAAGAATGGTAATCCTGCCTGTGGTTTTCCTTTCATGACGAAGATGGTCAATGCAAAGAATCCTATAATTGTTCCTATCATTGCTCCAAGAGCAGGCTGTGAGATCAATCCGGTGTGCTCGATGAAAACATTTGCTGATACAACAAGAACTGTGGGCATAACTGCATCCCCAAGGCCCATGAAGAATGCATCCCTTTCACCTTCTGCTTTAAGGCTGTCTTTTATGAAAGAATAGTTCAGTTTCTTTGGGATGACGAACAGGATCGGCAGTTTCAGGTCCATAACTCCTTCTGCAAGATCGATCATGTGTTTTGTCTTGTAGACTGAAATGGCATCGTATATTGCCAGCAGGCTCAGGAGTACTATGGCGGGGATTATCCCGAAGGATATTCCAAAAATGGAACTTGCAGCTGCTCCTACTATGATGCCTGTGATATCGATAACATACCATTCAGGGAACTTGTATAGAAGTGCTGTCAGGGCGATTGCTAGTGGAATTGCCATTGCATTGCTCATTGCCTCGTTGAATCCGAGAATAAAGAACATTGGATAAAATCCATAATAGACGGTTGCTGCCACTGCAAGAAGTATTGTGAGCTGTATGATCCATTTCATGTTCCTTTTGATGGCCATAAGCAGCAGGAACGTGAATACAAGTATGAATCCGATATAGTATAATGAATTTGCTGTGGATTCGGGATTTTCCACAGCCCTCATTCCCAGGTCCTCCATAGGGGATGCCAGGAAAAGTGCTAAGGACTGTACCACCAGTATCAATCCGGCCATTACGAACATTGGCACGTAATCCCTTAATGTGTCTTTTTCAGAACTCACAATAAATACTCCATTTATATCAAAAATTCTCTGGAATTCTAAATATCTGCACAGTATTTAATAGTATGTAAGAATTATAATACGTATCATCAGCAAAATATTGCTGCAAGCATTTGTAAATGAGGTAAAATGATGGATACTCGGGACATTGTATTTTCACTTGTGATGGTTGTATCGTCCTTTGTGCTGACCTATGAATGGTTGGGTAGGTTCAAATATAGTCCTGCAAACTCTCTGATCATATTGTCTGCTATTGTCATGGTAGGTGCATTGGCTGCTATGATCCTTTCTGTGGACATAAGGCTTCGCAGGATCGAAAAGACGCTGGATGAGAAGGAACGGTCTCTTCGCATAAACGTGCAGAGCATTGAAAGTTCAATGGATAAGAAGATGAACGAAGTTATCACTGTGGTAGATGAAGCAATGGATACAATGAATAGGAGAACCTATCGTTGATCTCCTATCTTTCTATTCTCTTGTTTGTTTGAAATGGTTATTCGAAGAACTTTGTCTATTTATTGCACCAGTCGACAGATGCCGTAAAACATATTAATATGGCCGGTATTATGTGAACAGTATTAGATTGCTAGACTTTATTAGATTGTTACGTTATAGGGGATTGCGTATATGCGCATTAATTTAGAACCGATCGGCATAATCAAAAAAGCTGGGAAATATTCAGAGGTCCTTATATACTCTGAATTTGAACAGGTTGTAAAAAATCTTGTTTCTAAAATTGGTAAAAATCCTGTTTGTGGTCAGGAACTACTGATAGTGCATAAGAACGGTAAAGGCGATGATGTACATCAGGTGGAAGTAACCAAAACAACAGTTCTCGACCGTGTAGGGAATGTCCTCAAGGTTGGCAAGATCAATGCACATGATGATTCAGTAATAGATGTGCGGATCGATGTCAACGAAGATATTTCAAGACATGACTGATCTTTTTTAATTATAAGGAAACATGGGTACGGATATTGGAGATCTGCTTCTGAAACATACCGTTGAGATAGCTGAGCTTTCGAATAAGGTCGTTGCTATTGATGCCTACAATACACTTTACCAGTTCCTGAGCATAATCCGGCAACGTGATGGTACTCCTCTGAAAGATTCAAGCGGGCAGGTAACATCCCATCTTTCAGGTATCCTTTACAGGTTCACAAATCTCATAGAGAGTGGTGTCAAACCAGTGTTCGTGTTTGATGGCAAGCCTCCTGAGTTCAAATCCGGTACTCTTGAGAAGCGTCACGAGATACGTGAAGCTGCAAGTGCAAAATGGGAAGATGCCAAAGCACAGGGTTTTGAGGAAGAAGCATATAAGTATGCCCAGGCCTCATCAAAGGTTACAAAGGAGATCATTGAGGATTCGACAAAACTTCTGGAGCTAATGGGCATCCCTTATGTGAAAGCTCCCTCTGAAGGAGAGGCTCAGGCTGCCTATATGGTAAGTAAGGGAGATGCGGATCTCATCGGTTCGCAGGATTATGATTCCCTGCTCTTCGGGGCGCCTTCTGTTGTACGGAACCTGACAATAACCGGCAAGAGGAAACTCCCTCGCAAGAACCTCTATGTGGATGTGAAGCCGGAGATTATCTCTCTTGAGGAAAGCCTTGAAGGGCTTGGTGTAACACGTTCACAGCTCATCGATATTGCCATGTGCATCGGTACTGATTACAATCCCGGGCTTGAGAACATCGGTCCGAAAAGGGCCCTTAAATTTGTGAAAGAATACGGTAGCTTCGAAGGTGTCCTGTCCGAAACCGGCAAGGATATCGAGGAGCTTGATGCTAAAAAGGAATTCTTCATGAACCCTCCGGTAACTGATGATTATGAGCTAAAATGGAAAAAGCCTGATCGTGCCGGAATCATTGATTTCCTTTGCAAGGGGCACGATTTTTCGGAAGATAGGGTAAATAAGGCACTCGACCGCCTTGAATCCAGCATGGGTGGCGGACAGAGTACCCTTGACCAGTGGTTCTAATTACAGCAGTTCTAATTACAGCAGTTCTAATTACAGCAGTTCTAATTACAGCAGTTCTAATTACAGCAGTTCTAATTATTCTTTTTTTATCAGGGAATGCCCTGTCATCTCGATTGGCTGCTTTATGTCCAGGATGTTCAGGATGGTAGGGGATACATCCGAAAGCCTTCCCTTTGAAAGTGAAATTCCCTTTTCTTTTGTGACATACACGAAGCGTACGGGGTTGCATGTATGTGCAGTGTGGCAGCGTCCTTCCTCCGTGCAGTAATCGATCATCTTTTCCGCATTTCCATGGTCTGCCATGATCATGGCTTCTCCTCCCCTTTTCAGGATATGGTCAATGATCTTCCCAACACATTCGTCAACTGCTTCCACTGCTTTGATGGCAGCTTCTATTATTCCGGTGTGTCCGACCATGTCCATGTTTGCCAGATTCAGTACGATCACGTCATATGTATCGGAATCGATCCTTTTGATGAGCTCCTCGGTGACTTCGTATGCACTCATTTCAGGTTTGAGGTCATAGGTGGCGACCTTTGGCGATGGGATTAGACATCTTTCCTCACCTTCGTTCTGTTTTTCCACACCCCCGTTGAAGAAGAAGGTCACGTGGGCATACTTTTCCGTTTCTGCAATACGCAACTGTTTGATCCCTGCCTTGCTGAGGACCTCTCCTAGTGTGTTCTTAAGTTCCTCTGAAGGGAATGCAATGGGTACTGTTAGTTTCTCATCGTATTCGGACATGCATACGTAGTGAACATTAGGACGCACCTTGCGTTCGAATCCTTCGAAATCCTCGTTAACAAAGGCATATGTAAGCTCTCTTGCACGGTCAGGCCTGAAATTGAAGAAGATCACGGAATCATTATCCTTGACTGTGGCAACAGGTTCTCCGTTCTCATCGACAATCACCGTAGGTTTGATGAACTCATCATCTTCATTTCTTTCGTAGCCTTCTGAAACAGCGGATACCGGGTCTTTGGACTGGAATCCAATTCCCTGAGTGATAGCATCGTATGCTGCCTGTACACGATCCCAGCGGTTATCTCTATCCATTGCATAGTATCTTCCGGCGACTGTCGCTGTTCTTGCACATCCTGTGGATTCGCAGAGCCTGACGTGTTCTTTCATGTCCTCGAGAGCTGCTCTTGGTGGAACATCGCGACCGTCAAGGAATGCATGTATGTAGATCCTGTCAAGTCCTTTGTTCTTTGCAAACTCAATGAGTGCACGCAGGTGGTTCATATGGCTGTGTACCCCGCCATAAGAAAAAAGTCCCATCAAATGAAGGGCTGAACATTTCTCCTTTGCATTATTGATGGCTTCCAGCAACACAGGGTTCCTGAAAAAATCCCCGTTCGCAATATCCCTGTTGATACGGGTCAGGTCCTGGTAGACAACACGACCTGCTCCTATGTTCAGGTGGCCGACCTCAGAGTTACCCATCTGCCCTTCAGGAAGTCCTACGTCCTCTCCTGATGTAGTGAGTAGTGTATTAGGATACTCTTCTACAAGGCGATCAAGGTTGCTGGTGTCAGCCAATGCTATGGCATTTCCTTTGTCATCGGGTGAGTATCCCCAGCCGTCCAGTATCATTAAAATAAGGGGTCTTTTAGCGAATTTCATGGGGTGTAGAATGTCCTGATAATAATTAAATGCACGGATTTTACATTATGGTGCTGTTTTAATATGGTCTCTCTTTGTGGGCCTTACAATCTCCTCTATCTTTTTTGTTAGAGCAACTAAAACAAGGATAGGCTATTTCTATGTGTATGATATATAGCAAAAAAACACTGATAAGTGGAATTGCAGATCAATTTGGAATACATTGAGATCCCAAAAGCAAAGTTCACACAATTTCACATAAATGATGCTAATAAAGAAACTCAGGGTTTTCATGGACTCTCAGCAACTAATGGACGAAGGAAAATGAGTTACAAGATAGGAATTATGGGTGCTACTGGTGCAGTAGGCAGGGAAATTATCGAAGTTCTTCATGACAGGAACTTTCCTGTGGAAAGTCTAAGGCTTTATGCATCAGAGAGAAGTGCAGGTAAGACGATCGAGACACCTTTTGGTGAGATCACCATTGAAAACGCCGGCTCGGCAGATTATTCACAGCTTGACATCGCATTTTTTGCGATCAGCGGAGGCTGGAGCAAGGAGAATGCCCAAAAGGCAACAAATGCAGGGTGCTATGTGATCGACAACAGTAGTGCTTTCAGATATGATGATGAAGTGCCACTGGTGGTTCCTGAGATCAATGCCAATGCTATCGGGGACTCAAAGCTGATCGCCAATCCGAATTGTACAACTGCTATTGCAGCCATTCCTCTGTATAACCTCCACAAGGAATATGTTCTGAAGAAGGTCATCATCAGTACCTACCAGGCTACCAGCGGTGCCGGAGCTGCCGGAATGAGCGAATTGACAGAGGAAACCAGGAATTACTTGGAAGGCAAGGAGGCCCGGAACAAGGTCTTTGTTCATCCTATCGTTTTCAACACAATTCCACACATTGACAGTTTCCAGGAAAACGATTACACCCGTGAAGAGATGAAGGTTGTCTGGGAAACCAGAAAGATATTCAGTGAACCTGACATGGCAATTAGTTGCACCTGTGTAAGGATTCCGACCATGAGGGTTCATGGGGAAAGCATAGTGATCGAGACCGAAAAACCGATCTCTCCGGAAGATGCAAAGAAGCTATTAGGCGAAACAGAGGGAATCGAACTAAAAGATGACATTGAGAACAACGTTTACCCAATGCCACTGACTGCTACCAAAAAATATGACGTGGAAGTTGGCAGGATAAGACAGAACCTTGTTTTCGGTGACCACGGTCTTGAGTTCTTTGTATGTGGTGACCAGATCCTTAAGGGCGCTGCTTTGAATGCTGTGCAGATAGCTGAAAAACTTTAATAAGACACGTATTTGCTAAGGAAAGGAGACTCATGCGTAGTTCTCTTTCCTCATCCTCTTCTTCTTCTTCTTCTTCCTTCTTCGTTTTCATTTTGTTCTTCTTAATACTCATTCTTCTAAGGTTCCTCATCTTCTAAATATTTATATTTTCTGAGATACCCTCCTAATTTTTTGGAGCAAAAACTTTTTTTGATGACTTCCCATATTCCTGCCATGGATCTCAGCGAAGTTGACTGGAACGAAGTATGGAAGGAACAGATGAGGCTTTATAATGAAGTGGATGGCTCATCGGAAAAGGTGGACATATGGGAGACCAAGGAAAGCGCCAGAAGGTACTGGGAAATGTCCCGGGACAAAGGCGCTGCCCGGGTTGACCATACCCTGAACGAGATAGACCTTAAACCTGATTCACGTGTTCTTGATATCGGTGCAGGTCCGGGAGCACTTTCCATTCCTATCTCAAAGCGCGTCCGAGAGGTTGTTGCTGTCGAACCTTCTGATGGTATGATATCCGTTCTGCAGGAAAATATTGATGAGATGAACCTCGACAACATCCAGTGCATACACAAAGGCTGGGAAGACATTGAATTGGAAGAGATGGGTGATAACTATGATGTTGTGATTGCTTCCTATTCGCTGAGCGTTCCCGATATCAGGCAGGCCTTTGAAAAGATTCAGGCAGTTTCCAGCGGGTCCGTCTACATCTACTGGTTTGCAGGAGAAACATCCTGGGATGAACAGTATCGAGCCATATGGCCTGCCCTTCACAACGAGGAATATCACAGTTCTCCCAAGTGCAACATAATGTACAACGTTCTTTACGATATGGGCATCTATCCTAACATAAACGTCTTCCCCATCGAGCGGAGTATGTATTTCTCTTCACTGGAGGATGCTGTAAAACACTACATCCCACACTATCGGGCATATACTCCTGAAAAACTGGAGATCCTGAGGGAATATCTGGGTACGGTCCTGCCTCAGAACGAGGATGGTTCCATCCTGCACCTTGGTGATACTATGCGGGTCAGGATGTGGTGGAACAACAACAACAACAACAACAACAACGAGCTCAAATAATTTTCAGGATGTCTCCTCGTTATATTATGCGCGGATACCTTTGAAAATGCTGTATTCCTTTGCCAGCATTACAAAGGTCACAAGGAATGAAAGTCCATCTGATATCGGGAACGCTATCCATATTCCCTCCAGCTGGAAAAATCTGGGCAGTATCAACACAAGGGGTATCAGGAACAGGACCTGACGGCTGATGGATAGTATGAATGCTGGCCAGGCTCTTCCAAGGGTCTGGTAGATGGATGCTCCTACTATCTGGAATCCGATGAATGGAACTGCAAGCACCATAATGCGTGTGGCAGATCTGCCCGCATCTATCAATTGCTGGTCTGTGGTGAAGATGCTGAATAACTGGGACGGGAAGAGGAACAGCAACAGGAATCCTGCCATCGATATCACGGTGGTAACCTTTATGGCAAGCAACGTTGAGCTAATGACCCTCTCGAAGTTCTTTGCACCGTAATTAAATCCTACAATAGGCTGGAGCCCCTGGACTATGCCTATCATTGGCATGAAGGTGAACATGAAAAGGCGGTTGACAACACCAAAGACTGCTATGGGTATGTCTCCTCCATAGATCGCCAGTGTGTTGTTTATTACAATGATCATCAGGCTTCCTGATGCACTTCTTGCAAAAGAGGATGCTCCGATGGTAATGGTCTCCTTGAAAACGTCCGGATGAGGAATGAGATTTCCTACATGGAAATTCAGGCTGCTCATTCCACTGCTGAAATAATGTACCAAGTAGATGGCGCTGACAGCCTGTGATATTACGGTTGCGATGGCAGCACCCTCGATTCCCATATCAAATCCGAAAATGAATATCGGGTCAAGGATTATGTTCAGTCCGGCAGATATGAGCATTGTCAGCATGGCAACCTTTGCATTGCCTTCTGCACGAACTATATTATTGACTGTCATTGAGAATGCAAAAACGATTGTTCCGTACAATATTATTCTCGTATAGTCAAATGCGAACGGCAGGATGGTATCGGTAGCACCGAACAGTTTCAGAAGGGGTACGATGTAAATACTTCCAAGTACTGTGATAAGTATACTGAGTGCCAGTATTGCAGATATGGCATTCCCAAGTGCAATATCAGCACGTTTGTAGTCCTTTGAGCCAAGGCTTCTTGATATTATGGATGCACTTCCAAGTCCAATTGTAAGTGCCACTCCCATTATTATCATCTGGATAGGGAATGCTATTGTAATGCCTGCTATTCCCTGTACACTCTCAGCCCCGAGTGCCCTTCCGACAAATATTGTGTCCACAAGGTTGTAAAGTGCCTGAACTACCATTCCTATGGTTGCTGGCACTGAAAGTTTAAAAAGGACCTTTGAGATGCTTTCTTCTGCAAGCATCCGGGCTCTGGCGTTCATTGGTGTTTTCCTCGAAAAGGTTTGGTGGTGAGAAAGAAAACACCTTATAAAACAGTTCCGTATTATCTCTTTTTACGAATATTGTGGCATCGATCGTCTATCAATAGGGGTATGGTATCATTAGGCTGTGTTTCATTGTAGAAAAAAACAAGTGCCATGGATGACCATTCGATCCTGATGCTTCTGGCGTTTTCCTTCCCGGGATCCATATGGGCTAACATGTTGATCTCATCTGCAAGATCATTACCAAAAGTTCTGGCATTTGCAGATTCCATATCAGGAAATTCCTGTAAAAAGATGGTGGAAATGAATTTGCTGACCCCTTTTCTTGAATCTCCGATCACATTTGTGTCGCAGGAACCGATGTGTATGTTCAAGCCATTCGTATCAGTCCAGTAATGTGAATTAGCTCCGAATGGCACGTCCATGGATGGTTCAAAGGGACTGTTTGATCGAGATCGTATATCCATCATCTTTAGTTTCCACATGTTTGTAAGGCTGGAGGATTCTTTGCAGCAGTTTATGGTATATCTCTGCTGATCTCCATCTGTATATCTTTCAATCTCTGCGGATATTGCAGGACAATAGTTTTTCATTTTCAGCCTCTTGAGTTATCAGGATGCGGTTGTTCAATCACTCATTCGAACATCCCGAACTCTTCGTTTTTCTGCTTTTTTTAATCCTTCCCAAATGATGTTCATTTGGTTAGTATGATGTAATTAGTAGTTATTTTTTCACGGGTATATATTAGTGATTTAGTTATCTTTTAGTGGAGTTGTCTAAGTTAGTTCAATGGTATAATCCTATTTTACTTTAATAATATCTGGAAGTCCACTACTATTATACTCATGGCTGAAAAAACAGTTATTTCCACAAATCAGTTGAGCTATCCAAAAAACAACAACAGTAACAACAATAATCTTGTTTTACCTGACATTTCGGGGCTGTGGCCAACCCTTCATCTCTTGAACAGTTCCACACTGGTCTCGATGTCCGGGGCTTTAAGGATATATCTTGCTTTCCTTCTGCTCCAGATGCAATGTAACATTCTCTCCTGTATAGCAGGTGGCCTGGTCGTGTATGCTGTATACACACTGGATCGTGCGCTTGATTCAGAAGAAGATGCTGTCAACAGGTCCGAGCTTACAGGTGCAAGAAGGGATGTAGCACTTTTCGTTTCGTTGCTTGCATTTTTAGCAGGTGCTTATTTCCTGTTCCTCGATGGAATATTGCTTCTCGCATTCCTTCCTCTTGTTACCGGTTATCTTTACAGTAAAGGACTAAAGGTCGGCAAACATCATTTGAAACTAAAAGGCGGTCTTGGAGTAAAAAATCTTGTTGTGGGTACAACATGGGGTGCCTTCATTGCCGGTATTGCAGGCTGGTATGCTGAAAGTCTTTTCCCTGTGATTGCAGTTTTCCTTTTCTTTGGGATCAAACTTTTCGTTAATTCATCTGTCTATGATTTCAAGGACATCAAGGGTGATGCTCTTGCAGGTATCAAGACCCTGCCTGTGAGTCTTGGACCACGAAGGACCCGTGATCTCCTGTTGGGTATGCATCTATTCTCCCATTCTCTTCTGGGGATTTTGATACTTTCAGAGGCCATTGCCTATGAGCCTATTATTCTGGTTTACAGCTTCATTGCAGGAATGATCTGCATAGGTAGGTTCACAGTACCTACGGAAAATGAGTCAAAGGGCAGAATGCACAAGCGCCTGTTCGTTGTAGATGGTGAATCAAGTATGATGGTCGGATTAAAGGCATTTACAGGGATGTAATTTCCCTTGCCTCTTTTTTGTAATGCTCAAAGAGTTCTTTTCCCCAGCCTGCAATGGTCTGTCCGGTTCCCATCAGGTCTCTCTGTGGGTCATAGCTCCCGTTCTTGAAAAAGAGTGACAGGGAAAAGTAGTTGTCAGTCGCGATGAACGCAACTTTAGCATTGTCGATCAGGTAAAGGCTTGTGTTATCCGAATCCAGGTACATCTGCATCGTTTCTGTGTACTCATTTTTAACTTTTTCAAAGACGTTCCTGGTTAGTATGAGGGATGTGGGGACATTGTTCTTTGCAAGGTTTGCGAAGAATTCGGGATACCTGGGTATAAATATTGAAGATACGCCGCAGACCTCATTTGATTCGGCAATGTTGTCCAAGAAGTTCTTATGGGAATCGTATATGTTCTCAAGACCTTCTTCATGGATGAAACATTCTCCAAGCTCACTTATCCTGTCAAGAAGATATTGTGGGATACCTTCAAGAATGTGTTCTTTCCAGAATTCCTCATTTTTCTCTATTGAACAAAGTGTATCCACCAGTAGCCTCAGGTATTTGGCTGCAACTCTGCCAATGGGGGTTATGAAATACTCTTTTTCATCCCTGCAGATAAGGTTTGCAGCTATCATTTCTTTTAATCGGGGGGATATCTCCGGTGAGCTGACGTTAAAATGTTCCCTTATCTGGGATAATGATCGAGGTCCTTCTTCTAACAGGAACAGAAGGTCCTTTCGTTTTTCAGAAAATGTTAAAATGCTCAGTAACCCTGTTGATTTCAGTTGCATCAACTCCAAGGTTGATTGTGTATCAATTGTATATATAGTTTAGGAATTGTTATTTAAACATTTCTGAAATATTGGTTATATCTTCAAAATACAATTGTTCGACATTCTCATTATGAGGTCCTATGGTCTTGAAATATTTGGTTATAACCAATCGTTCTAATATTTTAACTGAAATACAATTAGACGTAATTGAAACAACTTTGAAAAAGGTCGCTCCAGAAAAAGGTCAAAAGAAAAATAAAAAAATGGTTGGAAGAATGCATACCTGTGTACGCATTCTTTTTGGTCTTTCAGTGCAGGAAGTGTCTCATTCCTGTGAATACCATGGATATGTTCAGGCGATTTGCAGTTGTAATTACCTCATCATCCCTGATCGATCCGCCTGGGGATATGATATATCTGATCTTGCTTTCGTTGGCATGGACTATGCTGTCATCGAATGGGAAGAAAGCATCTGATGCCATGACACATTCGGAAAGTATGGACTCCCAGTATTCTTCAAATGACATGTCCGGCTTTTCCCTTTCGTATATCATTTCCAGGTTCTCTCTTACTTTTGTGGTTGCAAGCTTGCGGATGGAATCAACACGGTTTGGCTGTCCTGCACCCATTGAGAGCATCACAAAACATCCTTCGCTGTACTCATATGCCAGAGTTACAGAGTTTGACTTTGTGCTCTTGCAGGCACAAATGCAGAACTCGGACAGTTCACGCTTTTCTTCAGGGTATGGTGTATCTGTAACGCATTCCCACTTCTCGTAGAGACCGATGTTCCTTTGCTGTTTCAGCATTCCTCCAATGACATACTTGTAGGTGCTGTCTGTATCAAAGCTCTCGTTGAACTGTGGAAGCTCAAGCAAGCGAAGGTTTGCGCTCTTCTCCTTCAGGTACTCAAGTGCATTGTGCTCGAATCCAGGTGCCAGGATGATCTCGACGAACTTGCCTTTGAGGAACTCTGCGGATTCCATGTCAAATACGGTGTTCGTACAGATTATACTGCCAAAGGCGGATATGGGGTCGCCGTCCCATGCGTGCTGCAATGCTTCACAAAGTGTATTTCCAGTTGCAAGTCCGCAGGGGTTGTTGTGCTTGACAATAGCAACAGCAGGTTTCTTGTTCCCTACCTCTTTGATCGTCTGGAGTGCATTGTCGGCATCAACGTAGTTGTTGTAGGAAAGCTCTTTTCCATGCAGTTGTTTTGCATTTGAGAGTGCAGGTCCTTCAATACCCTTCTCCCTGTAAAATGTTGCTTCCTGATGCCAGTTCTCACCATAACGAAGCTTGACGCCGTCGGTGAAGTTCATACGAAGAACGTCCTCTCCGAGTAGTGTTTTGCTCAGGTATGTGTCAATGGTGCTGTCGTAGTCTGCAGTGTGACGGAATGCCTTGACTGCAAGTGTTTCCCTTGTCTGGTCGGATACTATGCCTGTTGACCTTAATTCCTTGAGGATGTGTCCGTAATCTTCCGGGTCACATACAACGGCTACAGAGGAGTAGTTCTTTGCAGCAGAACGTAACATTGTAGGTCCACCGATATCGATGTTCTCGATCGCCTCTTCAAGGTTAACACCTTCTTTTGAGACGGTTATCTCAAAGGGGTAGAGATTGACTGCCACCATGTCGATAAGCTCGATGGATTCTTTTTCTGCCTCTCCCATGTGTGAAGCATCTTCTCTCAGGCACAAAAGCCCGCCGTGTATCCTTGGATGCAAGGTCTTTACACGACCTCCCATCATTTCAGGGAATCCGGTCACTTCTGAGACATCGGTAGTCTCAATACCCGCATCACGGAGCATCCTTGCAGTTCCGCCGGTCGATATGATCTCTATGTTCAGTTGCTCAAGTCCTCTTGCAAACTCTACGATTCCAGTTTTGTCAGAGACGCTCAGCAGTGCTCTTTTTACCAAAAAATCACCAAATTATGTTGTTATATATTATGTATAAATGTTCTGGTTGGCAATGTGGTACATTGGTCCGTTAATCAGCCAAATTTCACGATCGGACAAATGTCAATGCAGGCGCCACAGTGGATGCATGTATTTCCAATGACCGCTTTTTCTTTCTTGATGGTAATGGAATTGTTGGGGCATTGTCCCACACAGACTCCACAACCCATGCATTTCAGGGCACGCCTGACCGATCTTTCCACATTGGTCATGAACTTGCGTGCACTCTTCTCGTCATTGCCTCTTGCAGTGATTGTCCCTGAGGCGAATATCTGTGCACGTTCATCCCCATTTTGTACTGAAGCGACCCCTTCGATATAAGCAGGCTTTCCGGCAGCATGGAGCTGTCCGGTACTCTCAATTAGCTCCATATCAAGTGCAATGCCAAAACTGCCTTCTGCAGACATCCCACCTTCGCGGCATGGCCTGTATCCGGAGGTCACAGCAAAGTTCAGGTTACCCTTTACTTTGCTCTTTGGTATGATATTGATCCCTTTCTGTTTTGCCACTTCTGCAATAGCAGGTGGCAGGGTCTGCCATCTCCAGAATCCATGGTCCACCCACTCTTTTGAGAGTCCCATACGCTCTGCATATTCCAGCAGGTAGTCATTAAGTCTCTTTTCCATCTCTGGATGGGTTTCCTTTAAACGCACCAGATCTGCCAGTGATGAGGACGGGCACAGCCAGCATCCGATCCTGTCAAAACCGCGTTCATACATCACATTGTATGGTACCCCGGTCTTAAATATGTAAAGCCAGACATGCATTGCGGTCCAGTCCTGTATCGGGGATGCGCCCACCTGGTTTCCTACCCAGGGGTTCTTCCACACACGTTCGCTCTTTGCCCGGGCATCGGACTCATACTTTCTCTGGCCGATAAAAGTGAGACATCCGTTCTCGTAGTTCTCTTCGATTATCTGTGTGATGGGGCCGAGCTTACATACCTTGCAGCACCAGCGTGCTTCCACAGATGGTGGTCCGAAATTATCCACGGAATCCCAGAAAGCTTCCTTTGCAGCTTTTGTCCTGAGTGGTTTCCTGTATAATTCTTCTATCTCTTTTACATTCTCTACGGTTTCAGGGAATTCCAGTCCGGTATCTGCAAAGAGGAGATCAAAATCTTCTAGGCATTCACTTGTCAGTTGTAATACTGCAAGACTGTCCTTGCCACCGGAATATGACACAGTGACCGGTTTTTTAACGGTCTCGGTAACGTTTTTGATAAATGAATGTGCTTTCTCCTCAAAACGTTCGAGGATATCAGAGTTCGCCTTCACGGCATCGTCCCAGGTCTGTCCACCTTCCGGAACGTTCAGTTTCTCAGGCTTGCCTTTCCAGCGGGTCTTGACACCGACACCACGCTTGTGTTCCAGCATATCGGCACCTGACATGCGTGCACGACCAGCAGCTATGATATCTCCTTCGGGGGTAAGTACGACCGTCTCATCGGAAATCTGTATGTCCGGGTCGGCATCAACGATCCCCGGTGCAAGTACGCTTGCACCCTTTAATATGAAACTCACGGCTCCGCCGTCCAGTACAACCCATCCCTTCATGTCCTTGAGGTCCTTTCCTTCGAAAAGACGTCTTGCGCCGGGCAGTCTTGGCAATAATACCCACTGTAGTTCTTCCATCTCAAAACGGATGCTTGCGAGAACTTCTCCGTCAACGATGATCTCTTCCATCCTGTCATCGTATGGAGCTTTGTTCATTACAACAAGATGACCTTCCGGTATAAGTGGTGCGTTGAACTGCTTTAGTGAAACGGCATTGATATGATCGATGTCGTACTGGAATGCCGGACGTATATCTCCAGGAGGGGTGACCTCTACCTTTTGAGTGCTTTCCCCACAACTGCATTTTTTCCCAAGTACGGGTACATTGCAATGACTGCACCAGTGGAGAAGCAGTTTTCCAAGATATACAGGTTTTGACATCGTAGATGGTCACTGGAAGAATGCATAAATAGGTTTTGGGTGCTGGAACCTTTTCAAAAGAGTTTGGAAGCAAGAGATGACTTCGTAGTAGTGCAGAATTTTGTAAAATTGCAATATTTGCAGATAGGACCTTCTTTCCTTTCAGGCAGGATGCCTTCCTTTATAGTGTCAACACGCTTTCGTATCTTCAGAACCTGTCGGCGGTCTTCCGGTCTTATCTTCACTTTTCGGATATTTCCATGTCTTGCATATTGGACAAAACCATGCTCGACACTATCCTCATAGTTGTCCTCGAGAAGCATTGCAATGGCTGCAATGTGGATCCTGTCATTTCCCCAAACACCGGAATCCGGACATTTGCCTGTTCTGATACTAAGCGGTACCATCTTTTCTTTGTAGTGCACAATTGCAGAAGGTATGCCGGTCATCTTTAGTTTGTCAGAATGCAGTACTGGCTCTGTGCGACATGGCCTGATCATTTGTATGATCTCTTCTCTACCATGCTTCCTGATCGTTTCCGAAAGGTTCATGGCAATGCTGTCGATCTGTTCAGAAACAACACTTTCAGCAGTTTCCAGTACTTTGAAGGGCAGGTCTCGTAGTTCGGTAGAATATATTAGTTCCAGCTCGGCCTTTACACGTTCCATTTCGATGTTAAGTTCGTCATGGATATTCTGTTTGTCAGCCGTAGTTCTCTCGATAGCATCAGGATATCCGAGGGAAAGCTCCTTTAGCATCATGTGCTCGAGGTATTCGGAAGTTATCTCTGGGGCAAGCTTATGGTTTCGGTAAGCATAGTATACCTGCCGGGGACACTTCAGGTACAGCGTCAGTTCAGAAACATTTGCATGCATTTTGAGATTTATCAAGGGCATGATTTATAGAACATTATCGGCATTTTATAAATAGTTGAACAACATAAGGATTTTTATTCGTCAATTGTCGTAAGATCATTCGCTAAATATATATGTAGATTCATCCTCTTGACTAACGAAGCATGACTGAAGATATGGCCCATGAGAACATCCGCCAGCGTCTGGCTGAAAAGATGGCCGGTGAGATCACTTTATCTGAGAAGCCCGGAGAGGCTTTGAAGAAGTGGCGATTGAACTTTGAAATTGCCCAAACCGATCTTTCTGGTTATCTTGGTGTATCTCCTTCTGTGATAAGTGATTATGAAAGCGGCAGAAGGAAATCTCCCGGTACTCTTATTGTAAGCAAGATCGTAGACGCACTTTTGGAAATAGATTCCTCTAAAGGCGGACAGAAGATCCATAGCTATGAAGGTATGCTTTATACCGATCCGGGTGCCAAGGCAGTGTATGCCACGTATGAGTATACATATCCTATACAGCTTGCAAAGCTTGCAACCCTTGTCGAAGCAGATGTTGTGAACAAAGGGGTTGAAAAGCCGCTTTACGGTTTCACTGTCGTGGACAGTAAAAAGGCTATTCTTGAGCTTTCATCCCATGAGTTCCAGAAGTTGTATGGCTGGAGTACCGAGCGTGCAATGATATTCACAAAGGTTTCTACCGGAAAATCACCAATGGTGGCTATCCGCGTCACAAATCTGAAACCCGGTGCAGTGGTCATTCACGGAATAAGGGGTAATCAGGTAGATCCGATGGCCAGGAAGATGGCAGAGATCGATCGGATACCACTTCTTGCAACGACAATGGATATTGATGAACTGGTGGATGTCCTGAAAAAGTACAGCCAGTATCATGTGATCGAGTGAAAGAGTATCTCTTTTAGATAGATCTTGAAAACTTTTAATACATCAAACAGGTGAATAAAACAATGAGTGTAGGGATTGTCTCGTATGGTGCTTATATCCCAAAATATAGGATAAAAGTAGAAGATATCGCCCGTGTATGGGGAGATGATGCAGATATTCTCAGTGCAGGTCTGATGGTAAATGAAAAATCAGTACCTGACATGGATGAGGATACTGCTACAATTGCAGTGGAGGCTGCAAGGTCCGCAGTAGCACGAAACAACATAGATCCCAAACGTATCGGAGCCGTTTATACGGGTTCTGAAAGCCACCCTTATGCTGTAAAGCCTACCAGTACTATTGTAGCTGAAGCCATTGAGGCAACACCGGCTATGACAGCAGCTGACTTTGAATTTGCCTGTAAGGCAGGTACAGCTGCGATCCAGGCATGCATGGGTCTGGTCTCAAGTGGAATGGTCGATCTTGGAATGGCCATTGGTGCCGATGTTTCCCAGGGAGCGCCCGGCGATGCACTGGAATACACTGCTGCAGCAGGCGGTGTCGCTTGCATCATCGGTAGTAAGGAATCTGAGATGGTGGCAGTTATTGAGGATACTTACTCATTTACTACTGATACTCCTGATTTCTGGAGACGTGAGGGCATGCCTTATCCTGAACACGGTGGAAGGTTCACCGGAGAACCGGGATATTTCAAGCACGTGAGCGGTGCTGCAAATGGCCTGATGGAAAAGATGGGTACATCACCTTCTGACTATGATAATGCTGTTTTCCACCAGCCTAACGGTAAGTTCCCTTCAAGGGTCGCCAAGATGCTGGGATTCAGCAAAGAGCAGATCAAACCCGGTCTGGTCGTCCCAAGGCTGGGCAACACCTATTCCGGCTCATGCATGATGGGTATTGCCGCAACACTTGACCAGGCAAAACCAGGTGACAGGATATTCGCAACAGCATTCGGTTCAGGAGCTGGCGGAGATGCCTTCAGTTTCAGGGTGACTGACAAGATCGATGAGATCCGCGAGGCTGCACCTACAGTTGAAGGGCTACTGGCAGATCCGATCTATATGGATTATGCAATGTATGCCAAGCATAAAGGAAAGATCAGGCTGGCATGAGGGGTGTTGATATGAGAGATGTAGCAATTATTGGTGTAAAGAACACAAAGTTCGGTGAGATGTGGGAACGCTCCTTCAGGGATATCGTTGTGGAAGCAGGTATCGGAGCGATTGAGGATTCGGGAGTTAGCGGCGACAGGCTGGATGGCATGTATGTCGGTAACATGAGTGGCGGACAATTCGTTGAGCAGGAGCACATTGGTGCTTTGATCGCTGATTATTCAGGCCTGGCATTGGACCTTCATATTCCTTCAACACGTGTGGAAGCAGCCTGTGCCTCAGGTGGCCTTGCATTCAGGCAGGCCGTGATGGCAGTTGCTTCAGGCCATGAGGATATTGTGATGGCAGCAGGTGTTGAGAAGATGACCGATGTTTCCGCCACGGCAGCTTCTTCAGCTCTGGCCGCAGCGGCAGATCGTGAGTGGGAAGGCATAATGGGTGCAACGTTCCCCGGCCTTTATGCAATGGTCGCAAGGATGCACATGCACCAGTATGGCACTACCAGTGAACAGATGGCAACTGTAGCGGTCAAGAACCACAAGAACGGTTCCATGAATCCTATTGCACAGTACAAGAGTCCTATAACCGTGGACAGTGTACTGAACTCCATCATGGTAGCAGACCCATTACACATATTCGATTGTTCTCCGATAACAGATGGTGCTGCTGCAGTGGTCCTGGCTCCTGCGGATATCGCACATGAATACACGGACACTCCTATTTACATAAAAGCAACAGCACAGGCAAGCGATACCATCGCACTGCATGACCGTCGCGATATCACAACACTGGATGCATCCGTGTCAGCAGGCAAGCGTGCATTCGAGATGGCAAAGATGACCCAAGCTGACATCGACCTTGTTGAGGTCCATGACTGTTTCACCATTGCTGAGATATGTGCTATCGAGGACCTTGGCTTTGCAAAGAAAGGCGAGGGTGGAAAGATGACCGAAGAGGGAGAAACAGCAATTGGCGGAAAGATTGCTGTGAACACTTCAGGTGGTCTGAAATCATGTGGTCATCCTGTTGGTGCTACTGGTATCAAGCAGGTTGTAGAGGTCACCCATCAGTTGCGCGGCGAGGCTGGCGGACGTCAGGTAGACGGGGCTGAGGTAGGAATGACTCACAACGTCGGAGGTTCCGGCGCGACAGCAGTTGTACACATTTTAGCGAGGGAGAGGTGATCATCGATGTCTGTAGCAAGATTCTGGAGAAAGCAGATCAACAGGTACAATCTGGTTGGAACACACTGCAAGACCTGTGATTCATACTATTATCCCCCACGTAACGTATGCCCTAAGTGCAGGCGTGACGGTGAGATAGAGTCTCACAAGTTCTCAGGTCCCGGAGAGATCGTGACCTATACTGTCATTCACACAGCAGCAGAAGGATTTGAACATCAGGCTCCTTATGTGCTTGGCATTGTCCAGCTGGATGAGGGTCCAAGGTTCACAAGCCAGATAGTTTGCAAACCTGGGGATGTGCATATCGGGATGAAGGTCAAGCCAGTGTTCAGGAAGCTCGGTGAGGGTGGCGACCGGGGCATGATCTATTACGGAACTAAATACATCCCTGCATAAGATGATCGAGATCGAGATCAAGGTGCGTGCCGACCATGGTCCTGTCAGGGACAGGATCCTGGGAATGGGCGCACTCAAGATCCGAACTGAAGATCACCTTGATGTGTATTACAATGCACCTCATCGTGATTTTGCAGAAACTGACGAAGCATTGAGGCTGCGCAGTGTCAACGGCGGCACGCGCATGACCTACAAGGGCAGGAAGCTCGACAGCGTCTCTAAGACAAGGGAGGAATTTGAAACCCCTGTGGACGGGACGGCAGCAAAGGGCATTCTTGTCTCGCTTGGTTTTTTTGAATCCGGAATTGTGAAAAAAACACGGGAGATCTACAGATACGATGATATCACCATCTGCCTTGATTCAGTTGAAGGCCTGGGTGAGTTCGTTGAAGTGGAATTAGTGGCAGATTCGGATATTGATTCTCACAGGGAACTGCTGTTCGAATTCCTTGAAAGCATTGGGATAAAAAAAGAGGATTCCATCAGGACATCCTATCTTGAGATGCTGATGGAGAAATAAAAGGAGAGTTGTTCTCCTTTCTTTTTAATTTAGGTTTGAGTTCAACTTCACATTTACTATTGAAGTTTACTCTCGCGCTTGTATTCTAATTCGCTTTACATTGACACTTACATTATGCCATTTCCGGCATTGGTTCCTTTCTCAGGCTGCAACAGGATAGCTTTGCCTTCCTCATCAGTTCCTGCAAGTATCATGCCGTTGGACTCCACTCCGCAAAGCTTTGCAGGTGCGAGGTTTGTAAGTACAAGTACCTGCTTGCCGGGCAATTCTTCCGGTGAGTGTGATTCCTTGATACCGGCGACGATCTGGCGTGTTTCTTCCTCGCCAAGGTCGACCTGTAGCTTAAGCAGTTTCTTGGATTTCTTTATCTCTTCGGCAGAAACGATGGTTCCTATTCTCAGGTCAAGCTTTGAAAAGTCGTCGAATGTGATCAGTTCTTTCATCTCCTTTGGTTCTTCTTTTTCTTCCTTGCCACTCTGTTTTGCAATGGCTTCCTTAACTCTTGCAGATGCAATGGCTTCCATCTGTTCGGTCTTTTCATCCTCTACCTTCTCAAAGAGGATCGATGGTTTTTCAAGTGGTGTGCCGCTCTTTACAAGTTCTGTGGCTTCAGCATATCCTGCTGCATGCACATCTGTTGTCATTCCGATCTGCTTCCATGCATCTTCCATTTTACCTGGCAGAATCGGTTCAAAGAGCAGGCACAGTGCCTTTCCAAGCTGTATGCAGTTTGCAACAACTTCGCCACATGCTTCTTTGTTCTCTTTGATGAGCTTCCATGGTTCGTTGGACTGGAAATAGCTGTTTCCATATGATGCCAGTGCCATTACGCTGTCGGCATATTTCTTGAACTCATAGTTCTCCATTGCCTCATTTGCAGCTTCAATGGTTGAATTGATCTCATCCAGGGTTTCCTGTTTGATCTCGCCGGCAGGTATCTCCTTGAAGTTCTTGTGTGTGAACAGAAGTGTCCTGTACAGGAAGTTTCCGAAAACTCCTACAAGTTCAGTATTGATCTTGTCCTGGAAGACCTCCCATGAGAAGTTAAGTTCCTTGGTGTGGGATGTGTAACTTGCGAGGTAGTAACGTAGCAGGTCCGGGTGGAATCCATGGTCTAGATAGTCTTCTCCTACCCATACGACGTATCCACGGCTCTTTGAGAACGTCTTGTCCTCGATCTTCACCATTCCTGATGCAACAACTGCCCAAGGTTGGGTATATCCGGCACCTTTGAGCATGGCCGGCCAGAAGATGCAGTGGTGGTATATGATATCTCCGCCGATGAAGTGAACGATGCGGGAATCTTCTTTCCAGAACTTCTCCCAGCTCTCATTATTTGCCTCTGCCCATTCTTCAGTGAACGCGATGTATCCGATAGGTGCATCTACCCACACGTAGACCACAAGTTCATCATGTCCCGGGAAGCGCACTCCCCATTCAAGGTTCCTTGTGATGCACCAGTCGGTCAGCTCCTGTTTGATCCATCCAAGTGCGTAGTTCCTTGCATTGAGGGTTCCTCCGAGCTTTTCAAGGTGCTCTATCAGGAAATCCTTGAACTGGGACAGCTTAAAGAAATAGTGCTCCTGTTTCCTGTATTCGGCAGGTCCGCCGCATGTGGTACAGGTCGGATTCTCAAGTTCTCCCGGTTCAAGATGCTTTCCACATCCCTGGTCACATTCATCTCCCCTTGCCTCTTCCTTGCAGTGTGGGCATGTTCCTTTCACATACCTGTCCGGGAGGAAGCGGTCACATGCCGGGCAATATGCGATCTCGATGGTCTTTGGGAAAACATAATCGTTTTCGATAAGCTTGTTGACGATTTCGGTAGTACGGTCGTGATTTGTTTGATCATCGGTCGTGCCGAATGCATCGAACATCACACCCATTTCCTTGAAGGTCTCATCGAAATGCTTGTGATATATCTTTATCAGTTCTTTAGGTGTGGTGTTCAGCTCTTCCGCGTTGAAAACGATGGGGGTTCCATGAGTGTCGGAACCGCATACGAAAGTGACCTCCTGTCCGGTCTTACGGAGGGATCTTGTGAATATGTCTGCAGGGATATATGTACGCAAATGGCCGACGTGTGCCTTTCCATTTGCATATGGCAGCCCACATGTTACGAGGACTGGTTTATCTGATGGGAATTTGGACATCTTTTATCTCCATTATCATTAGTTTCCTTTTGCATGGTCTGCAATAATAAAATATATTTCGCTTATATTATCAACAAGAGAAGCTTTTTGAATGTTCAGGTCAATCTACAATATATATCAGAGGTATTGGATGACCAATAGTGAAGAACCTTTTAATTTAAAAGATGATGCTGAAGACCTTCTGGATGAAGTCCTGGAAGAATCCACAGAGGATGTGCCGGATCTTGGAGCATTCGAGATGACTCCGGAACCCGATTATACGGAGATACTGGACAATGTTCATGAGGATGGAAACCTGCCGGACAGTGTTGTTGTGCCTTCAGTTGAGTCTCCGGAAGAAGATATTGTAGCATATAACCCTCCTGTAGAGGTTAAAGAAGAGGGGACAACAATACCTCCAAAGGAAGCAATGGGCGCAAAAGAAGCTCCACAAAGTCCGCCTGCTCCAAAAAAGAGCCATAAATGGCAATATATTGCATTGTTCACTGCATTGTTGCTTATAATTGGTGGAAGCTTTGCACTTATTTACCTGTCCTTTGGTGGTGAGATCTATACTTCTGATAATAAAGTTGCAGTAATCTATGTACAGGGAACCATGCTTACAGGTAATCTCCCTTCAGGCTTTGGATATGCAACATCTGAGGATATATGCAACAGCCTGCGTGAAGCTGCAGCCGATGAAGGCGTCAAGGCCATAGTCCTCAGGGTGAACAGCGGAGGCGGATCGCCGGCAGCAGCAGAGGAGATCATAACTGAGATCGAGAATGTCCAGGCACAGGGTATTCCGGTAGTTGTTTCCATGGGCGATGTGGCTGCAAGCGCTGCATATCATATTTCCGCACCTGCAGACCTGATACTGGCAAACCCTTCCACGATAACCGGAAGCATAGGTGTGATCGGAGTTTACACGAACCGGTCGGAATATTACGATAATGAAGGTATAGATTTCTACATCTCAAAATCCGGTGAGTTCAAGGATATGGGTGGCGACTGGAGGGGCCTGACTCCTGAGGAGAAGGAGTATGCCGACACGGTAGTTCTCAAGGTATATGATCTGTTCATTACCAGTGTCGCAGAGCACCGTAATATGACAAAGAGCGAGGTCAAGGATATTGCTGATGGTCGCATCTACATAGCGGTGGAGGCAAAAGAGATCGGGCTGATCGATGACTTTGGGAATCTGTATGATGCTATTGATGCTGCTGCAGAACTTGGAGGTATCGAAGGTGAGCCTTCAGTATATTATATTAACAGGCCTTCTCTTTCGAGCATACTTTTCGGCTCAGAGGAAACCTTTTCAACAGATTCTGTTGAGCAACTGGTAAGTTATTATAAGGAAAGTCCGGTAGGTACGATCGTCGAGTGATCGGCGGTCATTTTTTTAGTTGATGATTTGAATGTATGTAAAAAAAGTGACCAAATCATTGATCACCTTATCTTTTAGTTGCTATCTTTGACCGATCATTGATCATCCGATATTGGTGAGTTCCCATCCGAGATGTTCCTTGATGATGGTGTAGGCCATCTGTGGTGGGAATGCTCCTACCTCTGTTATTATCATGTCAATGTATTCGGCAGGTGTTATGTCGAATGCAGGATTTTTCACTTTCACATTTGGCATTTCTGCAAGAACCTTTGGATCAATGACCTCCTCTGCAGACCTTTCCTCGATATCGATCATGTCACCAAGTATCGTGTTCGGGCTGAACTTGAAAGTTTCAGCAACGCTCAGGACATTCTTCCTTGCTTCGTGTGCAGCATGAGCCAGCTGTGATGTTCCGATCTTGTTTACAAGAGCACCATTGACGGTTATTGCATCAGCACCAACTATTACGGTGTCGACCTCTTTCATGGAGTATCTGACTGCAGAATCAACTATTAATGTGGTGGGAATGCCGTAATCGTTCAGTTCCCTTATGGTAAGCAATCCCTGTCTTCTCGGGCGTGATTCGGTTGCTATGACTGAGATGTCCTTGCCCTGCCTGAAAGCGGTGGATATGACCGAAAGTGCTGCGTGGGAGTTGCAGTGTGTCATGATGACATCCCCGTCATGTATCCTTTTAGCACCGATCTTCCCCATCTTTTCAAGAGCTTCTCCTGCCTGTTTGAGGAAAATGTCCGCATTCAGGACAATTTCCTCACGTGCTCCTGCCACATCATCAGAATAATGACGTTTTGTGATCTGTACTGCATTTGGTAAGGATACGGCGGTAGGCCGTGTCTGGATTAGGATATTGGCAGCCTCATCCACTTTCCTGTTAAAATCCCTTATGTTGGTGACCTTGAGGCTCAGTACGTAATCACGAAGTGCAGCAGAAGCGGCTTCGGCTATCCTTCCTGCTCCACGTATCTCCATGGTCCTGATCTTTTCTGCGGTGTCAAGTAATTGCTGCATAACGATATATTGGGGGTGAATGCATTTATATATGTTCGGTTATGTGCCAGGGCTCAGTTCTGCATGCGTTTTCCGATGGATAGTGGCAGTATCAGTAGCAATGCGTAGGAGAGCCATATTGACAGATATGCATAGTAGTCCTGATCATAGATCGTCAGGTACATCACCAGGTCAAGAAGTGCATTTATTGCGAGGAAGATCACTCCGAGAGCAGTTGCCTCTGCAATTTTGTCCACTGCATTTTCAAGGTATCTCTTTGAAATGTATGGTATCAACAACAAATATGCGATAAGTAACGGGATGGTTATGGCCGGCATTTTAGAAATATGTTCTATGGTGGTTATCTCCGATAATGTCGGGGTCATGAAGACAACGGTTCCCCACGCAAAACCGATCGCCCAGATGAGGAATGAATATCCTATCGCTTTCAGTGGTCGGTATGGTTTGTAGTTCATTTGAGTACCTCCATATTGTCATCTGGTACTATCATTTATACATTGATATCAAATCCGCCTCTCTTATATCAAATTAGGATCAATTAGCCAACTATGAACGCAATGGTCTCAATAAATCCTGCAAATGGGAAGGTCAATGGTGAGTTCGAATTGCACTCCTCTGAAGAAGTAAATTCGATACTGAAAAGGTCCGGCGAAACGTTCCTGGAATGGAGTTCACTTGCTGCTGCAGAGCGGGCAGTCTATCTTGAAGAGGTCGCTGCTGTGCTTCGAAAGGAGAAGCAGGATCTTGCAGATACCATTACAAAAGAAATGGGCAAACCCATAAAACAGTCGCTTCCAGAGGTTGAAAAATGTGCAAGCATGTTCGACTATTTTGCCTCCAATATTGAGTCACTTCTTGAGCCTGACGTTGTGGATGATGCTTCATCAGCCTTCATTTCATTTGAGCCCATGGGCACGATACTTGCTATCAAACCCTGGAATTTTCCTCTCTGGCAGGTCCTGAGTGCTGCTTCACATGTACTTGCAGGCGGGAATACGATGATTTTGAAGCATTCCAGCTATGTTCCGATGTGTGCTCTTAAGATCGAGGAGATCTTTGAGAAAGCAGGTGTTCCAAAAGGTGTGTTCCAGACACTCCTTGTAGACGGACCTACGGCTTCCTCATTGATATCAAGACCGGAGGTCGCCGCTGTCTCATTTACGGGTGGTCTTCCTTCAGGTCAGAAAGTGGCTGAAACGGCGGGTAGGAACATGAAGAAATGTGTTCTTGAACTCGGGGGCAGTGATCCTTTCATCGTATTGGAAGATGCCGATATTGAAATGGCTGCAAAGGTCGCTGTTTCAGGTCGTTTTATCAATACCGGTCAGACCTGCATTTCATCCAAACGCTTCATTGTGGATGAATCAATTGCAGATGAGTTCACAGCTCTTTTTGTGGAAAAGACCCGTGCACTTAAGCTGGGTGATCCGATGAACCCTGAAACAGACCTTGGTCCACTGGTCCGTGAGGGTCAGGTTGCATTACTTGAAGCACAGGTACGTGAAGCAGTTTCGATGGGTGCTAAAGTAGAGCTTGAGGGTGGCAGTCTGGGAGGCGAGGGTTACTATTTCTCACCTGTCGTCCTCTCTAATGTGACAACTGATATGGAAGTCATGAAAAATGAGACATTTGGCCCGATAGCTCCTATCATTGCAGTTAAAGATGAGGTCGAGGCCATGAGAGTTGCCAATGCGACTGAGTTCGGCCTGGGTGCCAGTATCTGGAGCGGGGATGAAGTAAAGGCCTCCTCCCTTGCATGCCAGATTCAGGCGGGTGTTGTTGGTGTGAATGGCTTTTTCAGGCCCGAGGCAAATTTACCATTTGGCGGTGTGAAGAAGAGCGGAATTGGAAGGGAGCTTTCAAGGTTCGGTTTCTATGAGTTCATGAACATCAAGTCCACAAAAGTGTATTGATGAGTTGTAATTAATGAGGTTCAATAAGGCGTGGTTCATGTATAAGCGGTGTTCCTTCTAATGACTTCCTTTAAGCATCTCGATGACTTTCCTGAAGATATCCATCATCTTATTCCCAAAAGTTTCGATATTATCGGGGATGTTGCAGTTGTATCGATCCCTCCTGAATTGGTCGATCATAAATTTTCTGTTGCAGAGTATATCTCTTCAAGGAGGGGCAATATCCGGGGGGTCCTCAATAAGGTGACGAAGCTGGAAGGTGATCATCGGGTTGCCGGTTTCGAACTGTTGTTTGGTGATAGCTCGTTAACAACTCATGCGGAATTTGGTATGAGGTATAAAATGGACCTGAAGGACGTTTTTTTCAATGGAAGACTTGCTTTTGAGAGAAAACGGGTGGCTTCCCTGGTTCAGCAGGGTGAGGACGTGTTGGTTCCTTTCTGCGGGGTCGGACCATTTGCAATTCCTGCTGCAGCAAAGGGTGCGAAGGTCATTGCTCTTGAGAAGAATCCGGCAGCTTGCAAATGGCTGGCTGAGAACATCAAATTGAACCATGTGGGGGATAACATAAGTCCTATCCTTGCAGATGCATCCTGTATTGGGAATATGCTGAATGCAAAGTTTGACAGGGTAATAATTCCAACTCCTTATGGGATGGATCGTTTCCTTGAGGATGTGCTTCCGCTTGTAAGAATTGGTGGACATTTGCATTTCTATACGTTCAAGACCCGGGAGCAGATCGAAGGTCTGATCAAGAAATATTCAGGTATGGGACTCAATATTATCGGTTATCGTCGGTGTGGCAATATTGCTCCCGGTGTTAGCAGGTGGGTATTCGATATGGTAAAGGTATGACCTCCGCTCCCTTATCATCTGCAGGCGGTAAAGGTTATTAGTTGTGCTATTCTAATTGCTGTGAACAGTTTGTGACTTAAATGTAATTTACTACTGGGGTTTATTGATCATGCAGACAACTATCGATAAGGAAAGTTCTACAAACATCATCATTATCTGTTCGACTGTTGATATGGCAGGTCAGAACATAAAAGCTCATTTGCTCAGTCTCAGGGAATGGAGAAGGTTGGAGTTACCTCCAGGTATAATTGAGGTCCTGTCCGAAGTCTATGAGAGTGGCAATTTCCGGATCGTGGAGGTTAATATACATCATATCTATCTGGAAAATATAGATGAGAAACTAAAAAAAGCAGGGTTTCCTTGTGATCTCATAATTTTTGCTTCCAAGCACAGGAGTGCGGATGGAAGACGGTTGCTCACATCCCATTTTACAGGAAATCCGGGATCAGCCGATTTTGGCGGCAATCCGGGTGAGCTGGCAAAAGCAGCTCCATTTGCTTTGCGTTCTATTCTACTGTCAATGTCTGAAATGGCTGGTGATATTGGCTATGACGTCTCCATGGAGTCAACGCATCATGGTCCTTCAGACCTGAACGTTCCTTCGGTGTATGCGGAGATCGGAAGTTCGGAGTCAGAATGGGTCGATACTGCTGCCGGTGATATAGTTGCCCGTGCTATCCTTGCTGTGGAACAGGTAAAATGTCCGGTTGCCATTGGTTTTGGCGGTGGGCATTATGCTGCAAGGCAGACGAATCTTATTTTTAGTTCTGATGTGACATTTGGGCACAATTTCCCGAATTACCAGATCCAGAATGTTGATGGAGCTATGTTCCGGCAGGCAGTTGAGAGGTCAGGTGCCGATCTGGTGTACTGTGACCGGAAATCGATGTCTTCGGGAGATCGGAAGAAGATAAGTGATCTGGCGGATTCGTCCGGTCTTGAACTGCTAAGGGAGAGCGACATCAGGGAGATGAGAGGTGTCCATTGGGATGATTTCAGGATATTCCTGCATAAGGTGAAGGAGCATGATATATTGGGTCAGGTGAAGTTCTCCGAAGGTATCCGGAAAAGGCTGGGTGAGGTGGCTCTCACTGGTTCGGGTATGGATGCTATGTCTGCCATAACTGTCAGGGTAGATCAGGAGCTTATTAAACTGGTCAAATCAGTGGACATTGCGGCTTTGAAGAACGTACTTCAGAACTCAAATATTGTGTATTTTGAATTAGAGGATGCAACTGTCTCAAATGTGTTCTTTACTTTCTGGAAGCAGGATGCAGAGGATTTCCTTACCTTTTTGGTAAACGAATGCATTAAAATACTAAAAGGACGTTATGATACTGAATATGTTTTCGATGAAAACGTGTTGTATATTACGGATGATAGGTTCAACCCCGATCTCGCACGAAAAATGGGAGTTCCTCCGGGTCCCATGTTTGGGAAACTGGCAAATGGTGAGTCGGTTACAATAGACGGAAGGACCATCGGGCCAGAAATGGTACGTGAAAGGACAAAAAAAAGTTTTGTGTTAAATAACGCAATCCTTTGAATAAAAGATGGTAAAGTATAATGCAAATATCTAACATGGGTATTGCATTAGTATTGTATAATTCCAATAATACATTTGATCATTTTGCTATAGTGGAGAATATGTTATGAAATCCATAGTAGAAGAGGCATTGGCACGATCTGTAGAAGAGACACAAATCCGTTCCAGCGTCCCGGAACAGAATGACATCAATGCGGAACTCGAAGCGATGCTTAGAGATCTGCAGACGAACATCAAGGTCATTGGTTGCGGCGGCGGCGGTTCGAACAGTGCTCAGCGCATGGCGCAGGAAGGCATCAAGGGCGCAGAGCTTGTTGCAATAAACACGGATGCACAACATCTTTTGAATGTCACTACCGAGAGCAAGATACTTATCGGCAAGAAGAAGACCCGAGGGCTTGGTGCTGGCAGTCTGCCACAGATCGGCGAAGATGCTGCACTTGAAAGCATTGATGAAGTACGCGCGGTCGTAGATGGCACTGATATGGTGTTCATTACTGCAGGACTTGGCGGTGGTACCGGTACAGGTTCCGCTCCGGTGGTTGCAGAGGCTGCGCGTGATACAGGTGCTTTGACAATTGCCGTGGTAACTCTTCCCTTCGCTGTCGAAGGTCAGGTAAGGCGCACAAACGCTGAGGCAGGGCTTGAAAGGCTCAGGGATGTTGCAGATACTGTGATCGTAGTTCCTAATGACAAGCTCCTTGAGGTTGTCCCGAGATTGCCATTACAGGCTGCTTTCAAGGTCTCCGATGAGGTTTTGATGAGAGCTGTGAAAGGTATTACCGAGCTTATTACAAAACCTGGTCTTGTAAACCTCGATTTTGCTGATGTAAGGACCGTCATGCAGAACGGTGGCGTGGCAATGATAGGTCTTGGTGAGGCAGACGGTGAGAACAAAGCTGTGGAATCTGTCCAGAAAGCATTGAGGAGTCCTCTTCTTGATGTGGATATCTCAGGTGCTACTTCCGCTCTTGTGAATGTTGTAGGTGGTCCGGATATGACCATTGCAGAAGCAGAGAGTGTTGTACAGGAAGTCTACAGCAGGATCGATCCAAATGCAAGGCTGATCTGGGGAGCACAGGTAGATCCTGAGCTTGAGCACTCTGTCCGCACAATGCTTGTTGTAACAGGTGTGAAATCTCCACAGATATATGGAAGTGGTAGTTCCCAGAACGTTACTCGAAAATACGGTATTGATTTCGTAAGATGAAAAGGAGTTCTCTCCTTCTCTTTCTAATTTGAACCAAATTGTTTTTGTGGGGTTCAATCGAAAGGTATTTTATATAGCACGTTATTTAAACGCCGCTAGAACTTATAATGGTCGAGGTGTTGGTACTCTGAATTTGATCAACCCCGATCAATCATATGTAATATACTAAAACTGGTTGTGAGAAGTTTGGCAGGTAATATGTTTGAAGCGCCTAAGATAAACCGTAATGTCGGTCAAGTCCTTAAGTCATACCTGAGGGTATTGAAATTGTCCAAGAAGCCTTCAAGGGAAGAGTTCCACATGATCTCTAAGGTCGCTGGTGCCGGTATTTTGGTAATTGGCTTTGTTGGTTTCATTATCTATATACTGCTGACGGAATTACCAAAGTGGGTGTAACTTTATGAGTGAAGATGCCGCTATATTTGTTGTTAAGACAACTGCGAATCAAGAGCGCTCAGTTGCCGGGATGCTGGCTCAGGTTGCCAGGAAGGACAATCTCGACATCAGGGCTATAATTGCTCCGGATGAGCTTAAAGGGTATGTACTTCTGGAATCATCCGATTCCGGTGCTGTAGAACAGGCTATTCAGACGGTTCCTCATGCAAGGACTGTTGTTAAAGGCCAGTCCAGTATAGCGGAGATCGAACATTTCCTTACACCAAAACCAACCGTCACAGGTATTGTGGAAGGTGCGATCATCGAGGTAACCTCCGGTCCGTTCAAGGGTGAAAAGGCACGTGTGAAGCGTGTTGACGAAGGTCACGAGGAAATAACGGTCGAGCTGTTCGATGCTGTTGTACCAATACCTATAACTATACGTGGTGATACTGTACGGATACTCAGGAAGGAAAAATCCTGATGCGTACTGTATGATTATATTCATTAACTAAAACTAAATTTATAAAATTAAAAAAGGTGAATCTCTAATGGCAAGTGTTGTAGAAGCCTTGGTTCCTGGAGGTAAAGCAAATCCGGGCCCTCCACTTGGTCCAGCATTGGGACCTCTTGGTGTAAATATCAAAGATGTGATCGATAAGATCAATGACAAAACTAAAGATTACAATGGAATGCAGGTTCCTGTTAAGGTAATTGTTGCTGATGACAAGAGTGTCGAGATTGAAGTGGGTACTCCACCAACAGCCGCATTGATCCTTAAGGAATTGAACATTGAGAAAGGCTCCGGGGAATCCGGTACTGTCAATGTTGGTGATCTTTCAATTGCACAGGCCGCAAAGGTCGCTCGCATGAAGAAAGACGATATCCTTTCCTATTCCCTCAAGGCTGCAGTTAAAGAGGTCATGGGCACATGCGTGCCAATGGGCGTTACTGTAGAAGGTCTTGATCCAAGGGAATGCCAGAAAGCTGTTGATGAGGGCAAGTTTGACGAAGCTCTTGCAGCAGAAGCATGGTAATCGGGATATATATCTGATCTTAGTACCAAATTAACTGGTCGGCCGCTCAGGCTGACCGATAAGTTTAAAATAATTGCTTCATTATTGAAGTGCTCGTAATTGAGATGTAAATCTCCTTACTTTAACCGTAGTAGGCCGTAGCGGTCGCATCGGTTGGCATGCAATTTCGTATGCCCGCCGGATACCGGGTCTGACCCTGTATCTGAACATTTGTTCATTAACTACGGGAGGAATAGAATGGTAGAAGAGACTACTTTAAATCTAGTAAAAGAGTTAGTCGAAGGATCTGCTGAACGTAAGTTCTCTGAAAGTGTGGATCTGGCAATTAACTTAAAGAACCTCGATATGAGTCAACCCAAGAACCGTGTGGACGAAGAGATAATTCTTCCCAATGGTCTTGGTAAATCCCTTAAGATCGCTGTTTTCGCAAAGGGTGAAGTTGGACTCAATGCTAAAGATGCTGGTTCAGACTATGTTCTGACCGAAGAGGATATCAAAGAACTTGGCGAGGATAAATCCAAGGCAAGAAGTCTTGCAAATGAGTGCGACTTCTTCATTTCAGAAGTGCAGTACATGCCTCTGATCGGTAAGACCCTCGGTGCAATTCTCGGTCCTCGTGGAAAGATGCCTGTACCTTTGACACCTGATAAGAACGTTGCAGATCTTATCAACAGTACGAAGAACTCAATTCGTATACGCTCAAAAGACAGACTTACGTTCCACGTAGCAATTGGTCGCAGAGACATGGATGTCGAAAAGCTGGCAGAAAATATCGAGACAGTTCTGAGCAGAGTCGAGCACTCACTCGAAAAAGGTAAACATAACCTTAAATCGGTCTATGTTACGACTACTATGGGTAAATCTGTGAGGTTGGTATGATGGAAGAACTTCACCACAGTGAACATATCCCTAAATGGAAGAAAGAAGAGGTCGAGGATATCAAGAACCTCGTCACATCATATCCATTGTTAGGTGTTGTGGGTATTGGAGGCATTCCTGCAAAACAGCTTCAGGCAATGAGAAGGAGCCTTAAGGATGTTGCTGTCCTGAAGGTGTCCAGAAACACTCTCATAAGAAGAGCACTTGATGAGTCATCCGATGATATCAAGAAAATGGATGATTTTGTTGAGGTTCAGACTGCACTGATATTCACAGAACAGAATCCTTTCAAACTCTACAAGTTGCTTGAGAAGAGCAAGAGTCCTTCCCCTATCAAAGGCGGAATGGTCACTCCTAATGATATTGTTGTGGAAGCAGGTCCAACAAGCTTCCCACCAGGACCTATACTGGGCGATATGCAGGCTGCAGGAATTCCTGCTGCTATCGACGGCGGTAAGGTCGTTATCAAGGAGACCAAGGCAGTTGCAAAGGCCGGAGAGGTCGTATCCCAGAAGCTCGCAGCTATGCTTACAAGGCTGGAGATCTATCCACTTGAAGTGGGTCTTGATCTGAGAGCAGTTATGGAAGAGGGATCTATCTTCACTCCTGATGTACTCGCAATTGATGAGGAACAGATCTTCGCAGACTTCGTACAGGCTACTCAGCAGGCATTCAACCTGTCTGTCAACGCAGTGTACCCAACAACCGAAAACATCAGCACATTACTTGCAAAGGCAGCTTCAGAATCAAAGAACGTTGCTATCAACGCTGTGGTCTTCGAGCCGGATGTCATGAACGTCCTGCTTGGCAAAGCACAGGGCGAGATGATGTCTGTTGCATCAGCAGCATCTGCTAAGGATGAGGGTTCAATTGACGATGAGCTGAAAGAGGCACTTGGCGCAGCTGCATCAGCAGCACCAGTTGAATCTGCAGCTGAAGAGGTCGTTGAAGAGAAGGAAGAAGAAAAAGAAGAGGACGACGAGGAAGGCGGCATGGCTGCTGGTCTTGGAGCACTCTTTGGATAAACTACTAACAATAAATTAATATTAATATAACATAAAAGGTGATTTACAATGGAATACATATACGCAGCACTTTTACTACACAACGCTGAGAAAGACATTACAGAAGAAGCAGTTACTGCAGTACTCACTGCAGCTGGAGTAGACGTTAACGATGCACGTGCAAAGGCACTTGTTGCAGCACTCGAGGATGTTGACATCGCAGACGCAATGGCAACCGCAGCAGTCGCAGCACCTGCAGCAGCATCAGCAGCACCTGCAGCAGCTGAGGCAGCAGCTGAAGAAGCTCCTGCAGAAGAAGAGAAAGCGGAAGAAGAAGAGAGCGGCATGGCTGGTCTCGGAGCACTCTTCGGATAATTTCTTTCAAAACGATACTCGCATCATGCGGGTATCACCAATCTTTTTTTTCTTTAATTACTTTCAATTTAAAAATACCTGGACTATCATTTTTATCACTGGATCTCTCTATCGGGAGCATCAGTGATCAAAATTCGAATAGACTAATTTTATGATCGATTATAAAATTGGTTCTAAGTGATTGGTCAAAACCTATTGATCTTTAGCTTTCATCTGCAAGGTCAAAAAATGGAATTGTCGTGTCTGGACGCCATTTTTTCAGAAATGCAAGCATATGATATTTCATAAAGATATGTAATGGCATTATCCCCATTATTGAGAGCAGAATCAGTACTGCTATCTCTATGATTCCTATTGGTGCAAGGATAAGCCATATTATACTCTGCTGCACGATCCCTGAAAGAGCAAAGTATATGATCCCATCAATGAAAAGGAAGAGCAATCCTGGGATCAATACGATGAAAAGTATAATTATGCCGAAGACAACTCCACCTCCGGCCCACAACATAAATCTTCCAAACCAGTAACCTAACATTTGTTTCCAGTCCTGCCTGAATGTCGCCACTACTTTTTCCAGATATAGATATCATTAATATAACTGCAACAAGGCTCATTCCTCCTGCAATAAGCATGGGCAAGAAACTTGTGGATGGATCATTGATTCTCTGCAGGATCATGGGTAATGCTGCCATCATGAATATGGCAAAGAACCCGATTGCCAGAACAAAGCGTATTATGAAAAGGTTTAGTCCCATTCTCAGGTACTTTTTTGAGTATTCCCAGAACCGAACGTCATTTTTTGTGATGGATTCCACAAAAACAAAATCCCTAACCGATGAGATATACCGCAATATAAGGATAAATAGTCCTATCCCACGATTGCAAGTATCAATGGCAGATCCGGCATGGATGCGATCTGGTCAATGAATTCATTTCCATTTGGGATGTTAGAAAAAGGGATGTCCGGTAGATCACCGATGCCGGTATTAGATGTTGATCCGTTGTATCCTGAACTGCCTCTGCCACCTGCTAATGCGACTATGATGGCAAGCTTCAGCCACTTCTTTAGATCGAACGGTTCCAGCAGGCATTTTCTCGTTCTTCTGAGAGCTTCGCCTGCTGCATCTATTACAATCCAGTCCATGAAAAGAACCAGATGATGTTTATATAAAAAGGTGATCGGTAAGATCACTCTTTCTGTCTTTTAACTCCGGATCGTTTCTTAAATCCGGTTCTTGCACTTGATTTGTTGGATCCTCCGCGACCTTCTGATCTTCCGGAACCTTCGCCACTTTTCGGCTTAGATCCGCCATACCCTCCGGACCTTTTTTGACCTCCGCGACCTTCTGATCTGCGACGGCCGCCGGATTTGTTGAAACTGTTCCTGTCATGACGTTTGTCTTTCTCGTCCTTTATGACTACCCTTTCAACCTCAGGTACGTCTTCTTTTTTGATCGTGAACTTGCGGTGATGCCTCACGAGCTTTTGGAAAGCATCTGCTTCCCTATCTGTCAGAACATTAATGACCTTTCCTTCCTTGCCTGCTCTTGCAGTTCGGCCTATTCGGTGTACATACTCATTAACATCATCAGGGATGTCATAATTGTAGACGTGTGATACATGAGGAATATCTAGACCACGTGCAGCAACATCTGTGCAGACAAGTGCATGTGCTTCGCTTGAATGGAACTTGTGGAGTGTGCTCTTTCTCTTTGCCTGAGTGTGACCTCCGTGTATGGCGATCGCATCAATGTCATTTTTCCTGAGGTTCTTCTGGACGAAGTCCACATTACTTCGTGTGTTACAGAAAACCATTACTAACCCTGACTTCTCATTTTTCAGGAGGTGAACAAGCAAGGAGAATTTAATGGGTTTTGGAACGTCATAATATACCTGTTCAAGCTTTTCAGGGTCCACATGTGCTTTTGCAAAGACCTTCTGTGGATCGTTCATGTACTTGCGTGAGAGGTATTTGATGTCCTTTGAAACAGTTGCTGAGAAAAGCATTGTTTGTCTTTCCTCAGGACACTCTTTAATGATGTCTTCTACATCATCGATGAATCCCATATCAAGCATTCTGTCTGCTTCATCAAGGACCAACATCTCTACGTTGTCCAGGTCTATCGTACCTCTTCCAATATGGTCAAGGAGTCTGCCAGGCGTTGCAACAACAATATCTGTTTTTTCCAGCTTCTTCATCTGTGGGCCAATTGCAACTCCGCCGTAAATGGATGCTATTTTTAATCTTTTATGACGGGAAAATTCCTTAAGTGAATTGTGAACCTGCTCTGCCAGTTCCCTTGTAGGGGTAAGGACCAGGGCCTTTATTCCCCTTCCAGTCTCAATTTTCTGGATAATGCCACACCCAAATGCGAGTGTTTTACCGGAACCGGTGGCTGCTCCTCCAATAATATCCTTTCCATCCAGAATGAGCGGGATCGCCATTGACTGAATTTCTGTAGGGGCTTCAAAATTTTTTTCTTCGATCGATCTTAGGATCGCTTCTTCAATCCCTAGGTTTTTAAATGATTCCATGGTGATTACCTGTTAGTATATATCTAATTCTTAAAAGAAGAAGAGCGCCATCTTTGTCTCTCGTTCTTGGCAAATCCCCACCGGATATCTTGTTAGAAATCATTTTTATGTTAATTATGATGGGGGTTTTTAACCTATTTCGTTTCAGATGCCCTTTCATACATCTTTCTGCTTATAAACATTGTCCTATAAGAAACAAAAAGAAAACTTTGAAAACATCCTTTCAAAAGTATCGTAGAAAGGATATGCCGGATAAATGCTAAGTTTTATCAATACCGATGGAAGATATAGTGCACCTTAAAGAGCATTCGATCAAAGAGATTACCATGTCTAAATTTTCTCCTACCATTGCAGCACGTGCGATCTGGCAGATGAGAGTGCGAAAGCGACCTTTTGTTCTCTCACACGCGGTCAATTCCAGATGTAACATGAGCTGTAGCTTTTGTGAATACTGGAAGGAGCCGGGGGATGAGATGAGCCTCGATGATATTTTCAGGATGCTTGATGATGCTCACTCTTTCGGCATTGGTGCCTACAATGCCTGGACAGTTGAACCTCTTCTCCGGGAGGATCTGCCACAGATCCTTGCGTATGCTAAAAGTAAGGGTATGATCACGTCCCTGATCACTAACGGGAAGTTGCTGAAAGAAAGGATAAATGACCTGGATGACCTTGATTATCTTTCTGTTTCTGTGGATGGGACAAAAAGCTACAAAGAGATACGTGGCATCGATTTTGAGATAATAATGGATGCTATTATGGCTGTCAAGGACAAACTGAAAAATCCTCTGTTGATGAACTGCGTTATCAGTAGCAAGAACCTTGATGATATCGAAGAACTTATCCAACTGGCACGTGATATCGATGTGAAGATATCATTTGAGCCTTTGTATGAGTTCAGGGGGATCAAAGAGGATGTCTGGGGCAACATGGGTATTCGTGACATGGAAAAATACCAATGTACGATCGATCGGATAATCGAGATGAAAAAGGATGGCTATCCAATCATAAATTCATTGACCTATCTTAAAATGATAAAAGAGCTGAAAAAGGGATATAATTGTCATGTCAACAATCTGATCCTGGATGTTACTGCAGATGGCTCTATCGAGAACTGCCGTGTTCATAGGGGATCATTGGGCAATGTGAAAGACGGTATTGTTAATGTGTGGAAGGCCTCAAAGGATCAACAAAAGGAACTGACCGAGAAGTGTGAAGGCTGCTTCTTCTTTGGTTATGTTGAAAATAGCCTGATGTATGATCTCAATCTCGAGGTCATACAACATTATGAGTGGATGTGAACTTTTCATTTCATTTAATTAATCTAGTTTTTAGTTTCATTTTATTTCGAAATGTGTTTAAATATAAGAATCATCGTGTATTTATACATTTTTCGGAATTCTAATGTATTTGAGTAGGGTAAAAACGGTTTTCTTTTTGAAAGAGCTTATATATTAAACCAAATATGTCCTTACTATCCTTTAATAGGAAATAGCGTGGTTAGATTATATTTAATGATTCAAATAATATCTGGATAAATGTAATATTCTGAGGTTTAGTTATGGATGGTTATCAATTGTTTATGGTAATGCTTGCAGTCTACCTTTGTGGACTGATAGGCATTGGTTGGTATTTTACAAAAAGACAAAAGACAGTGACCGATTTCTGGCTTGCCGGTCGTAAGATCGGTACGATGGGGATTGGATTCTCATCGGCAGCTTCATGGCTGACCGCTGGTGGAATATTGGCCGTGATAGGATTTTTCATGCTACTTGGAATGGGCTCCATATGGGGTTTCGTAGCACCGAACATTCTTGCATTGCTTATTATCGCTATATTCGTGAAAAGGATCAAACACCTTCCTGCTATCACACAGGCAGAGCTTCTTGAGCAGAGGTACAGTTCTGCGATCCGTGCTCCGGTGGGAATCATCATCGCTATCGTGATGATACTTTTCGCAGTTGCTGACATCAAGGGCTTTGCTCTTGTGCTGCAGATATTCTATGGCCTTGATCCGATATATGCAGCTCTGATCGTTGCCCTTGCAGTATCTGTGTATGTTACCCTTGGTGGGTTGCATGCTGTTGTCTGGACCGATGTGATCCAGTTCGTGTTCCTTTCCATATTTGCAATTGTAATGGCATTCCTTGCAGTTGATTCAGCTACTTCCGGGGTTGCTGATATTTCAACAGCAGCCGATCTTTTCTCTGGAGTTTCTACTGACTGGTGGAATCCGTTCATAATCGGCATCCCGATGGTACTGATCTTCGTCTTTGCGATAGTTCCGGGATGGATCACTGAACAGGACCCATGGCAGAAGGTCTGGGCAGCTAAGGACTCAACTTCCGCAAGGAACGGTCTGGTACTTGGTTCCCTTCTGGTAGCAATCGTATTCTCTGCATGTGCAGTTATTGCCATCGGACTGAATGCATTGTATCCGGAGATCGCTGCAGCAGGATTTCCAATGGGAATGGCCCAGGCAGAACCTGCATTACTTACCTATATAGTCAGCACTTTCTCACCTGCAGTGATCGGTATCAGTGCAATTGGCCTTGCAGCAGCTTCCATGTCCTGTGCTGATACTTTTGCTACATCAGGTGCATCATGTGTCTCACGTGATATCTACCAGAGATTTATAAAACCAGATGCAACAATGAAGCAGATGCTTGCTATCAACAGGCTCAGTGTCCTTTTCATAGTTGCCGCAGCAACGGTGGGCTCATTCTTCATTAATAGTATCATCGATGCAATTCACATTGCAACCTTCATTGCAAGTGCATCCTATTTCTTCCCTCTGATGGGTGGACTTTACTGGAAACGTGCTACAAAGGAAGGTGCGCTGGCAGGTCTTCTTGTTGGTGCTATTGCACAGATCTCCTTTACCATCTATGATCTTTCAATGACCGCACCTATGACTCCTCCATATCTTGAGACCGTACACCCAATTCTCATGAACCATGGTGTCATTGTCGGAATGGCATTGAGTGGAATTGCATTCTTCGGTGTCTCCTTCATGACAAGGCCATCCTCCATTGTCAACCTTGCTCCATTCTTTAAGGAAGCAGCAGAAGAGCTGGCAAGCCACGAGGCTCAGACGGTCGATGAGCAGAGCCCAGAGTACAAGAGGTTCCTCAAAAATGTCGATGAGCAGATCACAGGGGAGCGTGCACACCTTCATTTAAGACTTGAAGGTTCTGCAACAGTTAACTGGACCAAATTCGTTGATCAGCTAAAAGAGGCATATACTGCGTGGGTCACACCAACTGGAATTGATTCTGTTTACAGGCTGATCCAGGCTGACATGCTTGCATGTGTGTCCATCACACGTGGTGAAGGAGAGAAAGATATCTGGTTTGCATCCGAACCACCTGTAGATTCCGTTGAGATGCAGAAAAGGGAACTTTTTATCGCATACAAAGAGGTCGCAGCTGCTCTTGAAGAGACAGGTGTTCTCCTGACAATAGCAAACAATGAGTAAATTTAAAGTTCACTCCCGTTCTTCGGGAGTGCTATCTCTTTTTTCAATAACCTTTTTTACTAATGGGACCCATTGTTTTTTCATAAACTGTTTGTGATGTGTACAATGAAAAAACAAATTATAACAGTAGTATTTATTTTTGCTCTTGCAGTACTGGTATCAGGCTGTATCAACGAGCTTGTGCCTGTGGACGAAGAAGTGGCATCACCTGACCTTTCCACATATGAGCTGGAAGTCTTTTACGATCCCACCGATGATGTCGGGTTCGTTAACACGACGACGTTCTATCTTGCAAATGACGGATCTGCAAATGTTGTTCATATGATAGTGAACGCTTCTGTTATTGAGGTCGTACCTCTGGAAGACATGCTGAACCCGAACAAGGAAACGATCTCAAATATTGTGATCCTTGCAGGTAGCTCAAATGATACGGAGCCATCCTTTGAAACCTTTGAGAGGCTTTCAACATCTTCAATAGAGGATGTGCCAGTTTTCAATTACACTATGGATGATGATGTTCTTCGTGGGCAAAAACATATCTACATAAGGTTCAATGAGAGCATCACAGGCATTGTGGCCTATAGTCTGGCAACTCCCAAGGGACAGGATTTCATGTATATCCCGGCCCATGATTCTGTTGTGAGGTTCGTTCTGCCTGAAGGCTATACTACGGGCAATCCCTTTGTAGGCAAAGTGAATCCCGAACCTGCAGAGAGGTATTTTGATGACCTCGACAGGGAAGTTCTTGTATGGTATGACCTGCGTGCAACGGCAGGTTCATTTACTGAGATGGCAAGAGATTTCCTGAAAGTTGATGTATCTGATGAAGACTTTCCCTATAAACCAATAATCGTAAAGTTCTATCATAAATCCGCTCCACGTATGCTTCTAATAGGTACGAGCATCCTTGGTGCAGGCGTGCTTATAGTCCTCGGGAACTACCTTTCAACACGAAGAAAACTTCGGAAGACACGTGAACTGATCGAAGAAGGATTTGATGAGAATATAATATCTGAAAAGAAATGAGGTCTGACGTAAATCTGATCTCAGAATGTGAACTCCATTCCGTCATATCCTAACGGGTATGTTTCGGATGCCTCTTCGTGAGGTTTGAAATAATGGCTCAGGTGTGTCATAACGACATCCTTTGCCCTTATCCTTTCAGCTATTTCCAATGCTTCTTTTGCATCCATGTGTTTCTTTACATGAAATCCGACATCATCGGGGATAATAGCATCTACTATGAACAGGTCTGGTTCCATTATAAGTTCAAGGCTGCTTTCCGGTATGTTATTATCAGTATCACCACTGATGACAACCTTTTTTTCACCTTCACATATCATAACACCGATCGCCTTCTTTACAGGCGGGTGATTCACTTCGAACAGTGTGAATGTAAGTCCTATAAGCTCAAAAGGTTCGCAGAGCCGGATGTCATGCCTTCTTGGTTTTAAAAATGAGACATAATCAAGTATATAGTCAAGTGTTTCGGTAACTCCGTAGACATCCACATGGCTCTGGACGCGGTGGAACTCGCCAAAACCGGTGTAATGGTCATAATGGCCATGTGTCCAGATAACTCCGTCAATATGGCGGATCCCTTTATTGAGCATCTGTTGTCTCATGTCCGGGCTTGTGTCAATGAGCACTCTGCCTTCGTCGGATTCCACAAGGACTGAAAAACGTGTTCGGTTGCTTTTACCTCCGTTGCGGGCATCCATGCATGTCCGGCAATCACAGCCGATGATGGGGGTGCCGGGTGCGTCACCTGTTCCAAGGAGCGTTATTTTCATGGGGTTTTAGAAACCCCCGGTATTGACAACATATTCATCGGATTTTATGTGAGCACGCTTGTTGAACCTGTTCACTGCATCAATGAGGTCCTGCTGAGTAATGCTGGTGCGCTCCTCGACCAGTGCATTGAGCACACTTTCGCGGATGACCATACGCAGGTCTGAACCTGAATATCCTTCGGTGAGAGGTGCAATTCCTTCAGTGTTGAAGTCACCTTCTATTTGCATGGTGACAATATCAAGGATATCTTTCCTCATTCTCTCATCAGGAAGCGGGAAGTCCATGATCTCGTCGAACCTTCTCCATGCAGCAGAGTCCAGCATCCTGGGATGGTTCGTAGCGGCTATCAAAAGGACGCCATCATTGGTCAGGCTTATCTCGTCAATGGCCTTGAGAAGGGTATTTACTGCTCTCTTTAAAGCTGCATGTTCATCTGATGCCCTTGTCTTGGCGACGAAATCGAATTCATCGATGAAGAGTATGCATGGGCTCAGGCGCTTGGCAAGTGCGAACACCCTGTCTATGTTCTTAGCTGTTTCACCAAGATACTGGTCTGTTATCATGGAAAGCTTGACTTCCACAAATGGTATGGAAAGGCGCTCTGACATGGCTTTTGCCACAGAGGTCTTACCTGTTCCAGGTGGTCCCACAAGGAGTATCTTTCCGATGTCGTACAGGCCGATGCGTTTGAGGTAATCCCTGTACTCAATGGCCTTTACTATTTTTTCGACCTCTTCTTTCTGCTCTTCTGAAAGAACAAGGGATTTCATGGGCTGGACAATGTCCTCCGGAGCCATAATGTGCACCAGTTTGAGCATGTCCTCTCCAGTTTCCTCTTCGGATATTTCACTTATAAGTGATTCGATCCATTCCCTGTCGACCTCTTTAGGTCTTGTTGCAGCACGTGCTTTCTCATAGCTGGCACCAGCTACCTTCTTCTTTTCCTCAAAATAGTATGCCAGTGCCGGATTTTGATCGATCCTTTCAGAAGCAGTCTCCTGCTTCTGGAACCAGTCAGCAGCAACATCAAAGGATGTGAACCTGATCTTTGAGGTGAGTTCATCGATATCTAAAAAAGGAAGAGCGAATACCTGTCCTTTTATCTCCTCGATCCCAAAGAGCCTCTTTATGTCCGATCGGGAAACGCTGATGGGTTTTGGGACACCTTTTTGCGTACGGCTCCAGTAGTTCTTCCTGATGTTCTTCGGAAGATCATTAACATCCATTTCCGGATACTTGTTGTATATTTCTGCTGTCAATAGAAGTTCTACAATGTCAAGGGTTGTCGTGTCGGACATGTTCTTACCTGTATAATGGGAATAATTTGATGAATAATTTGTATGCTCATGTTCCTGAGCAGGTCAGTGAACCATACGATTATGTGGTTCTTTTAGATATAATTTATGTGTTTGTATCCGATTGAATGTTATGATCCCTTAATTCATTTTCATGGGACCATTCGAACATATCCTTTTTTCGGAAAATAGATGTCTCCTTTTTGGAGCAGCTTTTCCAGCGTTCTCTCAAAGATCTCCTCCCTAAGGTCCTGCCTGAGCGCATGGTCGTGAAGTTCAGTTATCTGCATTTCACTCCGTGCTTTTTCAAGGATCGATAATATGGTCTTTGCTGGATCCTTCTTTTTAGGTATATGTGCAGCAGGCTTGTTTGTGGCGGGTATGTGTGTGGGATGCTTGCTTGGGGTAGGTTTGAGTGTAGCTTGATGGCTTTTGGTCTGGAACTTTAAGTTAGTGTCCTCTTCTGTGGAGTTCGATGTAAAAGTTGAGAACGTGGATTTGTCTGATATTGTGTCATATTCTCTTCCCAGTATTTTCGCCTGTAGCTTTGTGCGTACTGCAATGGCATCTTCAAGGATATCCGTTGTGTGGAATATCCTCAATTTCCTTGTCTGCAATGTAGCTCCGCATCGCTGGCACTTCGTGGTCTTTGCACCTTTCTGTTCTATCAACTGTGCAGATCTCCTGCATTTTGGACACACTATGACCGAATAAACTGGCATCATTGACTGGTTGTACTGTCTCGTATAAGTATGGCACCCTGCAAGGGCATAGCCTTCAATTTATCACCGATGATGTCATAACTCCATCACATGATACGGGTAGCTACAGGATCGGATATTCCTTCGATCGTAGAGATCGAGAATCTTTCCTTTGATGTTCCCTGGTCTTCACGCGTGTTCCGTTCCTACGCGGATTACCCCGGGTTTATTGTCATAGAGTCTGATGGTGTTATTCTTGGCTATGCTGTTCTTGTGGTCATTAAAAGGGTTGCACATCTGGCAAGTATTGCAACCCATCCGAAGTATCGAAGAATGGGGGTGGCAACGGCTCTTCTTGAAGGATGTGTAATTCTTGCAAAGCAGAATTCGTATTCTCTCATCCGTCTGGAGGTAAGAGAAAAGAACAAGAATGCCCGGGAATTCTATCTTTCGAACGGGTTTGAGGTGACGGGGAGCATTCTCAATTACTATCCGGATGACAATGCCATTGTAATGGAGCTGGATCTGGGGCGTTGATCATTTCCCGAAGCGCCGGTGCCTCTTCTGGAAATCCCGTATAATTCTCAATAGGTCTATTTTCCTGAGGTCGTGCCAGTTGACATCTGTGAAATAGAGCTCCGAATATGCGGATTGCCAGAGCAGGAAATCGGATAGGTGCTTGCCACCGGCACGTATGATCATGTCAGGCTCTTCCTGGACCAGCAGATGTGACTCAATAACACTCTCATCGATCTCTTCTGGTTGTATCTTTCCATCCTTCACATCTGAAAGGATCGAATTGATGGCTTTTGTGATCTCCGCTCTTCCTCCAAATCCTACTGAAAGGTGAACTGTGAGCGAAGTTCCTTCACGTTTCTCTTTGATGTTTCCGTTTTCATCGTATATGAAAAATCCCACATCCTCGGGAAATGATCTCAGCATCTCCTGCATGCCTGTCGTAAGCATGGATGTCATCTCGAACTGAAGCTCTTCTTTTGTATCCAGTACATCGACGTAAGCACTGATGGTAGCGATGCCCAGCTTTTTGCACCAGCTTATAAAGGACCTGAACTTATCTTCCCCTTTCGCATCAAACAGGTCGGATTCAGAGAGTATTATTGTTATATGTTCTGGTATCTGCTCTGGTGAATTGTTCACCTGGCCGAGCAGATATTTTTCATATAGGGTTCTTATCATAAACGCCATCTTGTTTATTTGTTTTTGGAAATGATGTTTAATGTTTAATGTTCAATGATAATTATAGGTGATCACTTGGCTGTAGAGACTATCTTGATAACATCGCCATTTTCAAGCTCGTGTTTTTCTCCAAGCCTCATTTTTGTTTTCCCGTCTACTGCATAAAGGAACCTGTCGCCGATATCACTATGTACGCGGTAGGCAAGGTCGTGGGCTGTGGATCCTTTCTTCATGAGGAACGCGTCAGGCAACATCCTGTCGTTCTTGTCAGACCATTTTCCTTCATCCTCTACCGGATATACCACTATCAGGTCGAGAAGGTCAAATACCGCCCTGTTGATGCACTCCTGTATCCCGCCGCCACCGGTTCCCATCATGCTCATGAGGTCCTTGAGGCTGTTCAGGCCTTTTTTCTGTGCATCGTTTATGTCCTCGGAGATTATCTCGAAGTCCTCATCCCCCGGGAGATAGTTTATGATCTCATTCTTTGCAGCTGACCTTAATGCAAGCTCTGCAGCAGCGCTGGTGGGCACTACTATAAGGTCGAGATCATTGAAGTTCCTGAGGTTCTCTTCCGGTGCTATATCGATCTTGTTGGCAGCTATCATTGTAGGCTTGCTGATGGCACGGATGGCATCACAAAGTCTGATCATGTCCTCGTCTGTCCATTGTGTGCATTCGCATGGCATGTCACAGCAAAGAAGTGCTTCGTGTGCCTGTGATTCATTAACTCCGGCACCCATTAGCTGATCGGATATGACCTCTGACATCTTGAGACCTTCTGCTTTGATCTTGCGTGACAGCTTTTCCCAGTTGCGTTTGAGAATGCCAGTCATCCACATGGTGATCTCATGGTTCAGGAAATCCACATCCTCAAGAGGGTCGTGATCCCCGACATCCACAGGATTTCCTTCTATATCCGTGGCCCCGGATGCATCAATTACATGAATTATCGCCTGTGCCTGCCTGAGCTCATCAAGGAACGCATTCCCAAGACCACGGCCCATGTGTGCATCAGGCACAAGGCCGGCCACATCGATAATTTCGATGGGCACGAACCTGATCCCATCCTGGCAGTTGCCACAGCGCTTATCTTTCTGCGTACATGGGCATTCCACCCTTACGTATGTTACACCTCTGTTCGCATTGATCGTGGTGAACGGATAGTTCGCGATCTCCACATCTGCGAGGGTAGCTGCCTTGAAAAAAGTTGATTTTCCTGCATTTGGTTTTCCTGCAAGGCCTATGGTCATTGACATGCTTTACACATCATCCTTGAAGCATTTAACTTTTATTCATGATGAGTTTCCATTTGACATGATATAGATCAACTGAAATATTCTCCTGACCAGTAATATTTATATTGCAGTAAGTTATTAGGAGTCTGTCCAATGTGTCTCGGTAGGGTAGAGGATATCCTTGGGGCTTGCGGAGCCTTAGACCCGAGTTCAATTCTCGGTCGGGACGTACTACTTAGGGTTTAACACCCGAACACTTCGCAAAGGTTAGATCTTAAATAACCTTTGTGGGGTTCTTTTTATGAGATTTTCGATTATAATTTATGATCTAAGAGTACATTTAGTCGGAATGGTACTTTTGTTCAGTCTACTTTTATCTTATTCCATATGGTCTGTTATTACAACTGTTGGGATAAGTGTTGATTGTTGGCATTCTCAAGCTCATTTTATATTAGAAGTTCGACTTCAACCATTGGTTATCCTTATATAGAAGTTCATTCATTTAGAACGAACGGATTGAGCACATAATGTGTAATATTTGTGTAAATCCAATCTGTATTTCAAAATAATTGAAATTAATTTATCAATGCTATTTAGGAGGGCTAAATATCTTACCAAATGGAAGTCAGAGTATCCGCGGCAAGGATGCTCAGAGTATTAATATCCTTGCAGGAAAGGCCGTTGCAAATTCAGTTCGTACAACACTTGGTCCAAAGGGAATGGACAAGATGCTTGTGGACTCTATGGGAGACATCGTCATAACCAACGATGGAGCTACCATTCTGAAGGAAATGGACATTCAGCACCCGGCAGCTAAGATGATCGTCGAGGTCGCAAAGACACAGGATGACGAAGTAGGGGACGGAACAACTACCGCAGCTATCCTTTCAGGTGAGCTGCTCTCAAAGGCAGAAGAGCTTATTGACAAAGGCGTTCACCCAACTATTATATCTGAGGGTTACAGGCATGCTGCAAAGAAATGCCGTGAGATCCTTGAGACCATCACAATTGACGTAACTCCTGAAGACACAGCAGCTCTCATGAAGATCGCAGCAACTGCTATTACAGGCAAGGGCGCTGAGTCATACAAGGAAAAACTCTCCAAGCTTACCGTTGATGCAGTTACAAGCGTAGTCGAAGGGGAAGATGGTGCTTTAGTAGTCGACACCGATAACATCAAGGTTGAAAAGCGTGCAGGCGGAAGTATCACTGATTCCAATCTTGTCTCTGGTCTTGTTATTGACAAGGAGCGCTCACATCCAAACATGCCTGAAAAGGTAGAGAATGCAAAGATCCTTCTCGTAACCTGTCCTATCGAGTTCAGAAAGACCGAAATGGATGCAGAGATCAAGATCACCTCACCTGACCAGATGCAGATGTTCCTGGACCAGGAAGAGAAAATGATGAGAGAGATGGCTGAGAAGGTAATCAGCAGTGGTGCAAATGTCGTATTCTGCCAGAAAGGTATCGATGATATGGCACAGTACTACATCGAAAAAGCTGGAATTTACGCTGTCAGAAGGGTAAAGAAGAGCGACCTTAAGAGGCTCAGCAAGGTTACCGGTGGTACACTCATCCAGGACCTCGACGAGGTCACACCCGAAGACACAGGAACTGCAGATCTTGTAGAGGAAAAGGAGGTCCGAGGCGCAAAGATGACCTATGTGACCGGATGCCAGAACACCAAGGCAGTAACAGTCCTCCTCCACGGCGGAACCGATCATGTGGTAGCTGAACTTGAGCACGCAATGAACGATGCTATTCGTGTAGTTGGAGTTGTTATTGAGGATGGCAAGGTCGTAGTAGGCGGAAGCTCACCTGAGGTCGAACTTTCATTAAGACTCAATGAGTACGCATCCACTCTTAAGGGAAGGGAGCAGCTTGCAGTCAGCAAATTTGCTGAAGCTCTTGAGATCATCCCACAGACACTTGCAGAGAACGCAGGTCTTGACCCGATCGACATAATGGTGGAACTCCGTTCCCAGCACGAGCAGGGCAACAAGAACGCAGGTCTTAATATTTACACCGGGGATGTTGTCGATATGTGGGAAAACGATGTAATTGAACCACTGCGTATCAAGACACAGGCTATCAACGCTGCAACCGAAGCTACTGTCATGATCCTGAGGATCGATGATCTAGTAGCATCAAGTGGTGGATCAGCAGGCCCAACACCTGGTATGCCTGATGTTGACCTGGACATGGACGCCGGGTTCTAATTTCAGTCAAACCTTACTACTCGTGTCGGGTTTCCCGACACAGTTCTCTTTTTATTATTGATCTTCTCGTAGTACTGCTCTCTTTTACTACTGTTCTTCTTTGTTTGTCAGGTTGTTTATCTGAAAGGTTTGCTTTGTAAGGGGAAAGTATTTATCCACTGTCAACCAGTTAAGAAAACATGGTTAACAGCGATACTAATACTTCTATCACATCGTCTCGTCCCTCCAGTGATATCAGAAAAATGGTATATGCATCTCTATTTGCTGCATTGACTGCCATCGGGGCCTACATCACTATCCCGCTTGGTCCGATCCCATTCACCCTTCAGGTTGTGTTCGTCCTGCTGGCAGGTGCAATGCTTGGAAGCAAATGGGGTGCAATAAGTATGATAGTTTACACCCTGCTCGGAATTGCCGGTCTTCCGGTATTCTCAGGTGGCGCTTCAGGGATCGGTGTGATCCTGGGTCCTACAGGCGGATATATCATTGGTTTTATCGCAGCAGCATTTGTTGTAGGTTTCCTTTTCGAAAAGAACAGGACGGAAAAGGTTCTGTTCAATGCGATCTATGTTCTCATGGGGTCAATTGTGATCTATGCTTTTGGTCTGACACATCTAATGCTCGTAGCAGATATGTCCTTCATGCAGGCGATAACTGTAGGTTTTCTTCCTTTCATTGGTGGCGCTCTTGTAAAAATAGCAGTGGCTGCTTATATTGCTACCAGTTATAAGATTTAATAAAAAAAACTCAATAACTCACTAAATCATGATAAGGTTCGAAGGTGTAAGCTACAGCTATCCGGATGGTCACCCGGTACTTGACGGGATCGACCTCCAGATAGAAAAGGGGACGTTCACTACGATAATAGGTGACAATGGTAGTGGAAAGTCTACTCTTGTCCGTCACATGAACGGACTTCTTACACCTTCAGATGGCACTGTTTCAGTATGCGGAATGGATACGTTCGATCCTGAAAACCTTTGGGAGATCCGCCAGATGGTCGGAATGGTTTTCCAGGACCCTCATTCCCAGGCTGTGGGCGCTACTGTTGAAGAGGACGTTGCGTTCGGTCCGGAGAACCTGGCACTTAAGCGTGAAGAGATCCGTAGTCGTGTATCCGCTTCTATCCTTGATGTTGGTCTGGAGGGGTCTGAAGAACACCTGCTGATGAACCTCAGTGGTGGACAGTTGCAAAAGACAGCACTTGCCGGTGTACTGGCCATGAAAGCTGAATATCTTGTGTTCGATGAGGTCACATCAATGCTGGACCAGGATTCCCGGTCCCATGTACTGGAAATTGTACTGAGGCTTAACAGGATGGGAAAGACCATTGTCTATGTGACCCACCACATGGAAGAGGCTCTTGTTTCAGATCGTGTCATTGTAATGGAGGGTGGGTCTGTTACCATTGATGGGTCTCCGGCGGATGTCTTCCGTGAACTTCATAATTCCGGACACAGCATCCCTCCGCTCATGGAACTTGTGTTCAGGCTTCAGGATTCCGGAATACTGGATAAGGGTGTGCTGCCTGTAAATGTTAATGCTCTAATGGAGGGGCTATGTCGATCGATGTGAAGGGCCTGTGCTTTTCTTACGGAAAAGAAAAAAATGAGGTTAAGTTCCTCAAAGATATCACATTTTCAATTGATAGCAGCGAGTCCGTGGGAATTGTTGGCAAGGTCGGATGCGGTAAGACCACGTTGATAAAGCATCTAAATGGTCTCCTTGTGCCGGATTCCGGAAATGTTACTGTTGATGGTTTGCCTTCTTCTAAAAAAGAAGTGTGTAAAAAAGTAGGCATTCTCTTCCAGCACCCTTCAAAGCAATTGTTCTGCAGTACCGTCTTTGAAGATATTGCATATGGTCCGACGAATTTCGGGGTAAGTGGGGATGAACTTGATAGTTGTGTTCATGAAGCGATAAGGGAGGTCGGTCTTGCTGAGGAAATACTTGAAAGATCACCTTTCAGTTTGAGTGGTGGTGAGATGCGCCTTGTCGCTCTTGCAGGTGTCTTATCCTCATTTCCGGATTATATTGTTCTGGACGAGCCTACTTCAGGCTTAAGCAGCAGTGGGAAAGCTAATCTATTCAGGATACTGGATTCTCTGAAAAATAATGGTGTCGGAATTGTACTTGTGTCTCATCAACTGGAAGACGTGCTTGATGTTGTGGACAGGTTGATCTATCTGGACAATGGAAAAATTGCATTTGAAGGAACACCTTCGGAATATCTTGCATCAATGCCTTCGCCGGTCCCACAGGTCACAGAACTTATGAGGGGACTGAAGAGATCCGGCATTGATGTGAAGGATGATATATTTTCTGTGGATCACGCATTTGAGGAGATTTATGCTGCCTGGTCAGAAAAAAGGGGTGTCCCCTGATGGCAGAACCGCTTTTTTCCTATGTGAGGGGAAACTCTTTTCTTCACAACATGGACCCACGGGCGAAGATAATTTCTGTGATGTGTCTGAGCATCCTGATATTCAATATTTCCGTGCTGTCACATCTGTTTGTTCTGGCAGTTCTTTTTGGGATGCTAACAAACATGGCATGCGTGAGCATGTCCGTAGCTATACGATCCCTTCGTCCAATGGTTATATTCTTTTGTTTCATTTTTCTTATCCATCTGTTCTTCACAGATGGAAGTCCGATCTTTTCTCTTGCTTTTTCACCAACATACGAAGGCCTTGAAAAGGGAACAGTTGTCACCGGTCGTTTCGTCCTGTTGATCCTTTTTGGTTCCCTGCTAACTTCCACCACAAGACCGGCTTTGATAACCAGTGGGATCGAGCACTTGCTTCGTCCTCTTCCCTTAGGGAAATTAGGGACTACGTCCTTTGAAGTAGCGACAATGATGTCATTGGCAATTCATTTTGTTCCACATCTGCTGTGGTATGTGAGGCAGATCAAGGATGCCCAGATGTCCCGCGGCTTGAAGTACGGGCATCATCCCATATCCGGGATGCTGTCCCTGGCAATACCTGCTTTAAGAGGGTCCATGCGTATGGCTGATGATGTTGCACTTTCGATGGAGTCCCGTTGTTATCAGGGAAATTATCGCACGTCACTCTTTGAGATGAAAATGGTAGCATCTGACCGTTTTGTCTGTATCTTCGTAGTTCTTGGCACAGCGCTAATAATATATACATGAGCACATGTTCATATATTCATGGAACGTGGCCATATATGTGAGCTGGTAGATAAGGAAGCTATCAGCTCTCTTGCATCCAACCTGCCTGAAGAAGATGCAATAGTGAGGATATCCAATATCTTCCATGCACTTCAATCGGGACCGCGCCTGAAGATCATGTATCTTCTTCTGGAAAAAGAGATGTTCGTATGTGAGCTTGAATTCGCTCTTGGAATGAGCCAGTCAGCGATATCACATAATCTTCGCACCCTTCGCCAGCTTGACCTTGTCAGGACCAAAAAGAAGGGCCGTTTTGTTGTCTATTCAGTTGCTGATGAGCACGTGAAAATCCTCCTTGAGCTGTCCCGCAAGCATGTCATGAGGTGTGCATTGTGAGCTTTGCTGATTCTGTTGCAGAAGCATTCTCAGGTATACTGATCGAGTCATGGCATATCTTTGCAGAAGCTGCTCCCTACCTGTTGCTGGGTTTTGGTATAGCGGGTCTTTTGCATGTTTTCGTTCCAGATGATAAAGTAATGCAATATCTGGGCAGTTCTGCAGGAAAGTTCAGGTCTGTTCTCAACGCATCCATTTTAGGTGTGCCTCTGCCACTATGCTCCTGCGGGGTCGTTCCTGCTGCACTATCTCTCAGAAAAAGAGGTGCTACAAAAGGTGCAACCCTGTCATTCCTTATCTCGACCCCCCAGACCGGGGTGGATTCCATTGCTATAACCTATGCCCTTCTTGATCCTATAATGACCGTCTTCAGGCCGGTGGCAACATTTGCTACTGCTGTTGTTGCAGGTGTGACCGAGAATATACTGAACTCTTCAAAGGAAGGTCCTGTTCCGGTATCTAAAAAAACGGTACAATTAACAGTGCTTCCAATGACCTCCGCTACGCCAGATGCCTGTGGCTGCAGTTCATGTGGTAGCCATGAAGGCGAAGCTGAAAACTTTGTGCAGAAAGTGAGGTCTGGCATAAAGTACGCTTACATTGAATTACTTGGCGAGATCGGTTTCTGGCTTATTGTTGGGGTCGTAATTGCAGGTATTATCTCTTTTTTCGTACCAGCGAACATGGTAGGCAGCTATCTTGGTGGTGGAATTGGATCCATGTTGCTTGCTCTTGTTGTGGGAATACCACTTTACATCTGTGCAACTGCTTCCACTCCACTTGCAGCGGTTCTTATCTTAAAAGGGATGAGTCCCGGTGCTGCATTCGTATTCCTGCTTGTAGGACCTGCTACTAACGCAGCCACGATCACTATGGTCTTGAAATTCCTTGGTAAAAGGACCACTGTAGTCTATCTTGCATCGATAGCACTGTGTGCAGTTATCAGTGGGCTTGTTCTCGATCAGATCTACTCGAATCTAGGTATCGATGCTCTTTCAATAGCAGGAAGTGCCAGTGAGATCATGCCTCAAGAAGTGAAAAACATTTTTGCAGTATTGCTACTACCATTGTTAATATACGGCATGTACAGTAGAAATGGGTGTGTTGAAAATTAATGCTATGCTGTTATCTGGTGTTCAATGGTTCTGATCGTGTCTGTGATCAGATAACATGGTTCGCATACGCTCTTTGAAAGCATCGATGATAACATCACCTATCTCTTCATCGTCGAGCATCATATGGTTATTTACCATTGTGTGATCATCGGCAGCATCCTCTTTTTCTTCAGATATTGGGATGGCAACAATTTTCCCGAAACTTTCAGGGTACTTTATTTCGTTGTTCTTCCATGAGAAATCATGTTTTTTCATTCGAGTCACTTCCAACTAACATCTTGACGATATATCTTCAAGTTCGACTATGTTGTTATTGATATATATAACTCACGATTAGCAATTAATATATTTAGATTTCCATTCTTATAGTTATCTTATTGAGAAATTCTCAGGATGGGCTATATATTTCTAAATATGATGAGTCAGGTTCAGGGGGCCACAAATTCTCTGTTCGTTCTCAATTTTAAGACCCTTGAAATTACAGAATTGAGAATGGATGATCCTAATATATTAAAATTTGAAGATAACAATTTGTTGGATCATCGTGTTCTTTCTAATTCCAATCCGATCTGTTACTCTTATATATGGAAAGTTTCAATCAATTCTTGCCTTTTTTTCTTATTATTTATATTATGGACGTGCCGACTGGTGCGGTTTTTAGAAGTTAACGGCGATAAATAAATACGATATCTTTATGTATAGGTTACCTTTTTAATCGATTAGTTATAGGCCATCTTGAAAGGCCATTATTCAAATTGTTCATTTCATGAGATAAAGGAGTTGTTTTTGGATGAAATACAGTCTTGGTATAGACGCAGGTGGAACTTACACAGACGCTGTACTTCTGAGGGATTCGGATGAGGTTATCATTGCTTCGAACAAAGCGCTTACAACATATCCTGATCCACTGGGGGGCATAAGGAATGCGATCGATGGGATCGATCATGAATATCTCAAGGACGTGAAGGTCGTATCCGTTTCAACCACACTTTCCACTAATAGTATTCTGGAAGGTACGGGTTTTCCTGTAGGTCTGATCCTTGTTGGAAACTATGAAATAAATAAGGATCTGCCAACTGAACATTTTGTTCAGGTAACGGGTGGTCACAATTATAATGGGATAGAGACAGCACCTCTGGATGAGGAGGCTGTAAGGGTCTTTGCAGCAGGGATCAAAGACCGTGTTGCAGCATTTGCGGTTTCTTCTTATTTCAGTATTCGTAATCATGACCATGAACTGAGGGTAAAAGAGATCGTCAAGGAAGCTACCGGGCTTCCTGTTGTATGTGCTCATGAGCTTTCACAGGACCTTGGAGCTTTCGAAAGGGCAGTTACTGCATTCTTTAATGCCCAGCTTATTCCTATCACTGAGAATTTTATGTCTACTGTGGAACAGTATATTGTTTCCAAAGGTGTGGATGCAAATGTTTTCATGCTCAAATGTGATGGTTCTGTCATTGGTATCAGAAGTGCTCTTGAAAAGCCGATCGAGTCTATCTTCTCAGGTCCTGCGGGCAGTCTGGTAGGTGCATCTTTCCTGACCGGTAATGATACCTGTGCTGTGATCGATGTAGGTGGAACGAGTACTGATATTTCTGTCATAAATGACGGTGTTCCGGACATGAGTGAGTCAGGTGCTGTTGTAGGCGGCTGGAAGACAAGGGTCAAAGCCATCAAGATGGAGACCTCTGCAATGGGAGGGGACAGTGATGTATGGGTCAAGGACAATCACGTCAACATCGGGCCAAGAAGGGTGATCCCACTTTGTCGTGCCGCAGATATTTACCCCGGATTTCTCGATCAGCTTCAGACGAACCCAATGCCTTCTAAAGGATTGATAGGTAAGAATTTCCAGCCAACCAAGTTCTTCATCAGGACTGGATACGACCCGATCGACATAACCGACATGGAAAAAGAGGTACTTGGCGCAATATCCGAAACCCCTACATCATTAAGGGAGATCAAGTATCGTCTGAAAAAGTATCCTTCAGCCAAACATATCGATCTTCTGCTTCAGAAACGCCTGATACAGACCATCGGTTTCACACCCACGGACGCCCTGCACGTGCTTGGTGATTATGAAGAGCACACTGTCGAGGCAGCGCAAATAGGCGCAAAGTACCTCGGTTCTCTGTGCAAGAGGGATGCTCAGGAGTTTGCTGCTTTTGTAAAACAGGAATTTGCCAAGAACATGGCATCTGATCTCATGTCCTTCTTCCTGGAGGGTATACCCAAGAACGAGATCCGTAAGATCTTTGACATCGAGTCCCCGACAAAGTTCAAGGTCGAGATGCCGGTAGTCCTGATAGGCGGTCCTGTGGTGGCATATCTTGAAAACCTCAAAGAAATACTTGATGCAGATATAGTGGTCCCTGAATTCTCGAATGTCGGCAATGCAGCAGGTGCGCTGGCAGCAAAAGGTATCCGCAGGGTGGATTTCCTTGTCAGGCCTGTTTCAATGGCAGCACCGGATTGGGAATTCTATGTTTTCTCTGAGAAAGGACGAATGAATTTCTATGAGTATGAAGAAGCACTTGAATATGCCACGACAACAGGAAAGGAAATGATCATACAGTATATGGCCGATGCAGGTCTGGACCCCGAACATGTAAAGGTCGACGTGGAGAAGGAAGAGATAATTCCTGATGGCTGGGACCACCCACTTGAGACAAGAATACGTGTGATGGGTGTTGGTGCCAGTCTTGTGGAAGAGGAGTGATAAAAAAGGCAAAAATTCTCCTTTTTCTTCCCATTTTTGTCTTCTATTTTTTCTTTTGTTCTGTTTTCTTAGTTTTCGTCAAATGGTTTAATTTTCCACTCTCTTATTAAAATTAAAATAGCTGTTAGTTCAAATTTTATATGGTAATTTCTTCTGTGCAGTGTGGGGTGTATGCTGGATGAAAGTGTGTTACGAGAAAAATAAAGATGACAGGATCACCTGTAACAGTAGGGCTGATCTCTATGCTGGCATGTGTGATGCTGGGTATATTGATCTATGAAGTTGTAATAGTCAGGCTGCTTCAGACTATCTCTGGTTCCTGAATATTACAAAAATGTCCTTTGAAGAAGGTATGCTATCTCAAAAAGAGCAGAGCTTATTTTATTCTGTAGTTTCCTCAATGTTCATTTTGTTCCTTTCATAATTGACTATCCTGCGAACGACCAGTTTTTTCTTTCCCATCCACATGTTCGGTTCTTCCGGGTAGTTATCTTTTGCGTAGTTGTAAATTTCATCAGTTGTCATATTTGAAAGTTTATTTTCCAGTTCCAGGAGATGTTTCATTGGCTTAGCCCCCTTATTTTATCTTAAACTCATTGGATGTTGTGTATTTATTGTTTTTGGTGTTTTCATTTCATATCTGGGTGCTTACATTTTCGAATAGAAATGATTATGAATTGAAACGTCTATTAAGTATCAAAAATAGCTGAAAGAAATTTGAAGGTGACAATATGACCAATAATAATTTTGAGCCAATACCAAGTTCATTAATGTTTAAGAGCCTGCTTGACAAGGACACTATCATAATAACCGCTAATCCGAGGATAGCACTTGTCATGAACGGCATCATGCGTGCTGCTAAGGATATGGATGCACCGCTCATCTTCGAGCTTGCAAGGTCCGAGTGTAATCTGGAAGGCGGATATTCCGGTTTGAAGCCATCTGACCTTTCAAGGATGGCAAGAGAAGCAGCAAAGGAAGTCGGTTTTGACATGTGGGCTTTGCATGCTGATCACATAGGTATCAAGAAAGGGACTGATGAGGACATTGAGTCTACAAAGGCCCTTGTTAGCGGGCAGATCGATGCAGGATTCACATCCTTTGCCATTGACGCATCCCACCTGTTCAACTTCCAGGGTGGTAACCTGCGTGAAGAGCTTGCTGACAATATCGATGCCACTACAAAGATCGGTCTTCATATCAAGGAGAACATGGGGAACAAGGAATATGGTCTTGAAGTAGAGGTCGGTGAGATCGGCAGGGAAGATGATCATGGAAGGGTGCTTACAAGTCCGGAAGAGGCAGTCACATTCATCAAGGCGTTGAACGAGAATGGTGTGTTCCCTCACTTTTTGGCCATTGCCAACGGAAGCGCACACGGTAACACCTATGATTCCAACGGAAATCTTATTGAACAGGTATCCATCGACATCGACCAGACAGTTGCAGTGGCACAGGCATTGAAGGACAATGGTCTGGATGTGAGGATCGCACAGCACGGTATCACCGGAACACCTCGTGATCTTATCCACAACCGCTTCCCTCACGGCGACATTGTCAAAGGAAATGTGGCAACTTTCTACCAGAACATTGTCTGGGATATCTTCAAGGTCTATGAGCCTGAACTCTTCAACGATATCAGGAACTGGACTATCTCCACATACAAAGAGAAAGCTCCGGGCAAGGGCGACAACGAGATATTCGGCAAGTTCAGCAAGTTTGCAGTCAAGCAATTCTTTGACAGGATATACTCTGTGGGTGATGACACAAAAGCTGCTATCGATGCAATGTGCTATGCTGAGACCCTTTTGTTCATAAAGGCATTCAAAGGTCAGGGTACAGCCCAGGCCGTCAGGGACTCACTTAATTAAGGTCTTTAATTGCCGGTTTTTTTTGCAAGCCGGCATAATCTTTTTTCTGATCCCTATGAATGGGATTTCCATATTTTTCTCTGTGCTCTCACTCATACCTCAATGCATCAAGAGGTCTCATATTCGATGCCTTCCATGCAGGGTACATCCCTCCAATAAGGCTTGTAGCAACACCGAACAGTATCCCTTCAAATATGTAGATCAGGGTTGCCAGTGAGAACAGGTATGATGTATTCTTTACTACCAGTGAAAGTATAAGGTAGCCTGCTCCGATGGTGAACAAACCTCCGATAAGACTTGCAACAACTCCCAGAAGCAGGGCTTCCAGAAGGAACATTGTGAGTACATCCTTCCGCGAGGCACCGACTGCTTTCATCACACCGATCTCTTTGGTGCGTTCCATTGTGGACATGAGCATGACGTTCAATATGCTGACCCCTGCTACCAGCAGAGAGATCGAACCGATCCCCATGAGGAAAAGGGAAATGGACTTGAAGGCTTCATTGATGCTTTCGAGGATGATATTGGTTGCGAAAACGGTTATTACCTCTTCTCTCTTGTTCAGGAGCTTCTCAATATCTTCTTTTATGTCGTCCACCTTGTCAAGTTCCTCTGCCCGGACGATGGCGAAATCATATTCATCCCCCTCGCCATGGTACATCTTCTCATACATCTGTGCCGATGTGAACACGCCTGTGTCTGCATCGATATCGAATCCCATCCCGCGCTCTTTCAGGATCCCTACTACCCTGAGCCTTGAATCTCCTATCTCGATCTTGCTTCCAACCCTCAGTTCAAGGTTGTCAGCAATGGAGGATCCGATCACACAATCGGTTGAGCCGGATTTGAAGAACTGCCCGTCTTCCACCTCTGCCAGCTTTTCCAGATCCTCTCGTTCGATGCTATAGATGGACCCAAAGGTATAGCTATTCTTGTATTCGACCCGGTCCCCTGTCGAATAGGCAGGAATTATGGCATCTATGCCGTCTACCTTTTTCATCTGCTGGATCTGCTTTTCTGTCACGCCGTCCTCTCCGGGTGCAGGATATATGAGAAGTTTGTCCCCTATGTCCCCGAATGAATCGGTGACCGACATTTTCAGGCTGTTCCCAAGGATCCCCATGGATGAGATGGCAATGACCCCGATGATTATACCTATGGCTGCAAGGACCGTTCGGAAGGTCTGGCGCTTGAGGTTTCTCCTTGCAAGTTGCAGGTACATGTTGCTTTGGATATCTTCAATAGATATCATTGGAGACCTCCCCGTCCACTAGCACGATGGTCTTATTGGAATATTCAGTAAGTTTCTGGTCGTGGGTGACGACTATCAAGGTCGTGCCCTCTTCATTTAGCCGGACCAGCAGTTCCATGATGCTCTTCCCGGTCTTTGAATCAAGGTTTCCGGTGGGTTCATCTGCAAGAAGGATCGGAGGTTCATTTGCAAGGGCACGTGCAATGGCAACTCTCTGTTGCTGTCCTCCTGATAGCTCGTTCGGGCGATGAGATGCATATTCGGCCTCAAGTTTTGCCTGTTCCAGTGTGCGCATGGCCCGTTCTTTTCGCAAATTTTGTGGGACCCTGCTGAATATCATAGGCATCTCTACATTCTCAATTGCAGTCAGGGTGGGTATCAGGTTGAACTGCTGGAAAATGAATCCGATATTGTCCCTGCGGATAGTTGTAAGCCTGTCATCATCAAGTTTAGTTATATCCGTTCCATTGATCTTCACTTTACCTGATGTGGGCGTGTCAAGGCAGCCTACCATATTGAGAAGGGTGGACTTTCCTGAACCGGATGCTCCCATTATCGTGACAAAATCTCCTCTTTCAATGGATATGCTGACTCCATTGAGTGCATGTATCTCACTTGCTCCGAGGGTATAGGTTTTCCTGACATTCTGTAACTGGACTATCGGATCGGACATAGGTTCCTCATCAGTCTTCGACTTCATCAGCTTCGGCATCATCTAATTCTTCTTCATCCAGGTCTTCAGGTTCTTCCACTTCTGCTGTCTTCCTGTTCTTCCAGCTATAGACGATAATTCCGGCAATTGCTATGGTTATGATCGCGATGATCCCCCACATCCATATGGGTGTTTCCTTATCCCCGCCTTCCGGTACTGAAGTACTTTCAAGGTCAATATAGCCTGTCACAGATGAATATACGTTGTCAGTGTCACGGAATTCAATAAGGATGGGTATCTCTTTTACGTCAGAGGACAGGATGCGTGCAGATAGTTCGAAACTGCTGAAATCATCTGCCTCAAGTGTGCCTACGAAGTAGTTCGCGTAAGGCTGCATGGGTGTGATATCTTCGGATTCGACAACAGATACCAGTACGTTCTTTGCATCGGTCGTGCCGAAATTATTGATGTCACCAATAAATGAATACCTGTTCCCGATCTTTGTCACTTCTATGCTGGTGAAGATCAGTGATGGCTGGCTTACCACGTTTATCTCTGTCTCTTCATTTCCGGAAACATGGTAGTTATCGCCATTGAAAAATGAGGCTGTGAATGAAATGTTCTTTGGTCCGCCTGAAGATGTCATGGTGTTGAGTGTGATTGCCACTGTGGATTTGTTGCCTGCAGCTATGTTCCCAACGAAAATTTCTGTGGGGTTGAATGAGACATTTTCCCCTTCGGGTTTGATTATGACATTGTTTACATCATTTGGTCGTGTATTGATGATGTCAAGTTCTATCGTTGAGATCTCGTTCATCACCGTTGTTGGCATTGTTGCCATTATAAGCTTTAAGTTCCTGCCATCGATCTTGACCGGGATGTTGTAGTTGAGATCGTACATGTCACTGCCGCCCACAAGTTCCATGTTCAGGAAATGGACGCCATCCTCTGCGTTTTCCTTTGCACGTATGTTGAATGCCAGTTTGATGGTATCCCGCGGTCCCAGCAGGCCGATGTCCGTGTATTCATTGTTGAGGATGTCGATATCATTGTTACCGCCAAGCGTTATACTTGCAATGTAAGCGTTCATATCGAATGTCTTGTCATCCTCCTGGACATACACTTCTCCTCCTGCCATATTCTCTATGGATATGGTGATGGTGCCGGTATCCCCGGGCATGAGGACTGCAGGCTCCATGGAATAGTCCACGACCACGGTTGGCCTGATATCTGTATCAGCTGCTGCAGGAACCGTAAGTGCCAGGAGCAGTATTAGTGTTATGCTTATAATGGCCTTTAGTGTCACTTTATGCACCTATGAACTTGCTTGCAGTGTATAATATGTAAAGTCCTACAGGCACCAGTATGGATATTGCTGCGTTCTTCACGGTCATGTGTCTTGCATGGACAAGTCCGAATATCCAGATGTTAGCACTCCATAGTGTGAAAAGGATCCCGACTATCACTGACATTTTCATTGTAGGATCATTAAGCATTGCCTGCTCCAGAAGTTCCGGGTTCTGCATGTCAAAGTTCTCAAATGAGAACGATGTTGCCATTACGATGATGCCTATGATGCCGCTTGCAATGGATGGGATGAATCCGTAGGCAACAACTTCGAGTACACGTTTGAACGTTCCCTCTCCGCCCAGGATGGATGAGATCGCATAGAATACTCCTGAATAGATGACCCACATGATTATCGCAGCAATGAATGCACCTATTGCACCGGCAATTGCCCCTATGCTTGCAAATGCTGCTGCCTCAGGGGGAAGGGTCTCCATGATCTTCTGTGTCATTATTACAGCGTTTATCGCGCCTAGAACTGCAATGAGAAGTACGATCAGAAGCGGGGTTTTCATTTCCACTTCGTTTTTCATCTTCTCTTCAAAAAAGCCGTTTGGGTTTGTAAGAACTTGAGTTAGTGTCATTCTTATTTATGTACGGAACATAGTATATATTTGTAATGGTTTCTTTTTTTCGACAAGTTTCAATATATATCTACAAAAGCATTCCCAAGCATCCTGACTGCTTTACCATAATCAAGACCGTCTATCTCAATTGTCTTTTTTGTACTTCTTGCACCTGACCTTATACTGACACTGGAAGTATTTACTGTAAAAAAGTCTGCAAGGCTTTCTATAAGTTCATCGTTAGCCTTACCTTTCTGGGCAGCGGATCTGAGCTTTATCTCTATGCGTTGGCGCCACTGGTTGTAACCTCCGGGGAAACTGACTTTTTTTGAGCCCGGTGTCACTTCCAGATCGATGGTTATGCCATCTCCTTTATCCTTTAGCGCATTTTTAAAAGACATGTCTGTGACCTTTATCTGATATGATTGAGAAGATGTCGATAATGCTGTAGCCCGGCCCACTAACTCCGAAAGATCATCCTATTGGGATCCCCGCTGTCCCTTCCGGTTTCCCTCGTGTCAGGCGTATGTCGCATTATCGTATGTGCCGCATTGAGGTTGTCTGTACATTCACCGAAAGGCTCTGCCATATTCTCGTGCAAGGACCTTACAATGCGCCAAGGGTACTACATGGTAGTGTAATATAAAGATAACGTGCCATCTAGCAATTTTGTTTTGATCTTTATACTTGATCCCGGATCCTTCGGGCAACCACGGGATGCTGTTCTGAGGGGGCAGTTGTGCGTTGATATATACTGTTGATCTGTCAGTAGAATTTATACTCTCAAATTATGACCTTAAAAAAGTTATCGGAAAGATCGAAGAAAAAAATGTAGAATTCGGAAGGAATTGGTGGGGATTTTGCAGAGGCGGTTTCTGAATAAGAGGTCGCTTCTTCTCGTTTTTGGCTCTTATCTTAATTAATTTCAATGTATTGGAAACCGTCATTATTATATACTACCTATCGGTAATAGCTAGCCTAGTCGTCACACTGGTGATAACATCTTTATAACTACCAATGAGATGATCATTAAAAATTGTTAACAAAAAAGGCTATATATTTCCCATGGTCTTTTTAAAAATAGAATTATTATCTAAAATTAAATGCGAGGTAAATCACATGGCAGAACAGAACCCATTTGAAAATTCAAGAAAGCAGTTAAAGAAATGCGCAGACATCCTTGAGATGGATGAAGGTATCCACGAGATCCTTAGAAACCCAATGAGGGAGATGCACGTGTCCCTTCCTGTCCGCATGGACGATGGTTCCATCAAGGTATTCCAGGGATTCAGGGTACAGTACAATGATGCAAGGGGTCCAACCAAAGGTGGTATCCGCTTCCACCCGGAAGAGACCGTTGACACAGTCAAGGCACTTGCAGCATGGATGACCTGGAAATGTGCAGTTATGGACATCCCACTCGGTGGAGGTAAGGGAGGAGTTATCTGCAACCCTAAGGAAATGTCCGCTGGTGAACTCGAGCGCCTTTCAAGGAAGTACATTTCAAGCATTTCAATGATCGTAGGTCCTGACAAAGATGTACCTGCACCTGATGTCTACACCAACCCACAGATGATGGCATGGATGATGGACGAGTTCTCCAAGTTCTCCGGTAAGAACCAGGCTGGTGTCATCACCGGTAAGCCACTCAGCATCGGTGGTTCACTCGGTCGTGGCGACGCAACAGCTCGTGGTGGTCTCTACACTGTCCGTGAAGCAGCAGTAGATATCGGTCTTGACCTCAAAGACGCAACCGTAGCTATTCAGGGATACGGTAACGCAGGTTACTTCGCAGCTGCTCTCTGTGAAGAGCTCTTTGGATGCAAGGTCGTTGCTGTCAGTGACAGCAGGGGCGGTGTTGTGAACATGAACGGCCTCAGTGCAGAAGCAGCACAGGCACACAAGATGGAAACCGGTTCAGTTGTCGGCCTCGCAGGAACAGAGCCGATCTCCAACGAAGACCTCCTTGAGCTTGATGTCGATGTACTTATCCCAGCAGCTCTCGAGCACGTCATAACAGAAGAGAACGCAGACAAGATCAAAGCAAAGATCGTCGCTGAGCTTGCAAACGGTCCAACAACACCTGAAGCTGATGAGATCCTTTTCCAGAAAGGTGTACACCTTATCCCAGACTTCCTTTGTAATGGTGGTGGAGTTACTGTGTCCTACTTCGAAATGGTCCAGAACTTCTACATGTACCGCTGGAGCGAAGAGCGTGTCTACAACCGTCTTGATGCTAAGATGACAAACGCATACCATGCTGTCCTCGAGGCTTCCAGAGAATACAACATCAACATGAGGACCGCTGCATACGTCGTCGCTATCAACCGTGTTGTTGAATCAATGGCAGACCGCGGATGGTTCTAAGTATTGCTTAAGAATTCAAAAATACCTCTTGGGTTTTGAAGGGACATGGGTTTTCTCCCTTCCCTTTTTAGCCCGTATTGCTTTTCTGCTTGTCAAAACAGATATAACTAACTTGGAAGATTAATGGGATTGTTATGAAGATCGCAATACTTGGTGGAACTGGTAATATTGGTAAAGGATTTGCTTTACGCTGGGGTCAGAAACATGATGTGATAGTGGGCTCCAGAAGTGCAGAAAAAGCCATGGACGTAGCAGCTGAATATACTCGTATCCTGCGTGAAAGAGGCATTGATGCCACTATCAATGGAACGGACAACAAGGCAGCAGCAGAGGGTGCAGATATCATTCTATTTGCAATACGCTATGAACAGCTCCCATCTGTCGTTGAGCTGATAACTCCTGTTCTGAAGGATCAGATCGTAGTTTCTGTGGTAGTGCCTATGGAGAAAGACCGCTGTTATATCCGGCAGGCTGGTAGTGACAATATCCCTGTGACCATTGACGCTAAGGATTCAAAATACAATGCCGATTATTTCTGTTATACGACTCCTGAAGCAGGTAGTGCGGCCGAGGAGATGGTCCGTCTCTTGCCAGAAAACATCGAGCTGGTGTCGGCTTTCCACAATGTTCCTGCAAAGAAGCTTGCAGATCTTGACCTTGATCTTGATTATGATATAGCGGTCTGTGGAAACTGCATGCACTCCAAGAAAATAGTCTTCGATCTTGTAAGGGATATACCAAACATGCGTCCTCTTGATACTGGTCCTATTGAGACATCTGGCATGGTGGAGTCACTGACTCCTCTGGTGATAAACATTGCCATACGCAACAAGATGCATGATGTAGGTATCCGCTTTGTTTAAAATGATCCTAAAACAGTGGTCAGGGTGCAAAAGCTGATAGCTTTTCACCAGTGACTATATATCCTACTCCCTCCAATTATAGGTTGGCTTCTGATAAGGGAAACTGAAAGATTCCGTCCGTCAATATAATTTGGATTTCAAGAAATATCCCCTCAAACAGGGATCTCCAGTTTCCTTCCTTTACCTTATCCTTTTACAGGTCTATTATCAAAGGATGCATCAATTTTTATATCAAAGTAGTTGCCAATTTTTACCAAAAACATGATATATGAAAGGTAGGTTTTAAACAATAATATCATATATATCTGTAAAGTAATTAGGTACAAATCAATCCATTGATGTGGGCGATGCAATGAATATCAATACTAAAGAAGATGTACTCAAGGCCATTGAGGCAAACAATGTTAAGTTTATCAGGTTGCAGTTCACGGACATCCAGGGTGTCGTGAAAGACGTTGAGATCCCGGTAACACAGGTAGAAAAAGCTCTTAGTGCGGGAATATCATTTGATGGCTCATCTATTGAAGGCTTTGTCCGTATCAATGAATCGGACATGGTCCTGAAACCGGATGTCTCCTCATTTGCGATACTTCCATGGAACCAGTCCAAGGGCGTTGTTGCAAGGATGGTGTGTGATATCTATCTGCCTGATGGAACTCCTTTTGCAGGCGATCCCCGTTTTGTTCTCAAAAAAGTTATGAAGGAAGCTGAAGATATGGGCTTTACACTTAATGTAGGTCCTGAACTTGAGTTCTTCCTGTTCGAAAAAGAGAATGGAAAAGCAACCACAGTACCTCATGATTATGGCAGGTACTTTGAGTTCGCACCTGCTGATCTTGCAGAGGATATACGCCGTGATATTGTACTGACACTCATGGAGCTCGGGTTTGATATCGAGGCATCTCACCACGAGGTCGCTTTTGGTCAGCATGAGATCGATTTCAAGTATGGCGATGCACTTGCCACTGCTGACAATGTCATGACCTTCAAGTATGTTACCCGTACCATTGCAAAGCTCAACGGATTACATGCAACTTTCATGCCAAAGCCTATTTTTGGTGAGAACGGTTCCGGTATGCATGTGAACCTTTCCCTTTCAAAGGATGGGGATAATGCGTTCTACGATCCTGATGGGGACATGCAGATCAGTGACGATGCACGCTACTTTATTGGCGGGCTCCTCAAACACGTAAAGGCCATTACAGCTATTTGCAATCCACTTGTTAACTCCTACAAGCGTCTCGTGCCAGGCTATGAGGCTCCGGTATACATTGCATGGTCCGGTGCCAACAGAAGCTCACTTATCCGTATCCCTGCTGCAAGGGGCAAGGGTACTCGTGTGGAGCTTAGAAGTCCTGACCCATCCTGTAATCCATACCTTACCTTCGCTGCTGTACTTGCAGCAGGTTTGGATGGTATCAGGAACAAGATCGATCCGGGAGAGTCCCGGGAAGAGAACATCTTCGAACTTTCCGACAAAGGCTTAAGTGATCTTGGGATCGATATGCTTCCACCAACCCTGAAAGATTCTGCAAACTACCTTGCTGAGAACGATTTACTGCATGAGGCTCTTGGTGAGCACGTCCACGAGAACGTCCTCAGGCTTGCAAGGGCTGACTGGGATGCATATCGTATTCAGGTACACGACTGGGAAGTCGAAAGGTATCTTAACACTATATGAGAGTACTTTAACTCTCATTCTTCTCTTTTTATTTTCGGTTCCTTTTCTTTTGCTTATTTTCATTATTGGACCCATTATTTCCAGAATAAGATGTAATATTTTATTATTACTCCCCTCTCCTGATGTATCTGGCGAATTCTTACAAACTTAATTTTGAAGCTGCTTTTTCCGATGGTGTGGGAAAATTTAAGAGCCTTTAATGTTTAGTTCCTCTCATGACAGATGTGATGCTGATCTGGGATAATCCGTTGCTTTTTGAAAAACTGTTTGAGGAAAATGGTCTGAAATGCCAGCGTGTCCTTTCCACAGCCATTGGTACGCCTTTTCTTCCTGCATGTAAATGTGTCATCGTGCCGACGGGGTTTGCCAATTCAGCATATACAAAGATACTTCCGGGCATTGAAAGGAACAGCAAGGCATTTGAGAAGTTCGTAAGTGCCGGTGGTGTACTTGTAGTCTTTGGAGCACTTGTCACAAAATATGATCACAGCTGGTTACCGATGCAGCTTACATACATAGAAAAACACGGGGAAACACATCTTCACAGGGTGGGTGAGCATGGGGCACAGTGCATTGTCAATGATCCCGGTATGGCTGTGGAATGTGATGGCTACTTCTCTGCGACAGACGGGAATGTCATCTTAAGGAATGATGATGACCAGGCTGTAATGGTGGTAAAAAATATAGGAGCTGGACTGATAATTGCCACGACAGTTCACGAGTTCCCTTCCCCGGGTTTCCTCGGTTGCGTCATGGACAATGCCAGAATATCAAAGATCTGATCATTTCATTGGATTGCGTATCTTTTCGATCTCATCCTGTGCATCCGGAATTCTCAGGATGAAAATACCGCTGCAGGGTTTTATGAACTGGAATATGAGGTCGTTACCTTTGACTCCTATGGGGATGGAATTCCCGCCACGGAGGAGTACTCCCCGTATCTTGTAACCACCTTTAACGTGATAGACCTCATCACATTCTTTCCGGACGAAGTCCTCACATTGCTGTGGTGTTGCTCCTTTCAGGAGTATCTCATAGGGTATATCGTTTATACATGCCATGTTAAATTATCTCAAGTTCTTCAACACGAATACCGCTTTCGACGATCTTTCCGACGATCTTTCCGCCTGTCATCTCTGCAGCCTTCTTAGCATCTTCTTCCGGAAGAACTATCAAAAAGCCCATTCCCATGTTGAAGGTACGGTACATTTCAAGCTCGTCAACATTACCCTCTTCCTGAAGGAACTTAAATATGTCACTTGGCTCGATCGGGTCCGTAAAATCAAATCCAAGATCGGTAACCCTTTTGAGCTTCAGGAGTCCGCTTCCAGTAATATGTGCAAGTCCGTGAACGTCACATTTTTTTATTACATCGAGGACTTCCATGTAAATGCGAGTTGGTATCAGCAGCTCGTCACCAATGGTGGTCTCAGGGTTGTAGGGGAACTTATCATGGTATGAGTGTTCTGAGCGATCGACTATATTCCTGACAAGGGTGTAACCATTGCTGTGAACGCCGCTACTTGGGATGCCTACCAGGACATCACCAAGCTGCACTTTTTCACCGGTGATGATCTCATCTTTCTTTACCATTCCAAGACAGGTTCCTGCAAGGTCGAAGCCATTTATGATCTCCGGGAGGGTTGCTGTTTCCCCACCGACGATGGTCATCTTTGATATTTCTGCACCCCTGGTAAGTCCTTCGCCGATCTGGCGTGCGAACTCGTCAGTATGCTCTTCAAGTGCAAGGTAATCCACGAAACTGATCGGTTCTGCACCTATGGCCAGCAGGTCGTTCACGTTCATGGCGATACAGTCGATACCAACTGTGTTCCAGCGCTTCATCTCATTTGCAATTAGCACCTTTGAACCGACGCCATCAGTGGCCATTGCCAGTGCATACTCTCCGAACTCGATGAGTCCTGCATAATGGCCAATATCGGTGAGCGGAGCTCCAAGGCCCTCGCGTCTGTATGTCATTCCACTTGTCAGTGCTTTGATGGTGGATTCCTCTTTCTCGATGTCCACTCCGGAATCTGCGTATGTAAGATGTTTATCACTCAACTTTAAAGGCCTCCTTTACTGTCCGGATTGTTTCTTTGATCCGAGACCGAATTCCTGGTGCAGTACTCTTACTGCCTCCTCTGCATCCTTTTCACTGATCGCGAAGGAGATGTTGTGCTGGGATGAACCCTGGCTGATCATTATTACGTTGATCTTTCCCTTTCCGAGGGCTCCAAATACTTTTCCTGCGACGCCTGGTATGCCGTCCATTCCGGCACCTACCACAGCGACCACACAGACATTTTTGTCGTAGGCCACTTCCCCTACAACACCTTTGTTGAACTCGGACCTTAATGCTTTCACAGCTTTCTTAAGGTGAGCTTCCTCAACAACAAGGGACATGTTGGCTTCGGATGAGCTCTGGCTGATCATAATTATATTGACACCGGCTTTTGCAAGTGCGGAAAATATCCTTGCTGCTGTACCGATGGCTCCTACCATCCCGGCTCCTGATATGTTGACGGCAGCCACTTTCCTGATAAGCGTCACTGCTTTTACCACATCTGCCTTCCGGGTCTGGTCTGCGACGATAAGTGTGCCTGGATATTCTATATCAAAAGTATTCTTAACACGAACCGGTATACCATGCTTTATGGCAGGTTCGATGGCACGTGGGTGAAGTACCTTGGCACCGAAATATGACAATTCCATTGCTTCGATGTAAGATATCTGCGGAATGGGTGATGCTTCAGGAACTATCTTCGGATCAGTGGTCATAATGCCGTGTACTTCTTTCCAGAGCCAGATCTCATCTGCCCGGATAGCAGCACCCACAAGAGATGCGGTAAAGTCAGAACCGCCGCGTCCAAGGGTTGTGATAATACCTTTCTTATCCTCTGCAATGAAACCGGTTATCACGGGGATCGAGGTTTCCACAAGAGCCGATATATTGTTCTCCACCTGATCATAGCTTTTCTCAAGTGGCTGGGCATTTCCGTAATCACTTGTTGTGACAATACCTGCCTCTCCGCCGGTAAATGGCATTGAGTCCGTTCCAAGTGAGCGTATAGCTCCACTGATGATCGGCACTGCCAGGCGCTCTCCGTAGGATGAGATGTAATCAATGGAACGTGGTGTCAGCTCACCGAGATAGCAGATGCCGATAAGTGCTTTTTCAAGTTCATCTATGCGGCTGTCGATGGTCTCGATGACATCGTCGGCGATCCTCTCATCATCAATTGCATAGCCGATAGCATCATAGTGTTTTTTGGCAAGGTCTGTCATGAACTCCTTTATCCGGGAGACCTTTCCTTTTTGTGATGCTTCAGCTGCGTTGGTGAGCAGCCCGTCAGTAACACCTCCAAGGGCCGAAGTTATAGCAACTACCTGATCCCCGGCATCCCTGTAGCCGATCAAAAGCTGTGCAACATGACGTATCTTCTTCCCATCAGCAATGGATGTACCGCCAAATTTCATTACATATCTCATAGTCTGATCACGTTCTGTATTAGGCTTGATTTGGAATGTGGCTATAAACACGGCAGTGTAATATAAAGATTATGAACGATGGAACCAACGTATCTATTTTTTTCCTTTTGAAAATTAAAAGAAAGAGTTGATCAGCTAAACTCTCTCTTGAAGAAGAATGCGGTAAGTGCAAGAAGGGCGGCAACTACAATATAGGTGAATGCCGTGGACTTTGTTATGTCTCCAGCTGAATCGGAAACATCGCCGGTGACATTTTCTCCATCCTGAATGATGTCCTCTATCTGGTCCGGTACAGATATGCTATCCCCAGGAACACTATCTCCTATCGAACTCGCTCCGTCAACTGTGAACGATGTCTCTTTTGAAGATACACTTCCGTCTATTGACACGGTTTCGATGATCACATCATGCGTTCCCCTGTCCAGCTCTTCGGTAAGTGTCGGGTAGGTTCCTGCATCCACGTCATTGCGGACGTCTATAATTTTATCATCAAGAGATATCGTTACCTTGGATGCATCATTTTCAAGCTCATAGGATATGATTGCCTTTTCACCATCCCTGATAATGCTTTCTTTAACTCCTTCGACCCTGATCTCAACAGTACTCTCAACGTTCACATCTTCCCTTTGTGACATCTCCTTCAGGAATAGTATATGTGATTCACTGCTTTCAAAGAAGTCATAAACAGTTGCAATGAAGATCGTACGGACTTCCCCGTTTACGTTCTTATAGTAACTGAAAATGTCTCCTGGCTCCATTTCCTTTACTTCTTTCACCACATGTTCGTTCTTTTTCAATGTCACTGTGATGGTCTCTTCATCCACATCAAGGTCGGATGCTGACAGGGTATAACCTTCTTCCAGATCCATTTCCTCGCCTACGTTCACTGAATCCGAGATGTCATACATGAGGAAATCCTTCGTGTCCCTGGTGGGGTCCCGAAACTGCTCGATCCTTATCCTTGTAGCTGTGTCCGTACCACTTGTAACAAGTTCTTTTGGTGTAACGCGGAAGATCAGGTATTCCTCATCCTCATCGTCGTCATCCTCTGCTTCGATGGTCAGTATGTATTCAAAAGGATCATTTTCCTTTCCAGATCCTTCTCCATCCTCGACCAGTTTCCCATTGTGGCGTATCTCTACCCAGACATCCCCGTTGTCCTCATTGATGTCAACGATGTGGAGTGTGTATCCCTGGGCTAACGAGAGCTTTGTATCCCTTTCCACCACACTATCCGAGTAATGTATTATCGGTTCGCTCGGATCAAGGGATGCTGCCGGTGTTGCTGCAAACAGCATGACAAATATTGCTAGAAGTACAAAATATATATATTTCATTAAACCTCACCATTCACGAAGCACATTTAAACATTGTTGAAATGAGCATATTGTCTTTATAGTTTTGTCGATACCTTCATTTGAAGGTTCCATGTTTATTATACAAAAAGAGGTGTATCATTGAAATATATTATTCTCATCGGCGACGGAATGGCAGATTTTTCCCTGGAAGAGCTGGGCGGTAAGACGGTTCTTCAGAAGGCCAATACTCCGAACATGGACTATATGACCAGGAACGGTCTGGCCGGACTTGCTATCAATGTTCCCGAAGGCCTGCCTCCGGGGAGTGATGTTGCTAACATGTCAGTTATGGGTTATGATCCGGATGTCTATTATTCAGGTCGTGCTCCGCTTGAGGCTGCCAGTATGGGTATTCCGCTGGAGAAGAACGATGTTGCATTCAGGTGCAACCTTATCACAATAGATGATGGTAATATTGCAGACCATAGTGCAGGTCACATCACAAGCGAAGAGGCCCGGGAGCTTATGGAAACCATTGACCGTGAGCTTGGGACCGATGAGCTGAGATTCTATCCGGGTATAAGTTACAGGCATCTGCTTGTTGCGTCCAATGATCTTGGTGCTAAAGCAGACTGTACTCCACCTCATGATATGATAGGCGGGGAAAGGAATGATCATATGCCAAAGGGCGAAGGCAGTGATGTCCTGTGCAGGCTGATAGAAGAGTCGATGCCAATACTTGAGTGCCATCCTGTCAATGAAAAGAGAATAAAAGAAGGCAAGAATCCTGCAAACGCCATCTGGTTCTGGGGACAGGGATATGCACCCTCCTTCCGCACATTTGATGAGCTCTACGGACTCACAGGTTCTGTTATCTCGGCTGTGGACCTGATAAAGGGTCTTGGCATATATGCCGGTCTTGACATTATCGAAGTTCCGGGTGCAACCGGATATCTTGACACCAATTATGTGGGTAAGGCGGAATATGCAATGGAATCCCTGAAGGAGAGGGACCTTGTTGTGGTTCATGTTGAAGCTCCCGATGAAGCAGGTCACATGGGTGACCTGAATGCCAAGATGCAGGCCATCGAAGATTTCGATGAAAAGGTAGTGGGCACCGTTCTGCGTGCTGCAAAAGAGGATGATGAGGATCACATGATAGTCGTGCTTCCGGACCATCCGACACCGATCGTGCTCAGGACGCATACATCCGATCCGGTCCCGTTCCTCATTTATTCAACTCTGGAGAACGAGGTTGACAGTGTGGAAGCATTCGACGAGGATTCCATGAAAGAAGGTTCCCTTGGTGTTGTCCGGGGATGCGATATCGTCCAGATGCTGATCGATAAAGCAAAGCAGGTATAATTCTCCTGCTTTCCTCTGTTTTTGATATCGTTACTTTTTAACTTTATTTGTCATACATTCTATTGCTTAAATTTTAAGGAGTGGAATATATGAAATTCGGTTTAACGCGTAGGGGTCCCTCTGGATTATCCCGCTGGGATCCATTTGAAGGGATAAGACAGACACAGGAACATCTCAACCAGTTATTCAGGGAGGTTTCCCCGTTCGGAGGCTGGCCAGAGGGAAGATCGATCGCTCCCTTGATGGATATCAGGGAAGAGGACGACAATGTCATCGTTACTACAGACCTGCCGGGTGTCGACAAGAAAGATATCGATGTAAGTGTGAAAGACAACATCATTGAGATCAGCGCAGAATGCAGAAAGGAAAGTGAGTCTGAGGACGAAGGTTACACTCAGAGGGAGCGTACCTATAGTCGCTTCTCAAGATCTGCTGTTCTTCCATCGAACGTTACTGATGATGGTGCAAAGGCAAAACTTGAGAATGGTGTGCTGACGATCACACTTCCAAAGGCAAAGATCGAAGAAAAGCCGAAGATCATGATCGAGTGATCGATCATTCTTTTTTTTTAATCCCGAGCATTGGTTTGTTTGCGGCATCAGTCAGAGTTTTTCGTCATATTTTGCTCGGTCGGGGTAACTCTCATCATCGCCGCGAGTTTGTCTATATGGATAGTATTATTTATTTTTGATGCCATTTCACCTTCCGAGGTGTCATATTGAGGATGGAACTGTTTACCGTAGATGGTTTGCCGCTTATCAAAAAAGGAGATGACCTGGCGTCTATGATATGCGAGTGCACGGAACTTGAGGACCACGATGCTGTGGTGATCGCTTCCACTATTGTGGCAAAGGCCGAAGGGGCAATGGTACTGAAAAGTGATGTGGTGCCATCCGAACGTGCCATAAGCATTGCAAAGAGGATAGGTAAAGATCCTGCACTTGTACAGGTGGTCCTCGACAGGAGTGTGGAAGAACTCGTGGAATGTCCTTTGTTGCTTGTGGAGAACCTCAACGGACATGTGAGCATCAATGCCGGCATTGATGATTCCAATGTGGAGGATAATTACTTTCTGGAACTTCCACATGATCCCGATGGTTCAGCAAAGACCATAGGTGAGAGAATAGCCGATCGGTGTGGCAAGGATGTCAGTGTGATCATCACGGATACGAACGGAAGGGCTTTCAAGATCGGACAGACCGGCGTTGCAGTGGGTGTCTACCGGATGCACCCTATCCTGGACTGGCGAGGGGAGAAGGACCTCTTCGGAAATGAGCTTGAGATCACCGAGGAAGCGGTTGCAGATGAGATCGCATCGGCTGCGAACCTGTTGATGGGCGAAGCTGCAGGGGGGAATCCTGTGGTGATAGTACGTGGTTTTGACCTTCATACAAGGGACGATGTCAGTGTGAAGGAAATGTACCGTCCTGATAATGAGGATATAATCAGAAAAGGGTTGAGGTGCCTTCGTCAGTCCTCTGACTGAAGGTTCACCATTTCAACACCGGCAGCAGCGAAGAACTCCGGGGTGTCGGTGTCGGGGTATTGTGTGCTGAAGACAACTCGCTTGATGTTGGAATTTATTATCATTTTTGCGCACAGTATGCAGGGCTGGTGTGTGCAGTAGACAGTTGCTCCTCCGATGCCGACCCCATGAAGTGCTGCCTGTATGATAGCATTTTGCTCTGCGTGCACTGCACGGCATTTTTCATGCCTGGTCCCGGATGCAATATTGTTCTGCTGCCTCATACAACCAATCTCAAGGCAGTGTTCCATGTTGCTGGGAGCACCGTTGTAACCGGTTGAAAGTATCCTTTTATCACGGACAATGACAGCTCCTACCTTGTTCCTCAGGCAGGTGGAACGCTTTGCGACCACCTCAGCGATCTCCAGGAAATATTCATCAATTGATGGTCTTTCAGTCATATATGAAAAGAAAACAGCAAGTAGTATATATAAGTTGTAGTGTATGAATTGGACATAAACCAGATATTGATAGTTGACATCTTTTCTGATAACGGAGTATCAAAAAATGGGATCCATTCTAACAGAATATCTTGATTCATTCATAAGGGGGCGTGATGACAAGCAGCTTATCACCATTCCCCTCATAGTTCTGGCACTCTCTCTTTTAGTGTCACTGGTCGTATTTTCAAGTACAGGTGCACCTGTGAAGCTCGGACTTGAGTTTGAGGGTGGTACTATGATAGCGTTCGAGACGCAGGAAACTGCAGGTGTTCTTGAGCAGGCATATTCCGATTATTCATTGGATGATGCCCGTAAGGCAGGAGATCGTGCGATCCTGCAGTTTGGTCCCATGGACAATGAAGATCAGAAAGAACTCGAAAAGGATATAACTTCAAAGTATTCGAACGTTGAGATCAAGCAGATCGGTGCATTATACGGAAAAGAGCTTCAATCACAGGCATTGAAAGCAATGGTACTTTCATTCATCGGAATGGCTATAGTCGTGTTCCTGATCTTCAGGACCGCTGTCCCATCCATTGCAGTAGTGCTTTCTGCAGTCTCTGATATTGCTATTGCTATCGGTTTCATGAACATAGCAGGAATTGAACTTTCCCTGGGCACCGTGGCAGCTCTGTTGATGCTCATTGGTTATTCAGTTGACAGTGACATACTGCTGACAACACGTGTGCTGAAGAGAAGAGGTACTGTCCATGAGAACATCGGGCGTGCAATGCATACAGGTCTTACCATGACCACCACAACACTTGCAGCTCTTGTGGTGATGTACATTGTATCCACATTCTCCTACCTTGTGACATCGTCCGCTTCCCAGGTCAACCTGCTTTCCGATATCTCCATTGTGCTGATATTCGGTCTGGTGGCCGATATCATGAACACCTGGCTGCTTAACACAGGTATATTGAGATGGCATGTGAACCGCAGCAACCCAAGGGGGCGAAGGGCATGAGGGAAGAAGAAGTGAACAAAGGCCTCAAAAGCGACCTTCGTGTATGGTTACTGGTAGCAGCAGTTTTGTTCTCAGTCGTCATGATTCATCCGTGGTACTCCTCTGAAGAGGGTGCTACCACCGATCTTAATTATGGACTTGACCTTGAAGGTGGTTCATGGCTCCAGATAAGACTGCAGGGTGCTGTGGCCCAGTTAGATGCTGATATTTCACAGACGGTGCCTGCCATTATTGAACCTGTCATCGGATCATCCATTGATGTGAAAAGTGTTACGGGGCATACGGGAAGCGGTTATTCTTCCGTTGGTACGACTGTTGTCTTTACAACTGATGCATATGTTTCAGATCTCCAGATGGACCTTGCAGGCATCGGTGAATCCGATGTTAGTTATTCAGGGAACACTTCCGAGATCATTCTTTATACTAACAAGCAGACGCTTATCACCAAGTATCTTTCCAATTCGGTTGATGCTGAGGTAATTCCTCTTTCACTTGTCGATTCCGTTGAGTACGAGATACGTAAAGGGATCTCACAGGAGGACCTTCAGGTCCTGATGGATGCAGTAGGTGGGTCCATTCTGACAGAATCAGATGGCACTCCGATATATCGTGACGGTGTAAGGACCGAGACCCGTGATATGACCCGTGATATTCTCAGCGATAAGCTGAACTCACTTGGTCTTAAGGATATACCTGTACGTACTGTGGGTGAGGATTACATCCTTATTGACTTTGCAGGAACTGATCTTACAACGGCAAAGGAGATCGTTGAAAGACCTGGTAAGTTCGAGATACGGGTGCAGACACAGGACAATGAGACCGCTCATGTGCTCTATGGTGATGGGATCGAGAAGGTCGGTGTTGTGACCTTCCACGACGGGCAGTGGCATACACCTTTCACTCTTAACGAAGAAGGTGCTCTCGCCTTGCAGAAGATCGCTATCGAGACCGGCGCAACCAACGATCCGAACTCACACTGGCTCTACATGTATCTTGATGACAACGAGATATATGGAGCCCCGTTAAGTTATTCAGCAGCTACAAGGCTCACAGAGGTCCCAATCTACTCATGGGAAGCTTCAAGTGGTCCTGATGAGGACAGCAAGTCAGAGGCGGAACAACTCCAGATACACCTGCGTGCAGGTGCGTTACCTGTGAACGTGGTTCTCATGGGGTCCGGACAGGTGGACGCAGCTTTGGGTGCACAGTTCAAGAAACAGGCTTTGTTTGCCGGTCTTTTTTCACTTCTTGCAGTGGCTTTGGTCGTGTTCAGACGATACGGCAAGAAAGAGATCCTGCTTCCAATGGTGGGAACATCCATCTGTGAACTTATCATGATCCTTGGAGTTGCAGCAACGATCAACTGGCAACTTGACCTGCCGGCGATCGCAGGTATTATTGCTGCGATAGGTACCGGTATTGACCACCTTGTGATCATTACTGATGAGGTGTTATACGAAGGAAAACTACCTTCCACAAAAGTATATCTTGAGAGGATCGCAAAAGCATTTGGTATAATCTTCGCAGCTGCTGCGACAACTACCATTGCAATGTCACCACTGGTCGTGATGGGATTCGGTGCACTCAAAGGATTTGCCATTACCACCATCATCGGTGTGCTAATCGGTGTGCTCATCGCAAGGCCGGTATATGGTAAGGTCATAAAGGTAGTGCTTGATGAAGCGCAGTGATCTGTTCCTTAAGAGGTGTTAATGATGAAGGATATGTGGACTGTGAAATACCGGCCAGAGATGCTTAAGGATATCCTGGGCAATGAGAATTCCCTCAATGCCCTTGACAAGCTTGTCCATTCAGGCAACCTGCCCCATCTTGTGTTCCACGGTCCGGTGAACTCCGGTAAGTCCTCAACTGCTTTTGCCCTGGCACGTGAACTGTACGGGGAGGGCTATGAGAGCAATTTCACATACTTCAATGCATCAGATTTCTTTGATCAGGGGAAACGCTATCTTGTTCGTGATAAACGTTTTACCCATATTATAGGGACGGATGATCCGAAGAAGATCTACTCAAGTGTCATCTCTATCTTCAAGACAGTGATAAATGAGTTTGCCGGAATGGGTTCAATTGATGCGGATTTCAAGATCATCTTCATCGATAATGTTGAGTCACTGGATACCAGTGCACAGCATGCCCTGCGTCGTATGATGGAGAAGTATACCCGCACCTGCAGGTTCATCCTGTCCACTACCCAGCCTTCCAAGCTGATCTCACCCCTGCGTTCAAGGGGACTGGAGCTTTTCTTCACTTATGTTCCGGATGATCTGCTAAGGCCATATATTGTCTCAATTGCAGAGCAAGAGGGCATTTCTATTTATGAAGATGGCCTTGATGCTCTTATGTACTATGCCGGAGGCAATGTTTCAAGGGCTCTGCTGACACTTCAATTTGCTAATATGAACAATCCGGATGCAAAGATCACAGGTGACCTGCTCTACGAGGAATCCCTCTGCGAAGTGTCTGACAACGTGACTGAACTTCATGCTGCAGCCATTGGGCACGAGTTCTTGAAAGCGAGGAAGCTGATCGACACTCTTCTCATTGAGGAAGGTTTCACCGGCGATGAGGTCCTGCAGCAGTTACATTCGGTAGTTGTGAGATCGGACCGTACCGAAGACGAGATCGCAAAAGCGGTCTACAGGATAGCTGATGCAGATGCAATGATCATCGACAGTGCGAATGCAAGGATCCATCTGGAATCGCTTGTTACGGAACTCTACTGATCTCGGGTATTTACGATGACGTCTGAAGCTGATAAGAATTTCAGGGCTGCATGCCGAAAGTTGCTGGATATGGTACTTGAGGGTAAGGTATCTGGTAATCTCCAGCTCAATGAGGCAAAAAAAGCTGTCAGCAAGGAGTTCAGGCTTTCCACACTTCCAAAGAACCCGGATCTAATAATGGTGGGGACTGAAGAGGAACAAAAAAAGGTGCGTGATTCCCTTCGCCGCAAACCGGTCCGTACGATCTCAGGTGTTGCGGTGATTGCTGCAATGACCTCTCCCTGTGCCTGTCCTCATGGTGTATGTGTTCCGTGTCCGGGAGGTCCTAATTCTACGTTTAATTCTCCGCAGAGCTATATGGGAAGGGAGCCGGCTACAATGCGGGCCATGCAGTATGAGTATGATCCCTATCGGATAGTCTCAGGTCGCCTGTCCCAGCTAAAGCAGATCGGGCATGAGGTGGACAAAGCAGAGCTTATCGTCATGGGTGGTACTTTTTCTGCCCGGGCCATCGATTATCAGGAATGGTTCACAAAGCGCTGCCTTGAGGCAATGAACGATTTTTCCGGAACCGAGTGGCGCGATGATGTGCAGTTTATCGGTACATCCCATCCTTATGTGACGGTGGAGGATGTGCAGAAGGCCAATGAGACTGCAGCCATAAGGAACACGGGCATCACTTTTGAGACGCGTCCGGACTGGACGGATGTCGGACACGTGGACCGTATGCTGGCACTGGGTGCCACAAAGGTCGAGATCGGTGTCCAGAGCGTATATGATTTCGTGCTTGAGAGGATGAGGCGGGGGCATACGGTGCAGGAGACTGTGGAGTCCAACCGGATCCTCAGGGACAGTGCGCTTAAAGTTGGTTTCCATATGATGCCACATCTTCCCGGAATGGATTCTGCAAGGGACCTTCGGGGTTTTAAGAAGCTTTTTACGGACAGCAGGTTCATGCCTGACTACCTGAAGATATACCCCACTCTTGTCACAGAGGGCACACAGCTTCACGAGATGTGGTTAAGGGGTGACTATGAGGCACTGGATGACGAGGCTGCCACGGAGTTGCTTGCAGATATCAAGTCCATACTTCCTAAATGGGTGAGGTTGCAGCGCATACAGAGGGACATTCCTTCCCCGCAGATCCTTGCAGGGGTCAGAAAGAGCAATATCCGCCAGCTTGCAAAGGAGAGGCTTGAATCAAGGGGTGGCAGGTGCAGGTGTATCCGATGCAGAGAGGTCGGTCACAATGTCCTCAAGGGCAATGAACCGGATCCGGAAAGCATTGAGCTCACAGTAGAGACCTACGACTCCTGTGGAGGGAAGGAATATTTCCTCTCATTTGAAGATATGACGAACGATATCCTGATAGGTTTCCTGAGGTTGCGTTTTCCTAACTCTCCGCACAGGGCGGAGTTACAGGATGCTGCCCTTGTGAGGGAGTTGCATGTTTATGGCTCCATGGTGCCGGTGGGCAGGGATGCAAGCAGGACCGACTGGCAGCATCGTGGGTATGGTGCGGAACTTCTGGGGAATGCGGAGAAAATGGCTTCAGAGGCAGGGTATTCAAAGATATCCATCATCAGCGGGATAGGTGTGAGGGAGTACTACCGCAAATTCGGATACTCTCGCGATGGTGTCTATATGTCAAAAAAACTTTGATCTTTATCTGGCAGATCCTAAGGCAAGTTGCTGTATTACTGTATCTCTTCAATACATTTATAGTATAGTTGGATGTATTCCCTATAAATCTACTATTATGATGTTCGATCGAGAATTTTGTAAAAAATACTCGGGGAGACCAGAATGACAATTGATGATTCCAATGAAGAGATCGTTAATCTTTTGAAGGAGATCAGCGGGAAACTGGATCGTATCCTGATGCAGGGTACATCTGCGAAAGAGTCGGATGAAGGTATCTTTGATGTACTGGATGTGATGACACTGCTCACACTACCCGATCATCTGCGTGCTACAGCAACAGCGCTTTTCGAGCTGGGGTCAGCAACCGCTGAAGACCTTGCAGAGAAGACCCATAAGGAACGTGCTGTGGAGAGCAATTACCTGAACCAGCTTGTGAGGATGGGACATGTTGTAAAGGGGCGTTCAGGCAGAAAAGTTTACTTTAGTATAGGGGAAGGTCTTGGCAAGTAATAGGCCTTATCTTTACTTGAATCTTATATAAGCTATATATGGTGTATATTTCTGTACATCGTTGATCAACAAATATCTCAAAATAGAATATGTAAAGTATACTTGATTTCAACGCAAATATTCTGTGAAATACTATTATATAGAAGTTTATCGTCCTATCTCATAAGGAATAACATATAATCAAAAGGAGTATGAATGGGAATAAGTATCGCGGTGCACTCAGCAAAAGGCGGGTCTGGTAAGACCTCCTTTTCTATCAATCTTGCATTTGCATATACATCTACCGGGAAGAGCGTATGCCTTCTCGATGCTGATTTTAAGGCTCCAAGTCTTTTTAATTACATGTTCCCTGATTCTGATCGATGGCTGAACGATGTCCTTGAGGGCAAATACGACATCATGGATGCGATCGTTGAGGTTGCTGATGACACAGTAGCTCCTGGCAAGTTATATGTGGGATATTGCAACCCTGATATCGATGCAGTTCGTGAAATGTCGGGTAAGGATCGCAAATGGCAATCAAAAGCTCTACAAAATATAATGGGTGTAAAGAAGAAATTGTTCTCCTCCGGCATAGATGTGCTTATCATCGATACCGGTCCGGGTGTGGATTTCACATCGGTTAATGCAATAGCTGCAGCTGATTATGTTATAATGGTGACCAAACCTGCCAGATCTCACCATAACTATATGGAGCAGATCATTGATGGTATTTATATTCCGCTTGGTAAGGATTACGGTGTCATTATGAATAAGTGCCATGATAATAAGCCGATCGCAATAGCCGGTTTGGTCGATCCGGATATTCCTGTTGTAGCATCAATACCTTGCCTTTGTGATATTGCTACCAGGAGTGATTCAGAAGTGCTGACAGTCGCTGATCCGGAACATCCTTTCTCAAAAGCTGTTTTCACAGTAGTCAGGACTATCGAAGATTGTCTTTCCAATAAGTGAGTTACTTATTATCATCTTTTTCAAGTATGTCCTTTATATCATTTACATAGTCGAGGATATCTTCCTTCTTTGCCTCTTTCATTTTATCATGGAATGTGTCCGATTCCATGAGCGTGTTCTGAAGTGTCACTATCAATATAAATATGATCGACGCTGCTGCAAACGCAAGTGTTATCCTTTCAATGGGGTAAATAGTGATGACCGATGCAAACATCTGAGGCGGTAGGTCAAAAAGAATTGCTGCGCTTATGCTACCTGCAAGATGGTCTGCCAGGATTGCCATAAGTGCTGCAAGAAGCAGGAATGTAAATTTGAACAGGTTTCCTTCCCTATCCTTCAATTTGTAGTTAAATACGAGGAAGGCGCCAAGTGTGATCACATGGAACCATGGGTAGTAATATATTGTTCTTCCTGTGGGCGTGATATACCAGAGCAGTATAAGAATTCCAAAGACTGCCATTGCAGCTTTTTCTTTCTTTGTGATACAAAGACCGGCTACTGCAGAGGACATTGCTACAAAGAAAGGGGTAAGCAGATGGAATGTGTCCGGGCTACCTCCTCCTCTTACTAAGGTGTGCCCCATAACACTGGTAAAGGATACGATCGCACCCCAGAACGGACCAAGGAGCATCCCATTCAATGCACCGAAAGATACTACCGAACTTATCCTTGCTCCCTCTATGCCGATGAGGTTCTCGAAATCAGGAAACCAGCTTGCAAAGTATGTTATTATTATAGCGGAAAGAATATACAATGCTGTAAGGTTCCTTTTTTTGATAAGCTGGTTGTATATGTCAATGATCACAATATTCTATTGTTTCCATTATTATATAATACTTTAAGGAATCATCTGCTTTTTTTTGCAGGTGGCACCATTATTCTCATCAGAAATGATATATATAGTCATGGCAATTTAGCGGATTGATAACTATGATGTTTATTGGAGAAGCATTAATCGGCGAGGAACCAGAACTCGCACACGTCGATCTTATGATCGGGGACAAGGAGGGACCTGTTGGACAGGCATTTGCAACAGGCATGACCCAGCTTTCAGCAGGGCACACTCCTCTTCTTTCCGTCATCCGCCCGAACTTACCCACAAAGCCATCTACACTGATCGTTCCAAAAGTGACAGTGAAGAACATGGACCAGGCCGCACAGATATTCGGTCCTGCCCAGGCAGCTGTTGCTAAGGCGGTCGCTGATGCTGTGGAAGAAGGAATTGTCCCGACAGAACAGGTAGAGGACCTTGTGATCATCGCAAGCGTATTCATCCACCCACAGGCTGTTGACTACAACCGTATCTTCAGGTACAACTATGGTGCTACAAAACTTGCTCTTAAGCGCGCACTGGACAATTTCCCGGATATCGACACTGTGCTCGAGGAGAAGGACAAGTCCGCACACGCTATCATGGGATTCAAGGTCTCAAGGCTCTGGGATGCTCCATACCTGCAGGTTGCACTTGATAACCCGAACATCGGTGCTATCACCAATGTTGTCAAGCAGCTTCCAAAGAGCGACCACCTGATCCTGGAAGCAGGTACACCTCTTATCAAGCGCTATGGTGTGGATGTTATCAGCAAGCTGCGTGAGATCAAACCTGATGCGTTCATCGTTGCTGACCTTAAGACACTTGATACAGGTAACCTTGAGGCACGTATGGTGGCAGATGCAACCGCAGATGCTATTGTCGTTTCCGCACTTGCACCTATTGCAACGCTCAACAAGGCTATTGCAGAGGCACACAAGACCGGTATATATGCTGTCATGGACACACTGAACCAGCCAGATCCGGTAGCTGTACTTGAACAGCTGGATGAGCTTCCTGATGTGGTCGAGCTTCACCGTGCTATCGATATCGAGGAAACTGCTCACGCATGGGGTAGCATTGATGGTATCAAGGCAGTTGGCGAGAAGCGCAACAAGAAGATCCTTGTGGCAGTTGCAGGCGGTGTACGTGTTGAAACTATCCCTGATGCACTTGGTGCAGGAGCTGATATCCTCGTTGTCGGAAGGGCTATCACCAACTCCAAGGATGTCAAGCAGGCAGCTGACCAGTTCATCGAAGGCCTGAACAAGCCAGAGATCGACCAGTTCAGGGTAATGACCGATTTCTAAGCGTGCGATCTTCGCACGTTCCCTTTTTTATGGAGGGGTATGTATGAAACCATTGATCGTATTGAATCTGAAGACCTATCTTGAAGGTACCGGGGAAGGTGCTGTCAGGATCGCTGAGGCCTGCAGGGCCGTAGGCGAGGAAAGTGGGATCGAGATCGCAGTGGCACCACAGCTGTGCGATGTCTACAGGGTTGCATCCCGGGTGGATGTCCCGGTTTACTCACAACATCTTGATGGTGTCGGTGCCGGAAGTTTCACAGGTCATGTGTTTGCCAGATCTGTCAGGGATGCCGGTGCAGTGGGTACACTTATCAATCACTCCGAGCGCCGCCTGAACCTTGCGGACATCGAGGCATCCGTTACCGCTGCAAAAGGAGAGGGTCTTCGCACGATAGTGTGTACCAATAACATCGCTACAACAGCAGCAGCAGCAGCACTGAAACCCGACTTTGTTGCAGTGGAGCCACCGGAACTTATCGGTTCAGGCATTCCTGTTTCAAAAGCAGATCCTGAGGTCGTAAGGGGTTCAGTTACTGCCGTTGAGCGCATCGATCCTGGTGTGAAGGTGCTCTGCGGTGCAGGTATCTCAAAAGGAGAGGACCTTAAGGCTGCAATGGAACTTGGTTCTGTTGGAGTGCTCCTTGCATCCGGTATTGTCAAGGCCAAAGATCCAAAGGCAGCGCTTGAGGATCTGGTAAGCCTGATCTGATCCTTTAATAGAAGTTATACTAAAAGAAGGAAGTGATGCCTTATGGCATCCTTTTTTAAATTTATTATTTTTTATAGGAAATACCATGCGATAAGCAACAGCATGGATGAGAATCCTACTTTTATTCCCATGGTAAGTTCCAAGTGAAGGTTTTGTGCAACCATGTTGGATATTCCTATGGGTGGTGGTGATAACAGGAGTGCTGCCAGGAACAGCGAGATGCCTGATATGTAATTGTGCTCCACAATAATAAGGTAGAGGCCCGAAATTCCCAGATATATCCCGAAAATGGAGATGATCAAAAGTCCCATCTTGTAGAACCTAAGGTATTTTTCGATACCTCCGGGAAGCATACTGGCAGTCTGCAGATTTTCAGTCTTTTTCAAAAGATCACCACGATCTGTGTTTAAACGGAATATTAAATTTGTTCTCATTGCATAAATATCAGATGGGATTCTGGCCCCTTATTCCGCAACCAAGCCCAACAAACAGTTTTTCGATGTCTTCCTGCACCTCTGCAGCAGGCAGGTCCCCGAGTATGGTAATGCGGTATGTGACACTAAGCCTGTCATCGGATATGCCTGTGTATGTATCAATAATACTGACAGAAACTATCCTTTCATCGCAGACGATGACCTTCTCAATGGTCAGTGGATCCGCCCCGGCAGGTATCAGGGCCGAGATATCTCTGATAGGATGTGCGAGGTTATCGATCTTCCATTTTTTCAGCTCTGCATCGTTAAGCAACCTGATATTCTCTGTCCTCAGAGATACGGTCCTGTCTCCCTTTGACAGCGTTACTGTCCGGGGTGTGACCTTTTCGATGATGCCCACATGTGTTACACCGGAGTAGTTGTGCAGAAATCCTCTTTCTCTTCCGACGGATGCTATCATTTCCTCGAATTCAGCTATTTTTGCATTGATCAGCTTATCAGACCTGTGAAGTGCAGATGCAGTGTCCTTGAAATGGGCAGCTGCTTCGGTCATCTTTTTACAGAAAGCTTCGGTGTCCTCTTCCCGGACGATATCCGAGAGCAGATTGCATTCGTTGATGAATGCCTCATGAACCTTGAGCACCTGGTCGTTCTTCATCTGGATATGGGCGTACAGGTATGGGTTCTGTCCCAGTATCCTGCCCACGAAGTCCACCATGATCTCATATACCGGGCTCATGAAACGGCGTGACTTGCTCACGTCGAAATCAAGGCTTTTGAACGTGGTCCCGATGGTGATGTATGCAAAATGTGTCAGACCCTGGACAACGGAGACGAATTGATCGTGCTCCTGCGGGTCGATGATCTCAATATGTGCACCGCTTTCTTCGAAGAGGTCGTGCATGATCGGGAACCATTTGTCACAACGTCCTTTTGTGGGGCTTATTATGACTATCTGTCCCTGTAATGTTGGGATCGAGGGACCGAACATGGGGTGTGTTCCCAGGATCTCCACGCCTTCAGGTGCGTATTCTCTCATTGCATTGACGGGTTCCACCTTGATGGATGTAAGGTCCATTATCAGGCTTCCCTGCTTCATTTTCGGAGCGGTCTCCTTGATTACCCTTGCAGTGATGTCTATGGGGACTGTAATGATCACTACATCGGCTTCCCGGATCTCCCTGTCAAGGTCGGTGGCGAATTCCACTCCCATCTGGTCTGCGACCTCGGTCTTGCCGCTGCTTCCCCATACGATCACCTCATAACCGTGCCTGAGGAAGAACCTTGTGAACCACTGTCCCATTCCTCCGGTACCGCCGATTATGAGCATCTTCATAATTACAGGGCCTCCATTACGGCCTTTTTCATTACTTCCACAGGAGGTTCCACGCCGGTCCAGATGCGGAATGCTTCTGCACCCTGGTAGACCAGCATCATAATGCCTGTGACCGGTTTTGCTCCGGCAGCTTCGGCTTCCTGAAGCAATCTTGTCTTCAATGGATTGTAAACGACGTCAAAAACGGTGAGATCGGAATGCATCTGGTCGGCGGTGACGATGGTATCGCCTATGCAGGGTTCCATTCCCACTGTTGTAGTGTTGATTAGTATATCTGTGTCCTCCAGGTATTTGTCCAGTACGTCCAGCCCGAAGCCGTTAACTTTGCCGACCTCTGCTGCAAGGGTCATGGCCCTTTCAGGGGTCCTGTTGGCAATGTTAACCTTTGCACCGGCTTCTGTGAATGTGAATGCTATTGCCCTGGCAGCGCCTCCGGCACCGAGTATCAGTACATTCTTGTCCTGAATATCGACCCCGGCATCTTCCAGTGTCTTCTGTGCGCCGATACCGTCGGTGTTGTATCCTTTGATACCGTCCCTGAAGTCGATGGTATTGACTGCTCCTATCCTTGCAGCCAGTGGGTCGGTCTCGATAAGTCCGATGGCAGTCTCTTTTAGCGGGACCGTGAGGTTCAGTCCTCCAAATCCCATGGCCTTTGCACCTTTTAACGCATCGCCAAGGTCCTGCTGCTTTACTCTGAATGCATGGAATGTGCAGTTCATTCCAAGTGCTTCGAAGGCTGCATTCTGCATGATGGGTGAGAGTGAATGGGCGATCGGGTCTCCCAGAACTCCGAATACCTGTTTCATTGAAGCATCTCCAGTGCTTTTTTAAGTTCGTGTACCTTCAACTGTCCGGGGGCTATGGCGCTTGATATGCTGGCGTAGGTCAGTTTTGAACCGTAGCATGGCCCGACGATCCGGCTGTGCTTTCCAAGCTGGCCCATTGCGATGGTGCAGACGTTATCCTCATTTAATGTGACCTCTAGCAGATTCAAGATGTCCTGCATGCTGTTTGGCATCACTGCAAGCTTTGCAATATCAGCTCCTGCCTGTTTTGAACGTTCAAGGATATCCCTTATGGTGGCTTTGTCAGGCGTGCTCTCAAAATCATGGGATGATATGATGACAGCTTTGCCCGCTTCCTTTGCCTTTTTTACAAGCCTGTCACGAAGCTGCGGGTCTGCACTGAGCTCTACATCGATTGCGTCTGTGAGGGGCAGGATCTCTTCAAGTAAATTTATTCTGTCATCTTCTGAGCCTTCCCAGTTTCCTCCTTCAGTTTGTAACCTATTGGTTGCAATACATGGAAGTCCTGTATCAGATCGAAGTTTTTTGAGGATATCTGTTACTTCTCCAGGGGTATTTATCCCGAGCAGGTCAAGCCTGATCTCAAGGATGTCTGCTCCCAGGTATGCAGCGGCCTTTGCCTGTATAAGAGGGTCCTCGTTGATAGCTGCAACAAGGGCTGCCCTCTTATCCAGATCGAAATTACCTATGCTGACCATGTCTCATTTCTCGATGATGGTTTCTTCTACCTTCATGCCGAAGTGGCGTGCGCCTCCCTCGTAGTTGACCAGTATCTCATCTCCGGGCTTAAGCTCGGCAATGGATATGGGTTCCCCTTTGGTGTCTACGAGTTTGATGGTCTCGGCATTCTGGAGTATGTTCTTAATGATGTTGCCCTCTACCTCTGCTTCAACAAGCATTAGTGGACGTCTTTCTATCTTGACCCTGCCGACGATGCCTGCACGCTGGTTGCCCTGTGCATCAACAATGGTGACGTCATCACCGGATTTCAGTTCGGAGAGGTACCTGGTCTTGTCGCCGACCTTCACGTAGGCATGGACTGCTCCTGCGTTGACCCTGAACGGCCTGGACGCCACGTACGGGCTTTCCTCGGATTCGGAGTGAACAAGGAACATACCGCTTGCCTGGGAACCTACGAGCATTCCTTCACCGCGTGTCATCATGTTACAGGTATCGACACAGACGCGGTCTCCCATTCCCAGGGGTTCGACCTTTGTGACCTTTGCAGGTACGAGTTCCAGTGCTTCCACACCTGAGCTCTCGCCTACTGCAACGGTGGACTTGATAGCGTTGGGGTCCTCAGTGTCAAGCAGGACACCGTCAGAGCCGTGCTCCATGGTCTCAAGGGCGAGCTTTGCTTCTCCGGCATCGCGGACACCTGCAATGATCTTCACATTGCTGTCCTGGAGACCTGCGATGAGGTTCTCAAGAGGGATGACCTTCCAGTCGGTACCGACGATGATCAGGAAATCACATTCCTTTCCTATCTGTGCTGCAAATTCTTCGTAGGCCTTGTTCTGTATTACTACATATGCACCTACGGTGAGGCCTTTTTCCTTTAAGCGGATGGCCGTGCTAATGTCAAGGGATCCGACGGGGTCAGGGGACAATGGCTTTGTACCGTCGCCTTCCCCGCCTTTTCCGACGACAACGACGTCAGCGCCTGACCTGTCATCATTGGCAAAGGCTGCGACCTTAATGTCGCCAAGTTCTCTCACTTTTTCCACTTCGTCAGCGTTTACCAGCACATAGTTAACACCGGATTCCAGTCCGGTGGTTATCCTGTCCTTGTGATCTTCCCAGTCGCCTTTGTCAGCCTTGATCCAAATTGTCTTGCCTTTCATCACAGATGTCTCCTGTGAAAGCTAAGGGGGAGATGCATCATATCGTTAGCATCTGTGGTTGAACCAATGTAGTTGTTCTTGCCTGTATTCTTGTGCATTTGGTTTTCACTCCTACGCTATTGTGAATTGTTTTGTTGAAAATATCACAAATCGCAAAATATCCTGATGATCTTTTTCCTTTGACAAAACCAATACCTTTCATTGTTTTGATCAGATCGAATTTTCTAAGTCCGAACAATTTACCGGTTGGTATCTTCTTTTCAGACCTCTTACCTTTTGTCTGTTGATAATCACCTTTACTGACATGTTTTTTGAAATAAACAGTGTCAGCAAGATTGATGTTTTGATCCTCTTTACAACAGATTGCAATCGCATCGTTATAATGTGTTTTTGGCAATTCCATAACTTTTTCGCGTTTGTATTTGGTTTCATAACCGAAAGTAGATTCAAATTGCCAATCAAATCTTCCAAGTTGAGACTTGATAATTCCAATCTCAGTTGCATACTTTGTTCTGGATACCTGTTCATTAATACTGAATTTTCCATCATGTAGTTCTTTGTGGCATGTGTTGCATAGAACAATCATGTTTTCCAGAGCATCGGAACCACCATTTGATTGAAAAATTATATGATGACATTCCAAATGTTTATCTTTCGACTTGCCTTTACAATGCTGACATGTATAGTTATCTCTGTCTAACACATAGGCTTTAACGTTATAGAACCCTTTCTGGTTACCTTCCTGGTATTGTTTACCTTTAATTTCAGGATTAACTATCTTATGAATATCAAATGATGCAAGTTCGACTTTCCATTTTGTTACTGGTACGATTGCTTCAACAAATCTCTTTTCTCGCAGGTGGCTATCCACTTTACTTTTGATAGATGGTGCAATCTTACCTTTCTTTCCACGATTATCAAATCGTGCAGGTCTATATCGTGTTATCCGATTTCTTCTTGTTCTGCGATATGATGCTCTCTGTGTCATCTTTTTAGAAATATCCGTTCGAAGTTGAACTTCAGATTGATATATTACTTCATCATTTGCAATTGCCGCACACCCGATTGTTCTGGAACCAGTATCCATTCCTGCTATAACAGGCTGTTTGTGCTCTGTTGTTTCGTACAGAAGTTTGATTGTGAATGGTGTTTTTCTGACAACCTTTGCCTTCTTATTTTTTAGCAACAGTCTTGCTATTACTGGACTGGTCGGCATCAAAGGTTTTTTGTCCTTGTTCAATACGTAAACATTTAAAATGTTATATCCTCCTGTTTTCAGGGTAATGCGTATCAGATATTGCAGGAGCCAACATCTGAATCCGTCCTCCTCTCGACCGGATATGGAAAGGTTTAACAATGCAAGCACGATCTGATAACCCTATTAGATTGTTTAACCGGCATTCGTAGTGCATGGAATTGAGGTGGCGTCCCATGGTACCTATTTCTTTCCTATCGTTTACTAACATTCTTTAATTCTCCTCTGTTAGTGGTCTGGTCAACCAGAACTTATCTTTTCAGGTAAGCTCCATCCTCAACCGCGTTAGCGGGAGGGTGGGGTAGTTGACTTAAGTGTTTGTAGTGCTTCCTCGACATTGCGGCCTTTGTGGACGATCTGTGTGATGGCCTGTGTCATCTTTATGGGGTCAGGATGCTGGAACACGTTCCTGCCGATGGCAACTCCCCTTGCTCCGGATTTCATGGCGCCGCTGATCATCTCAAGGAACTGCTCGTCGGTCTCGGTCTTAGGTCCGCCTGCGATCACAAGAGGTACGGGACATCCCTTTACAACGTCCCTGAAGCTGTCAACATCTCCGGTGTAGACGGTCTTGATGATGTCTGCCCCAAGTTCTGCACCGACCCTAGCTGCGTGTGCGACCATTTCCGGATCGTGCGGGTCTGTGATCTTCCTGCCTCTTGGGTACATCATGGAAAGGAGGGGAATTCCCCATTCGTCACACTGTTCTGCGACATATCCGAGCTTCCTGAGCTGGTCGGATTCGGTATCAGAACCTATGTTCACGTGGATGGATACGGCATCGGCACCCATTTTCATGGCTTCCTCTACCTTGCAGACAAGAACCTTGTCGTTGGGGTCGGGTCCAAGGGATGTGGAGGCGCTCATGTGGACGATAAGCCCGACGTCATGACCGTATCCGCGGTGGCCGTGGTAGATCATTCCTTTCTGCATGAGAACTGCATCTGCACCGCCTTCGGCGACCTTGTTGATGGAGTCTGCAATGTCTATTACTCCCCTGATGGGCCCGTCAGAAATTCCGTGGTCCATTGGAATGATGAGCATGTTCCTGCTTTCCCTGTGCATTATCCTTTCAATTCGAATCCTTTTACCTATTTCAGCCATTTTATCACTCTCATTATTGCGGTTTTGCCAAATCGTGTTAGTATGTGACATAGTAGCACAATCAACTATTTAAATCTTGTTATTTCCTTTTTTGAAATCTGGAATAGTCTTATATATAGATTCATCATTACTGGCAATATCGACTCAACCCGGTGTGATTTTCATCATGAGAGAGTTAAAGATCCTTGTTATCAATAATTACGGCCAGTTCTGTCACCTTATTCACAGAACCGTACGCGATCTCGATATGGAGACGGAGATCGTAGCGAACACGACCTCTGTGGAAGACATCCTTGAGCAGGAGCCGGACGGTATCATCTTAAGTGGTGGTCCTTCAATGGACCGTGTTGGCCTATGTCAGGAATATGTCGAGAGCATCGACAAGCCTATCCTGGGCATCTGTCTGGGACATCAGCTTATAGCTAAGACCTTTGGTGGCCAGACTGGTTCAGGCGAGTACGGCGGCTATGCAGAGATCGATGTGGAGGTACTGGAAGAGGACGACATCCTGAAAGGGCTTGGCCCGAGGACATCCGTGTGGGCTTCCCATGCTGATGAGGTCACTGTCCTTCCGGAAGGGTTCCTGCACCTTGCACGCTCGGACGTGTGTGAGATCGAGGCAATGCGCCACCCCGAAAGGCCTATCTACGGAGTGCAGTGGCATCCTGAGGTTGCTCACACAGATAAGGGTGAAGAACTTTTCATGAACTTCTTTGAAGTTTGTGAGAACTATTAATTTTTTAAAAAGTAGCATTAGTATATTTCGACGATATAAAAAATCGAGTAAGGTACTTATCTTATCCTCACATATATTCTATTGACTATCCTGAATCAGATAGTTGGTGGTGAGGTATGATGAAGCGATCTGTAAATAAGTCCTCCGTCCTACTCTTGAGTATCTTGATGGTTCTTTCCATGGTGGTGGGGGCTGCAGCTTTAGATCAGGCTGCTGATGAATTTCCGGATTCCGGTGAATTCCCGGAACTGGCTCCTGAGTTCCCAACGATCGCACTGCCTGTTGCAGTTGTGATCGGATTGGTACTGCTGGTGACCAGGGGAAGAGAGGAATGATCCTTTCTTCAGTTCTTTCTTTTTTGATCTTTGATCTTTGACATCACGTTCGAGCTACCATCCAGCCAATGCACAGCCCCTATACTGTCATTCATCCTCTGTACGTATCCTGCAGCAGCAAAGCATCCTCTTCGAGATTCGGACTTTCGCATATCACAAGCCCTTTCACATCGAATTCCCGAAACGCTGCCATCAGGTCAGCATAATTATAATCCGACTCCCGGAGCACCAGGTGGTTCTTTTCCCCCTTATCCCCATACGCAATGCCGGAAATGTGGCAGTGCATATCCTCAACCCCTTCCCGCCCGAGGTATTCCTCCACCTTCACGAGCACGTCCCGGAACTCTTCCAGTGTGTTATACTCACCGCTGCTTCGTGCGTGCAGATGTGAAAAATCGATACAGGGCATGACTCCCTCGATGGCTGACGCCATCATCAGTGTCTCCTCTAGGCTGCCGAACTGCGTCGGTTTGCCGATGGTCTCCGGGCGAAGCACAGCGTTGATGCCCTCGTCCTCAAGCCGTGATGCAAGCCTGCTAAGCAGCCCGCTAACCCTTTCAAGCACTTCCTCACTGCTCTGCTTGAGGTAGTAAGCAGGATGGAACACAATGGATGATGCACCGCAGAGTGCACCGATGCGTGCTGACTGGTAGATGCGCTCGATACTGGCCTCGATCTTCTCATCCTCTGCGGAGTTGAGATTGATGTAATACGGTGCGTGCACGCTGAGTGCCACATCCTCTGCTTCCGCTGTTTCCCTGACTTTCTCTGCCATGCCTTCCTTCATGCGCACTCCGCGCACGAATTCCAGCTCCATGCACCCTAGGCCAAGCTCACGGATACGTTGTATCCCTTCGACGCTGCCCCTCTTCTTTGCACTGATGGGGGTCCCTGCTGTTCCGAAGAGCAGTTCTTTCATAATATCCCCAAGTGGATCCTGAGTTCTTTAGCTCGCTCTTCCGATACCTTCTCGGTTACCAGTTCAAAGAACGAATCGACGTCCTCAGGGTCAAGGGACCTGATGTCTTCCTTGCCTTCCATTGCAAGTCCTGCGAGGTAGTCCAGTTCCTCCCCGTCAAGCCTCTCGAGTCTCTCCCTGAAGTCATCTGAATCCTCTGCGATCTTATGGGATATCGGCCTCAGTATGAACGGATATGGATGTCCCATCTCGGACATATGTGTCCCGCCGTTCTCCGGTGCAAGCTTATTGAAGATCTCCTTGTCCTTGTCTGAAAATTCTCGTCCCATGGGATTTGATTATGTGGGGGTGGTATAAAATCATGTCTTTTTTTGGGGATGTATGAATATAGCTTGTATGTTTTTATAAAAAATCTTAAATTAATTGTTGTGTATACGAACTTATTTATTATGAGGTTTGCTTCCGCTTGGTTTGGTATATGTGTGTACTTCTAATTAGAGTATCTTGTATTTCATAATTGATGGCTTGAGGCTGCCTTTTTTTGTAGTTCTGCCAAAAAGTTTATTCTGTTATCATGCACATTTATATAATATGATTTATCAATATTTACTTTGGGAGGTTGTGGGTGATGTGCATATGTGTAACTATTAAATTGAGTATGAGGTGTGCCAATGACTGTGGTGGCAGCCATTCCTGCATATAATGCCGAGGTTTATATCAAGAATATCATTAAAAGAACGAAGCTCTATGTAGATCATGTCGTTCTTGTTGATGATGGGAGTAGCGATGCGACAGCCTGTATTGCTAAGAATATGGGTGCACAGGTGATCAGGCACGGGGATAATCTGGGCAAGGCTGCTGCATTGGCAACAGCTTTTGAAGAAGTGAAAAAACTAAACCCATCTGTACTTGTGACCATCTATGCGAACGGTTTTCACAATCCTGATGATATCCCTGCAATATTGAATCCTGTGCTTTCTGAGGATGCGGATGTTGTGAACGGTGCATATGTTACTTCATCGGACATTGACCTTGATTCTACGTTTGAGGATGTGGGGGCTGCAAGCGAGTATCATCTTATGAAGTACAGTGGGTTCCGTGCGTATTCTTCCAAGACGCTCGATGTTTTCAAGTTCACAAAGGCCGACGATGCTATTGAAGCAGAGTTGATCGATGATGCTATCAAATCCGGATTTAAGGTGCATGAGGTACCTATTAAGATAATCGATCCGGTCAAGAGAGAGTTGTTGGCAAGCAAACGCATAGGTGTGGTAGTGCCTGCGTATAATGAAGAGAAGCTTGTAAAAACTACCGTTGAGGGCATTCCCCAGTACGTTGACCGGATCTATGTGATAAATGATGCGAGCACTGATAATACTGCAAAGGTCATTGAGACACTGAACGATCCGAGGGTGTTCGTGATAACGCACGAGACCAATAAAGGTGTGGGTGCTACAATTGTCAATGGCTACAAGCAGGCACTGAAAGAAGAGATGGATGTCGTTGCGGTCATGGCAGGGGATAATCAGATGAACCCTGCCCAGCTGCCAAAGCTGTTGATGCCCATAATCGAGGGCAGGGCAGATTATACCAAAGGCAACCGCCTGTTCAGTACGGAGTTCCGTGAAGACATGAGCGGATTGCGCCTGTTAGGTAACTCGATGCTCACGTTCATCACGAAGATTGGAAGCGGGTACTGGAATATCATGGATCCCCAGAACGGCTATACCGCTATCTCAAAGGAAGCACTGGCAGAGATAGGTCTGGATGAGATCTACACGTACTACGGTTACTGCAACCACATGCTTGTGAGGTTGAACACCTTTGGTTTCAGAACCCTTGACGTGGTCATGCCTGCCAGATACGGACAGGAGAAGTCAACGATCAAGTACGGTCCGTACATGAGCAAGGTGTCGATCATGCTGTTCAAGAAGTTCCTCTGGAGGCTGAAGATGAAGTACATGATACTCAGCTTCCATCCGCTCGTCTTGTTCTACATCCTCTCCATGGTCCTCCTTCCTGCAGGTGTGCTGTTCGGTATGGCAATACTCATAGCCATGCTGATGCAGTGGTCAGTATCTACGAACTTGCCACTACTGGACGCTTTGATACTTGTATCAGGTACCCAGTTCCTGCTGTTCGCCATGCTGTTCGACATGCAGGAGTCTGACAAGGACATGCGGGGCGCAGGTTCACGGTTTGCAGAGGGTGAGACCAAATGAGTTTACCTATGCCTGAGGTATTTTGCAACTACAAGCACTACTATGATACACCCTCCAATAGATTCGGCGATGAACTCAAGGGAGAGAGATGGAACATAGGAATTCATAATCATATTAAGGAAATAATCAATTACGCTATCGGGATAGGGGCACACCGGGAAGTCCCATCCAAGTGCAGGCCAGAAAAGAGTTTCAGGTGCGGTCCACATGCGGTCTTCAAGCAGATGAAAAAAACAAGCACCGGTTATCTGGAATATATGCGTATCTTTGCTCAACCTGTAGCGATAATAACTCAGCAAAGTGATAACAAGACAGAACGCAAGTGTATGACCAATAATACGACCATTTCCAATGGTCTCGGCAAAGATCACCCTGCCGATCAGCTTATCGAGAATGTCTGGCAGAAGAGCTCCGAAGGCTATGTAGCGGTAGTCAAGACGGCCTTTGAGTGGTGGGAGAATGTGCTCAAGTATGAAGAAAATACCGAGTGTGACTCCGAGATGACCGAGAATGAACATTGTAGAATGTACACGTATTGTGGCTTTAAAGGGGTTTTGTTTTGTGGCATTCCATCTATCAATATACAATTATAAAATTATAATCAATATGTAAGCTAAAAGGTTAATAAATGAAAATTCTAATAGATATGGGACATCCAGCTCACGTTCATTTTTTTAAAAATACTATAAGGTGTCTTGAGCAAAAAGGGCATCATATATTGGTTACTGCACGGGATAAAGAGGTGACACTTGCTCTTTTAAAGGCTTATGGTATTGAACATATTGTTCTAAGTTCCATGGGCCATAGTAAAGGCGACCTGTTCAAAGAATTTATCATTAGGGACTACAAACTGTTTCGAATTGCAAAGAATTTCAATCCCGATATTTTGATGGGGATTCTTAATCCGACTGTTGCTCATGTTGCACGTTTGCTTAGAAAAAGTTCTATTATTTTTAACGATACTGAACATGCTGCACTAGCTCAGAAAATTACATATCCTTTTACAGATGTGGTTTGTACTCCTTCATGTTTTAAAAGAGACATTGGTAAAAAACAAATACGTTACAATGGCTACCATGAGCTTGCATACTTACATCCTAATTATTTCACACCAGACCCTGATGTTCTAAATGAATTTGGACTTAATAAGGGTGATCCGTTCATAATTTTACGCTTTGTCTCATGGGGTGCAAGTCATGATGTCGGTCATCATGGGATACAAAATAAGATGGAATTTGTGAAGAAACTTGAAAAATATGGTCGGGTGTTGATCACTTCTGAAGGCGAGCTGGATGATGCACTAAAAAAAAATCGTATTAAAGTTTCTCCAGAAAAACTGCATGATCTCTTATATTATGCAAGTTTGTATGTAGGAGATGGAGGAACCACTGCTGTTGAAAGTGCAATACTGGGGATTCCTTCTATTTATGTTTCATCCCTTGCTGGAACGATGGGTAATTTTACTGAGCTTGAAGAGAAATATGGATTGCTTTTCAATTATAATGATTCTAACAAAGCCCTGAATAAAGCAGTTGAATTGATCCAGGATCCAAGCATCAAAGAGGAGTGGAATAAGAAGCGTGAAAAATTATTGCGCGACAAAATTGATGTAACTAAATTTATGGTCAGGTATATAGAGAATTATTCCGATAATATGGAGTTCAGAGGTTGACATATTTGTATGGGATTTATGAGAAATGCTGAATCTCTTCAGAAATTTGATTTTGTCACTAAAATAAAGAACATTCACGAAAATAGCTGAATGAATACAAATGGTTTACTATTGAACAATCTTATTTGGCATTACAAAAATAGTTAATCTCCCAGGTTCTTATTCGAAATATATTGTAAAAAGAGTTATGTTTTGAATCTGATATTAATGATGAAGATCATGCAATGGACGAGTGGTATAATTGCAAATGCAACAAAAAAAATTGTTGGTCGTATGTCATTCTTACAGCAGTTTCCAAAAGGATTCCACTGATCAACTTTCAAAATACTTTAGAAGCATAAATGTATTTGTCAGATCCAATCCAATTGCAGAGATCTCTAAATATATTCCAATTCCTGCATTAAATCGATTTAAGTTAGATTATAAGATCAACCTCTCGAATAAGCCATCAAATGTTAATGTACTTCCCACGCCAATCATTTATGCACCATTGGATTCACAGTACAAAAAACTGGGAGAAAAACATTTTAGAGTTGTGGATAAGGCAATAATGAGGAACGGCATCAAATTTGATCTGGTCCATTCGCATTTCACCTGGTCGGCTGGATATGTAGGTGCGAAATTAAAAGAAAAATACGGTGTACCGTTTGTAGTTACTGCGCATGGATATGACATTTACAAACTTCCTTTTAAGGACGATCAATGGAAAAATAATATCGAATACGTTCTCAATTCGGCAGACTATATCGTAACCGTAAGTAACAGCAATCTGGAGTGTATAAAAAAACTAGATGTGAGTACTCCAGTCAAGATTATTCCAAACGGATTTAGAAATGATCTATTCTACCCCAGAGATCCTGAAGAATGTAGAAAGATCCTGAATTTACCCATTGATAAAAAGATCATTCTGAGTGTAGGGAACCTGGTGGAAGTGAAAAGTCACATTGATCTAATTGATGCCATGGTACAGGTTGTAAAGCATAGGGAAGACGTTCTTTGCATTATAGTTGGTACCGGAGAGTTGGAAACTAAACTTGACAAACAGATCAGGGATCTGGGATTGGAGGAATACGTTAAACTTGCTGGAGGAAAGCCACATGATGAGATCCCGCTCTGGATGAATGCCTGTGATGTTTTTGTGTTACCAAGTTTGAATGAAGGAAATCCTACAGTCATGTTCGAATGCTTGGGATGTGGAAAACCATTTATAGGAACAACAGTGGGGGGAATTCCAGATATAATAATGTCTGAAGATTATGGTTTGTTAATAGAGCCTGAAAAGCCCGACGATCTGGCAGAAATGATCCTGTCAGGAATAAGCATTGTATGGGACTACGACAAGATAAAGCTGTATTCCAGGAAATTTACATGGGAAAATATTATGAAGAAAAACCTGGAAGTGTATAAAAAAGTGTTATGCTAAGTAACCAATTCTTTTCCAAAGCACATCAATGGGGGAAATTCGAATAGCTTTGGCACAAGTTTAGGAATTATGGTATAGATCCACAGCAGTATTTGAGTAGATCTTGTTGTTCCTGTGCAGGTAAGTGTACAGTTGAATTTGATTTTCAGATGTTGGTAAATAATCCTCTCCTTCAAATACCAGCTTTGTATCTAAAAATTGCTTTTCTCTTATCAGTATGTAGCCTTCATAATCCGGGATACCCTCGGAGGCGCTTATCATATAACTCCTATAATAAGGAAGCTCCAGCGCATCTGACTCTCTAAATTCTCGTTGTGTAAAATATCTAGATGTCTCATAATCTGAATGTAGGGTAGATCCAAACGGAACATGACCGGAAACATGGTTATATCCTATCAATTCTTCCTCAATGAAATACTTGCGATTTGTGGTCGATCCAAAATAATTAGAATCATTTGCATTTGATATTATGGAATAAAATGAAAATATGCTAAATAAAACCAATACTATCATAAAAGCAGAACGTATTTTGATACTTTTAGACATTAAATAATATAAAAAAGCAAAAATTCCCGCGCTCATCACGAACGACATAAAGGGAGCAAGCATCAGCATAAATCTATCAAACCTGAACAAAACCATAGATTGCCATAACAATTGGATAGGGTTTGGCGTGTATAGAACGAGTGTGGATAAAGCAAATAAACTAAATACACGAGCATATTTCCTATTTTCATTCCATAGTACATATCCGATACCGATCAGAGCAAAAAATAAAAAGATCGAAGAGTCAATGTGGTTAACTAAGAATGACCATTCGTTACCAGATTGAACACTAGCTTTCACCACCGGGGTTTCGAAATGCTCTGGCCTTATATGCGATTGCAACAAACTTCGAGTAAATAAATAGGCACCATAAAACCAGTATCCAATAAATGTGACATTGACCAATAACAAAAAATTGGTGCTTAAATATTTTTTATTACCTGCAATTCGCTCGCAGACAAATAGAAGAAGCATCAATATAACCATTTGAATTATTGAAACCTGATGTACAAGTATGATGAATATACATAAAACGACTGCGAGATACCTGTAAACAGCTTCATTTTTTTCACTGTAACCTTTATAAATTAGATATATCATTATGAGAAATCCTGCATGTGCTACAGTTCTGGTTATTACATATGCGCCATAGAGTATTACCACAGAAGTTACTGAGTATATTAAACATGTAAGGAGCGACATTTGTGAATTGCGTGTGGTTAACTTAAAAAATTTATAAATAAAAACAATTAGCATCACATAAATGGGAGTTGCTATCAAGAAAAGAGTGGTTTTGAGATCTAAACCCAATAAATAAGAACTTTCAGCGATCAGTATATGGTATAATGGGAAGTTCGCATATGCTAAAGAGTAATCCAGTGGAATTGTGTGCCCGGATAGATATGTTATCTTAGCCATAAATAAGTGCGGTAAAATATCAGTCCATCCGAAATATAGTGGATACTTTAATATCATCCCACAAATAACACAGAACATAAGGAGTATTATTTCAGACAATATCATCAATGCATTTGCATCTCTTGAGAAGATCTGTGTAAATATTAGGGAATACAACATCAAAATTAGCACAAAATAATACCATGGTCTAAATGGAATCAACAATAATATCAATATAGATACATTTAATAATATCCCAAAAAGCACCATCAAAGTTCTTTGATTGATCTCTAATGTATTTGACGAAGAAGTTAACTCGATATCTTCTTTATGGTAGATCATTACTAAAATGAATGATGCTAAAATGGCTGGGAGTCCTGTTGACAGACCTCTTATTGCATAATCAGGCCGATCTATGGCAAAAGCTAACAAAAATCCACTTACCACCGCCAGAACTATCAATACAGGTAATGCAAGTGCAAAAGAGAGTAACTTATTATCTTTTGTTATAAATCTGGAAAGATATGATTTCATATTTACCTTCTAAACTGATTTTATTTTATGCCTGAATATCCCTTATTAGTCCAGATTGGTCAATAATAGTATCCCACATGAAATTTTTGGAGAGATCTCTGTTGTTTGTGCACATTTTGTCATATAGTTCTTCCTTATTCAGGAGTATATCGATCTTTTCAGCCAGGTCTTTTGGATTACCAGACTCGTATAATAGACAGTTTTGATTCTCGATCAACCAGGACTCCCGTCCCTCGACGTCTGACACTATGACCGGTTTCCCGGCTGCAATGTATTCTTTTGCTTTTCTTGAAGAGAAATAATCTGGATAAAGAGAATGCTTGTCATCTTTATCATACGGTAGTATGCAAATATCAAATTTGTGTAGTAATGAATAAACATCTTCCTGCTGAAGTCTCCCGGTAAAAATGATGTTCTCAGTGTCACGATATTTGTTCATGATGTGGTCGGCTTTATATCCCCTCCCAATAATCACTCCTATACAATTATTTGCATATTTCAGACATTCACACACATCTTCTACTTTCATAAATTGTTCCCAATTGCCAATAAATCCAATTATCTTTTTATTGCCGGGTAATTTTATTGAACATGCATGATCAGTGTCATTTATTTTATGTATGTCAATCCCATTGGGCATGTATATACATTTATCTTTGTATTCTTGTATCTGGGTTATAACCCCACCACTTACCACAATGATCCTGTCTGCCAAATATAGTGACAGTCTTTCAATATGGCCAACAAAGAAAGCTCTTAAACGTCGATTTTGCTGATTTAATTCATGTTTATATATCCCATGATAATCCATATATATTTTGATGTTAAGGATCTTTAGAAAAGGGTACAGCAAGATGGTATCATATCCTCTAAGAATTACATAATCAACTCTTTTTGAAACGATATACCATAGTGAAAGAAGAGTCATTTGAAGTTTAAATGCCATCCCCTTCAAAAGTCGAAATTTTCCTGATATTGGTATTATGGGTTTAACTTGGATTAAGTTTTCCAATCCAATCTTTTCTTCCTCATTTTTTTGCATAATTATATATGTGTCTGGAAACTGCTCTTTCAGTTTCTTGAATATGTATAGTGCTCTTGAAGATTGAACTACGCTGAATGAAAATTTCGCACTCATCAATATGATTATGCCTTTTTTTTGTTCCATGGGATCAGCTTTCTTATGTTATAATTATTGGACTGTACGTATTTATAACTTTTTTATTACATATGTGTACTATTAGAGAATATCAAATTAGCTCATAAATCCCCCAATTCTAATTTGATGACATTCACCTCACACATAATTTGCAAATGAATTCGTTTCTTTAACTCCATTTTGCAAATTTGTAGCTACAAGCAATTGATATGCAACGAAATTCATAATTGAATAGAGTTTCTTACTGCTATTTTTCATTCCTCTGATATCGAACTTTACAGTCCACTTAATATGATTGTGTACTCGTTCACATTCACCCTATGTGAATAATCTTCATCGAATCTATCATCTTCGATGTTCTTGTTTCGCAAGTGCATCCCTGCCTGTTTTTTTCTTCCATTTTCATAGAGGAAATGAAGTTTATCTTCATATTTCATATGAATTGATCCACCAAGTTTCCACATTTTATTAACCCAGTGATTAATTCGTTCCATCGTCCCTTCATATTGAACTTTAGAATCAGAAGAGTATGCAATCACTGGTTTTGCATTCAACTTATACCAGATATCTGCATGATTTCTGAATGAATCATAACCTCCATCTAATGCATAAGTGTCAATATCAACCTTCATTTTTACCATTGTATCAATATGTTTCTTCAATTCAGGAGAATCATGAGAAGCACCTTTTGTATGTGTCATGTAGATTGGAAGTGTTCCAATCATGGTGATGTGAGCTTTGTCCATCTTACAATTATAATGCGGATTGTAATCCGCATACTTGTCATATCTTGATGCTTCAAGTGGAGTTGAATCTGTTTTTGCATCTCTTATCTTTGTATTTTTGAGATATTCTTTCCAATTTTGAACATTACTTCATCGAGTCCAGTTTCTCCAAGCCTATATTTTACAAAATGATGAAGTGTTGCAGGGGATGGAAGATTCATAATGCCGTTATTGTCTTCAAAAGACAGAAGCTGCGCTTCTTCTTTTGTTAGTGTAGATATTGTTTTCTCAAATGAGAGGTTCCTAAAACATTTTACAACGATGAGCTTTATCATTGACGAAATCTTATAACTAAAGTGCCAGTCCTTATCGGCATAATAGCTACTTTCAACATAAGAAGCAATGTCATCGATATCTAAGAAATACAAAAATTGGCATATTGATACGTTATCTGTGTTCAGATAGTTAGCAATTGAATCTTTGGTACAGATTCCGCCCGAAACATCACAATAATATTTCATGGACTGGTACATTTTCTACCATATAAATGTAATGCATAAGCTATGCTCAGAGTGGTGCCAGTAGTCTTGAAAAAAGAGTTACGCTTTTAAAGCGAAAAGCTAATTTGATGATCTCTATTAGTAAACTCGGATAAATCCAATAAATTTAGAGGTAAAATTCTGGAGGAGCGGAACATAGTAATTCCTTACCATATTAGAAAATGATCAAGCACGCTTTCAGAATAGAAGCCCTCCAACCCCTGTCCAAAAACAGGGCAGAAAAACTCCATGGTGCGGCTCACACGCTGTCTTTAAACAGTTGAAAAGACAAACACCTTATGCCTGAAATATACGCGTTTTTTTACACTTCCCATAGTGATCGCAACACTGCAAAGCATAAAAAGACGGACACAAGTGTATTGCCAATAAGGCGTCCATTTGCAATGGATTTGGCAAAGATCGCCAGCCAGTAAATTTATCGAAAATATCTGGCTGCGGACTCAGAAAGCCATGTAGCAGTAATCAAGATGCCTCTGAGTGGTGGAAGGATGCACTCAAGTACGAAAAAATCCCATGTATGACTTCGAGATGATAAAAATGAACGGTGTTTGCCTTGTAGACTCATACGTATAAAAAAGGTTATATTCAGGTAAGCTTTTAAATATATGCTGACCTCTGATGCTGAATCATAAAAACCGTAATCTCAGACTCCATAAATTTCGCTAACGATGTGAATCAATAGCCAGAACCTATTCAACTATGACTGTAGTGGAGTTTTATCTCACTTGACCCCCTGTCCAGCATCAAGCTGTGAGATATTCTTACAAAAACAGTATTGTTTTGACCATCTATCATGGATATGCAAAAGCGAGATATTATAATGTCAAGTTTCATCAACAACGTCTCAAAATTGGTATCTGGGAGTTTGCTGGCGCAGGTATTGGGGATTATGCTATATCCAGTCATTGCCAGGATATACTCTCCGGCTGATTTTGGGGTCTTTCAACTTTTTCTATCGATCTCAACTATTATTACAATATTCACTTGTTTTTCTTATGAGCTTTCTATTATGCTCCCCGAAAATGATGAAGATTCTGCCAATATTGTTGTACTTTGCATAATTCTTCTAACATTCGCATCTATTATTATCGGTTCTATATTTGTCTTTATCCCGGAGCAGATCGGCAGTCTTCTGAATGCCCACCAACTTTCTGATTACCTTATATTCGTGCCTCTTGTTGTATTCTTAAATGCCCTTTTTTTTGTGTTGAATTTTTGGACATCCCGGAGGGTCAGGTATGGAGCTGTTGCAACAGCAAGGGTCGTTAATTCATTATCATCCAGGCTCACTCAAATTGGGATTGGGATAGCCAGAACATCACCGATCGGATTGATCTCTGGTTATTTGTTCGGTTATTTGCTGGCAGACCTCCTTATGTTAATAAAAATGAGATCAGATATATATCTTTTCAATAATATTTCTCTTAAAAACATACGGAGGTTAGCGATCAGGTATAAACGATTTCCAATATTTTCGATGTGGTCTCAACTTACAAATAGAATCGCCCTTCAATTAACGCCGTTCATGCTCGTATATTTTTTTAGTTCTACCGTAGTTGGGTACTATTCAATGGCAAATCAATTGTTAGTTCTACCTCTAACACTGATAGGAGGTGCCACCAGTCAGGTATTTTTCCAGAAGGCCAGTGAAGTGAAAAACATTACTGGGGATCTAAAGAATATGCTAACGTTTGTTCACAGGAGATTGATATCGATTGGCGTATTTCCGATGATGGTATTCATAATCATCGGTGAAGATATGTTCAGCTTTTTTTTGGGATCAAGCTGGTATACTGCCGGGATCTATGCCAAGATAATGGCACCGTGGATTTTTTTGCGATTTATATACGCCCCTGTATCATCTGTTTTCAATATACTTGAAAAACAAAATGTAGCATTGTGTTTTAATTTTGTCTTTGTTATTTCGATTTTTGCTGTGCTCTATATTGGAGGTACCTATGGAGACCCAATGATAGCACTTACTTTACTTTCGGCTACTGCGGTGCTGTTGTGGGGAACTGCTGATCTCTATATATTAAGAATGTCTGATGTTCGATGCATCGAAGAAATTAAATTTCTAATAGAATACCTGGCAATAGCATTTGCAATTTCTCTTCCTTTAATTGTGGTGAAGTACCTTTCTTTGTCAATATATGTCATCTTCATTGTTGCATTCGCAGTTACGTTTGCTTATTATCTGGTAGTTATGTATAAGGATCCTACACTGAGGGATCAATTATATGGTACATTAAAGACTATTAAGAACAAGTTATGAATTTGCTATGAAAACCAATAGTTCAATCAAAGAAGTAAATTATGGATCTACAAAGTCTTGAGTTATATTTCAATGTTATTGTAGCAAGATGATAGTAATGAGAAATACAACTATAACAATATTGTGTAGTATACTAATATTGGTTCTGTTACTGGGCATCACAACTACTTTACGTAGTTCACCGGCTGCACCAATAGTATATGTTGCTACAGATGGCAGCGGTGACTATAATTGTGATGGTACAGATGACCAAGTTCAAATCAACCATGCAATGGACTTCGTAGCAAGCCATTCTGAATATACAACTGTTCATCTAAAAAGTGGTACTTACATTATAGGCGATACGGTTTTCATTCATAGTAATACAATACTTGAAGGTGAGTCAGGTGCTGTTGTCAAATTAAAAGATGAATGTGGATGGGCGAAAAACAAAGGTTTGATCGAACCATCTCCCAACGATGCTCATAATTTTGTAATTCGTGGTTTTGAGGTGAATGGCAACCTTGACAACCAAACATACATACTATCCAAGATGGGTGAACCATCCATACATGGCCGAGGCTATCACGATCTTTTCAGAGCAGACAGTGACAACGGTTCATACGATTTTGAGATCTATAATATGTACTTTTATGATGGTGCAAATGATGGTATCAGAATTAGAGGTGACCGATCAGATGCTGATATGAAAATTCACGATAATACGTTCTCTAGGACAGGGCATGATGATATCTACATTATGTCCGCAAAGAATGTACGCATATATAATAATGATTTCACATGGGTCTATGGCGATTGCGGCGTGCGGATCGAGAACACGGATGACGTTGTCATCACAAACAATACTCTATACACAAAACCGTCTGAGCCTCAGGGACTGTCTGGAATTTATTTATCCCTTACTTGCAGTGATTTCACATGTCACAATTATACTGTTGCGTACAATACAATAGGACCGGTTAGAGAAATGGGTATTGTAGTTTGCAATCGTGTGACAGGAACACCTGGCCTTGACAAAGCCCAAGATCTGTATATCCATCACAATTTGATCTATGATTCAATCGGAAATCGTGGATACGGTGGTGGGATCCAGATAAATGGCTGGCATAATACTGTGATCGAAAACAATGTGATCGATGGCGTTAATGGTGATGGGATCGTTACCAGAAACCGATTTGGAATGGGTGACACGACTGGCTACAAGATATACATCAGAAACAATATCATCACTAACACAGATCATTATAGTGGATTCTCATCAAGTGGGCATGGTATCAATAATTATCTTGACTCAAGGCATGATCTGATCCTGGAAAACAATAATATATGGAACAACGAAAATGGCAATTACCACAATGTCGGTTCACATGCATCCGATCTCAATGTCGATCCACTGTATGCTGATCAAGCAGATCATGATTACCATCTAAAGAGTGAAGCAGGACGCTGGTCTGGCAGTAGATGGGTAATCGATCCCATAACAAGTCCGCTCATCGATGCCGGATACCCCGGGTCGGACTACAGTAATGAACCTACGCCAAATGGTGGCCGGAATAACATTGGTGCCTATGGCAACACTGCCGAAGCATCCAAGAGCGCATTTGTATCTTAAGACATCCTGCGACATCCACAGGTTCTGATCGCACAAACTCTGCAGGTGATGCAGTCGTAGTTACACTGGACATAGTACGCAGTACAGTCAGGTCGGTAGTGATCTGACCGAGTGGCAGGGCATAACAGGTGTCACCCTGCAAGGGTCCACTGGAAGGGGGTTTCTGAGGATAATACGGCAGCGGTAAATGCACTGTATGATGATAATACCTTTACTTCGGTTTCGATGTGACCGATAACGACCTCCAGGCAGAGGGTCTGGCTGAGATGGATGATCTGCACCTGGATGATTGTATCGATATATTCCTGAATAATGATCAACTGTATGCCCAAACAAGTGTAAACAATAAAAATTTAGTAAAAATGTCATGGGATATACTAGATAAATTCCTTCTCTTGAAAGTTCTCATATAACAATGATGTTCGATGTCCCAGTCTGAGCTTTTGTCAATGTTCCTAAAAAATAGTGTATGATCTTTAAACTTTTAACTTCCATGCCAATTTCTTATAGTACTCCTCTATCGGGATCAATGGACGAAGGGATAAATTCGTGATCCTCATGTCCCTCCAAATTCGATTCATCATCCTCATTAACAAATTTGTACATATATGCACGTTTGTGCTTTCTTTTAATCTTTATTCGTTTTTTCAGTATTTCATTCATTTTCTGATCGATCGGCCAGAATGCCAACGCAGCAGCATTATGTCTTTTTGCCAGATCAATTGAGAACGCAATTAATGATAGAATGATCTCTTCTTCGAGCTGTGGTACGTATGCATCTTTCAGCTGCATGGTCTTAATGTCTGTTTCAGAACATTCAATATCAAATACGAAATATCCAACCAGTTCATCATTTCGGGTATCGATACACTTGATCAAATGCCGTTTCTCAGCGACAGCTTTCGAGAAGTATAACCATTTCAGTGTCTCTGCATCTCGACACAGTGTTGTTGCATTTTCTTTTCTGTTGTTTTCCCACAATTCTGTGAACGAATCATCACAATCTGTGCATAGGGAACATTTGTAATGATCCGGTTGTAATTTAAATGTTCTTTTATCCTTGAACCATCGAACAAAAGGTGAGATCAACTTTATGGGGACCAATGAAGCTTCTATTAAAGGCAGCAGCCTGTGGGATGTGATGTTCTTTTGCACATAAAAATCACACATTTTTCCATAATCTCGAATATACCAGTATTCTAGATTCTTAAACGGGACGTCGAGATCAGAAGAACCAAATTTGGAGTATATTTTTGTCGCGATCTTATTTGGCGTGGTGTGGAGCAGGAGTTTAATATTTTTCTGTCTGTCAAATGCCAGTATCAGCTGAAGGCTGGTAACTCCCCGTACTGAAGGTCGCACATATAGTGATGTACCGGCTGCAGCGATATCATTTATCCCTTTTATCTGATATTTTACAGGGATATTCCCCAGAAAACCAACAATTTCCGATTTCTCGTCTTCAATGACCCAGCCATACGGGATGGATCGATCCATCCAGGGATTGTTAATCCACCACATATCGAAACGACGTTGCCAAATCTCAGGTGGGGTCCGTAACCCCTCTCTCAACAAATCTGCCAGTTCTGAAAAGTCATTTTCTTCCAGGGGACGTATCTTTGTTGATGGCATGATATTCTTGATGGCAGGTAAACTGAGTTTACCCACTCGATGTTAAAGAGAACCCTAATTAATTATTAATGTGATGACTAGTTATATAATTGTCTTATTCAGGTGCAAGGTAAAAGCTTTAAGTTCTTCAAACTTCAAAAACGCCAGTATTAATATGTGATTATTTTATAACGATGTTTATTCTCCACCTTGAATGTTATGGAACCGTCCGGTTGCTGCTCCCATTTGACATCCTCTCCTGCGGTATCATCATAAACTTCGGTGTTCCTGCTGGCTCTGATATTGACATTAGCAAGTGCGTAAGCACCATTTGTAAATGCTTTGAATGATGTTGTTCTTCCGTTAGACGCGATATCATTGAAGGTTGCCTGGTTTGTATTGCTGTTAATGTCCCACCATCTGCCAAATGGTATTATCTTAATTTCCCTGGCGTTGTAATTGTCCACCCCTGTTATAAAATTGGGATAGCTGATCGACCAGGGTATGGCTGGATCCTCGTCAGTTCGATGAGTAAATACAGGGTAGCTCATCCCGGTACAAGATGCTTTTTCCCACCATTTCCAGGTCTTATCTTCAAGGTTTCCCACAGCGTGTTCAGTATGAATGCCTGCATCACCATTCCTCCAGATCATAACGAATTTATCATATGCGTATGTCGCATGCGCCAGTTCATCACCATTGCGTAATGAACACCATGTTGCTGGATTGGATCCGATCATCTGGCTGATGATCTCGTATTCATTTTCCATGAGTTCATATGATCGTTCCAGTGGCATCCTGTTCAAAGATTCACTGTAATGTATGCCAACCTCCCACGATTCGTTGTGTACCAGATCACGCAGGTACTCAATATATGCTTCATCATCCAGATATTTAACATCGAACCAGATCGTTCCTTCGTTGTCGTTCTTTTCCATATATGAAATCCCTCTATCGACCGTCTCGTAATTATGTGGTCCGTCAATTCCATATGGAGTAATCTTCTTGTCTCCTATCGCAGTAATGAAACTTCTTTGTGCAGTTTGTGTTATTTCAAATATTTTCGTGTTGATAAAAGTGCCTCTTCCGACAACATAATTTGCAAACTTGATCCATCCACAGGCAAAATCAGGATAGGGCAGATTTCTTCGATTGATGGCATAAAATGGAGTGCTTATAGAGCTGCTTCCGCTGCAATAGATGGTATTTGTTTTATTCACTCCATCAAAAGTAATATTCAATGTTAATCTCTCTGTAACATCCGGAATGAGCAGTTCTTTGAACATCGGTGTCACTGATTGCGAGTTCTGATAATAGCTCGTTATCACCCATGTATTGTTGTCCAGTATCCGGCACGTTATTTTTGCTCCAGGGCTATTTATCTGAACGTAGTTGTCAGCCCCATCTCTTTCGATACCGATTGTTATCTGGTAATTGCAACGGTGCATGGGTACGAGTCCACACACACAGCAACATTCTGTTTTCAGCCTCTGCATCCTGTATGTTATATCTTCAAGGCGGTGTTTTCGCTTATCACCAGTAATATGATCCAGAATCGGTGGAACAATATTGTAGACTCCTCTGAATCCTTTCCGAGTTGCAGATTCAACATCTTTTGACACGTCATTGGAAATAATCTGGTTCCTAGAGGTGCCATTTATAATGGTACAGGTCAGATCGATTATGCCTGATCGCATGCGGTTATATATGTCTATATTGCCAGATCGACTATTATGGTACGGATTTGCGCTGAACATGTTAGCAGGGACATTTTTGTTCTCTGGATAGTCCTGCCTGAAAAGTTCAATGGTGCCTTGGTCGATATTGCTGCTTACTGTTTGGAGACTGGTTTTGTCGGTCAGGTCCATGAATGTCCACCCCTCTGAGATATTCTGATGTTCTTTGCGGTAGGATAATTCGGCTCGATAGAGTGTTATTTTATCGTATGGATCTTTTTCTGAGATACCACCATAGTCCACTTGCTTTGACCAATAGTTCGTTGATGTCTGCACCATCCCGAATACTGAAGCGTTTCAGTTTGAATATATCCGTATCCTGAGAATTGAATCCCGCATCAACGGTAATCCCACATGTATAGCCCTCTTTTTTAGCGATCGAGATCTCTCGATCCGAGTAGTCACCATTTGGATAGGACAATGCATATATTTTGAGTCCATATTTCTCCTCAAGGTCCTTCTTTGACTGTGCTATCTCCTTGTATGCTTCCTCTGTGGTACAGTTCGGCAGGATCGGATGGAATACAGTATGGGATTGGAAGTCTGCCATGGCCTTCATATCTTCGATATCATTCTTTGATAATGCCTGTCTGTCATCGAACTCTTTTGTTTCCTTGAACCCAAATCCTCTCAAGATCTCCAATCTCTCTTTATTGGGAATATTTTTCAGATCCTCACGACTATAATCATTGCCTGTCTTGTGGGACCACCAGAAATGGCGTTTTGTGTCTACTATGCCGCTGCACAGGAAGATAGTGGCAGGTATGGCATATCTTTCCAGCAAGGGTTTGAGCTCATAGTTGCTCTTATGTCCATCATCCAGTGTTATGATCAATGATTTTGGTGGCAGTTCATCAACTGTTCCTGCTTCTTTTGCTGTGATATAATCCTGCAGGGGGATGATATTGTATTTAGATCTTAGCACTCTTAGGTGCATGTCTACTCTGTCAGGATCGATGTCATGAAAAAGAACGATTGTTACTTTTTTTCTCTGGATGATCTCTCTGATGAAGAATGGTATCCCCGTTAGCCGCAACAAAAGGAATGGTATTTTTCTAAGCATTCTGTTTCGCCCCACATTTAAAGATAAGTTCCGTAGTATATATGGTTTTTTATTATTTTTGTTGACGTCTAGTGCCATCTGGTAGTGTCACCTGTGGAAAGTGAGTTATTTATGCATTTGAATCAAAAATAAGGCAGAAATTCGCAGACATGTGGAGTTTTGGGACCGCCAGTTGATAAATATTTAGAGTTTTTCTGGATGTGGCATCCAAAGTAAATTAAGCAAAATAAGCTTCTATTTTCTTGACATCTAACTCTTGATCCAACACTAACAAAATATTCTCGGCTAGCTTCATTGACTACGTCGATTCACACAACAATCCGTAATCATCATATCATCATTTCTTCACTCCCATCATTATTAAGTTGCAATCCCGCAGGCTTCTCACAAGCCATTGCTTCGATCTGAACCACGCCAGTCCCTAAACTCGGCAATGCAAACACCTCACAAGCATTCATCCAGATGGGCATCTCATCGCGTAGATCGGCACCTCTAAACTCTAATAAACTCCTAACTATGCCTCATTTTATTCCAATTTCAAATTTGTTTCTAAATGCTGATTTCGAGATTGCATTAATGATAATATTCCACACCTTAGCCGATGATGTATGGATATCTTTTGATCATGGCAGGTACACATCTGGGTATTATGTTCACAAAAACAAAAAATGTGAACACAATGTTCATATCCGTGTACATTGAAATCGTTATTTGGTGACTCTGATGGCGAGGGATGACAACTTTGGTTTATTAAGACCACAGTTTTTGACACCATCATAATTCACAACATTTATATGTAATAATGACCCTGAACTTCCAATCACTTATATCTAATAACAATATAAAATTCCAATATAAAATTCTGTGGTCATCATGAAGGAACTAAAATTCTTGTTAATACTATCATTCATTTCATTAATAGCCATTCCAACTGCTTTGGGTAGTACTGCCCCGATCGTATATGTTGCCACAGATGGCAGCGGTGACTATAACTGTGATGGGACAGCAGACGAAGTTCAGATCAACCAGGCAATGGACTTCGTAGCAAGCCATTCAGAATATACAACCGTTCATCTAAAAAGTGGTACTTACATTATAGGCGATACGATCTTCATTCATAGTAATACCATACTTGAAGGCGAGTCCGGTACTGTTGTCAAATTAAAAGATGAATGTGGATGGCCAAAATTCAAAGGTTTAATTGAACCGTCTGTTCAAGATGCTCATAATTTCATCCTCCGCGACTTCGCTGTGGATGGGAATCTCTTCAAACAAACATATGTAGTAACACAGATGGGTGAGCCATGTATACATGGTCGGAGCTATCTTGATCTTTTCAGAGCAGATTCTAATAGCGTGAGTGGTGACCACAGCGATCCATACGATTTTGAGATATATAATATGCACTTCTATGATGGTGCAAATGATGGTATCAGAATTAGAGGGGATCGATCAGATGATAATATAAAAATTCACGATAATACATTTACTAGGACTGGGCATGATGATATCTACATTATGTCTGCACAAAATGTGCATATCTATAATAATGATTTCACATGGGTCTATGGCGATTGCGGCGTGCGAATCGAGAATACGGATGACGTTGTAATTACACACAATACTCTATACACAAACCCATCTCAGCCCCAGGGGATATCTGGACTTTATTTGTCCTATACTAGCGGTGGGTATACATCTCAGAATTATACCGTTGCATACAATACAATAGGACCGGTTAGGGAAATGGGTATTGTAGTTTGCAATCGTGTGACAGGAACACCTGCACTTGACAAAGCAAGTGATCTGTATATCCATCACAATTTGATCTATGATTCAATCGGAAATAGTGGATACGGTGGTGGGATCCAGATAAATGGCTGGCATAATGTTGTGATCGAAAACAATGTGATCGATGACGTCAATGGTGATGGGATCGTTACCAGAAACCGATTTGGAATGGGTGATACGACTGGCTATCAGATATACGTCAGAAACAATATCATCACTAACACAGATTATTATAGTGGATTCTCATCAAGTGGGAATGGTATCAATAATTACCTTGACTCAAGGCATGATATTATTCTGGAAAACAACGATGTATGGAACAACGAAAATGTTAATTACCTCAATGTCGGATCATCTGCATCCGATTTCAATGTCGATCCATTGTTCGTTGATCGAGCAGATCATGATTACCGTCTAAGATCGAATTCACCTATTATTGATGCAGGTATAGGTGTGTATGAAAGTTCTGATCCTACACCAGCACCAAGTAACACAGCACCTGTACTGAACTCCATTGGTGATATGACCGTTACTGAAGGAAATCTCTTAAGCTCTATGGTTACTGCTTCTGATGCTGATGGTGACAGCCTTACATACTCTGCATCAGGTCTGCCAATCGGTGCAACCTTTGATGTTGCATCCAGAACATTCAGCTGGACTCCAGATGTAGGTCAGACCGGTACTTATGGTGTCACTTTTGAAGTGGCCGATGGAGAATTTACCGATTCCGAAACCATATCTATTATTGTAAATCCAGAAGGCTCTTCTGGAAACATGCTCGAAACCATGTATGTCAACCGTTTGCGTGAATCAACTCCTGACCTCACGATCACAGGAGACAGCTATGTAGATGTCGGACATATTGATGGTGTAGGTAGTTACAGGGAAGTCATGTGGTTTGATGTAAGCATGTACAATGAAACAGACACTGTAACCAGTGCAACTCTTTCATTATCCTGGTATTATCCTCAAAATGCTCCACGTAATCAGGATACCGTTGTTGAGATCTATAGGGCATCAGATTGGGATCCTGAACATGTGAGCTGGAATGGGAAGACGTCTGGTACTTCCTGGGTTAATACTGGTGGAGACTGGTTCGATAGGAACGATGCAGCTCAGGGAAGCGTACCTTATGCATCAATAACCTTTAGTGGTAGTGATGTTCCTGACAACGGCAATTATGAGTTTGATGTCACAGAACTGGTACAGGATTATGTCAGTGGTGAACATGCAAACACCGGTTTCTTCATCAAGGCACGTGATGAGCATGACAACTATATTGCTTTCGATGGTACTGATTCCGTCAATGAGGTCCAGCAACCGAAACTGACTGTGACTCTTTCAACCACTGAACCTGTGAGCAATCTTGCTCCTGTGATGGACCCAATCGGTGGCAAGACAATCGATGAAGGATCGACTCTCAACTTCATCGTAAGTGCTTCTGATGTGGACGGTGATACTCTCACCTACTCAACCACAGGTCTTCCAACCGGTGTAACGTTTGATGCCACATCCGGCGAGTTCAGCTGGACGCCATCAGATGTTCCGTCAGGAACTTATGGTGTAATGTTCGAAGTGTCCGATGGTGAACTTATTGATTCAGAAGCCATCATCATTACTGTGAATGCAATAGGCAATGATCCTCTGGTCAATAACCTTCCGGTAATAACCGCATTCTCACCTGCTAATGATGTAGTCTTTGAGGAAGGGAGCGTGATCAATATTGGAGTGACTGCTTCCGATGCAGATGGACAGGAATTGAATTATCTCCTGAAGATCGATGGCGTTACCGTCAGCACAACTTCCAGTTATGTATGGAATACCGATAGTTCTAGTGACGGAACTCATACTATCGAAGTAGTTGTAAGTGATGGAACTGATCAGGTGACATCCCAACACGTCCTCACTATAATCAAGATTCTCCCACGTTGGGATGTAAATAAGGATGGTGTGGTGAACATTCTGGACGTCACTATAGTAGCTCAGAATATGGGTACTAAAAAGCCACATCCAAGCTGGGATGTAAATCAGGATGGCGAAGTAAACATTCAGGATCTTACGATCGTAGCACATTACTTCGGTGAAACTGTACAGTGAGATGCAGATCCTGCATCTCTTTTTTCTTTTTTTACTTTTTTCCTCTCTCAATTCATTGCTCCAGATAGCTCCCCTGCAGCAGCAAAGCATCCTCCTCCAGATCCTGACCCTCGCATATCGCCAGCCCTTCAAACCAAACTCCCGAAACGCTGTCATCAGGTCAGCACAATTAAAGTCAGACTCCCGGAGCACCAGGTGGTTCTTCTCCCTCCTTATCCCCATATGCAATGCCGGAAATGTGGCAGTGCATATCCTCAAGCCCTTCCCGCCCGAGATATTCCTCCACTTTCACGAGCACGTCCCGGAACTCTTCCAGTGTGTTGTACTCCCCGCTGCTTCGTGAGTGCAGGTGTGAGAAATCGATACAGGGCATAATCCCCTCGATGGCTGAAGCCATCATCAGGGTCTCCTCTAGGCTGCCAAACTGCGTCGGTTTGCCGGTGGTCTCCGGGCGAAGCACAGCGTTGATGCCCTCGTCCTCAAGCCGTGATGCAAGCCTGCCAAGCAGCCCGCTGACCCTTTCAAGCACTTCCTCACTGCTTTGCTTGAGGTAGTAAGCAGGATGGAAAATAACGGATGATGCACCGCAGAGTGCACCGATGCGTGCCGACTGGTAGATGCGCTCGATACTGGCCTCGATCATCTCATCCCATGGGATTTGTTTATGTGGGAATGAGTATCCTATAATTGCCCAGATCCTGCTGTTGTGTATGACATGTCGGTTATGGGGATTTGTTGAATTCATGCGACTGTGGTATGATCTCTTCTGGCATGGAATTATTATTCGACATTGCTTATATATGAATGTGTATTTGTAAAATACAATGACCGGGCAATTCAGGAATAACGGCTCGCATTAAGTCGATTTCACTCTCTCGATATTTATATAGGTGTTGTCGGTGTGAATAAGTATTTTTATATATTATGTTTTCATACTCTGCACTTCGATCAAGAGTGCTTATAGGTGTATGTTTTTTGGCAAGGGTGGATAAAATGAGCGACGAAAGTGGATCCGGTCAGGATGCATAGGATTACAGCTGTTACAGCAGGACAGGAATAACCGCTGTTCTGCCTGCGTTCAACGAAGGTGTATCCATCGGGAGTGTGGTGCTCCTTACAAGACACTACGTTGACGAGGTAATAGTGGTCGATGACGGCAGCAGTGACAATACTGCGAAGATCGCAGAGATGGCCGGTGCAAGGGTCATCGTGCACCCCCGGAACAGGGGGAAAGGTGCAGCACTGCGAACAGGGGGAAAGGTGCAGCACTGCGAACAGGCTTTGATGCTGCAAAGAACTCACACGTCATCGTGACCCTGGACACAGACGGCCAGCACGACCCCCAGCAGATCCCCTGCCTTGTAGCCCCTATCCTTTCAGGCCAGGCCGACATGGTGATCGGCAGCAGATACCTGCACGGCAAAGAGATCGATACCCCTCATACAGGAGGTCGGCCAGACAGTGCTCGATAAGGCCACCAAGCTCAACAGCGGAATACACATCACCGACACCCAGAGCGGTTTCAGGGCCTTCTCAGGCCACACATACGATGCCTTCCGCTTCAAAGCCGACAACCTCGCCATCGAAAGCGAGATGCTCACAGACACCTCCAAAGCAGGCCTATGAATAAAAGAAGTGGATATAGATGTCCGCTACGACGTTGACTGCTCCACCGAACACCCCGTAAAACACGGCATAGGAGTTCTCGTAAAGATCCTCAGGGACATGGAGTTCAACAAACCCCTGTACTATTTTACGGTTCCCGGCATGGTAATGGGTATGACCGGTCTGTATTTCGGAATGAGATCCCTGCGGCCTTCTATCTTGGTGGGAGCCTCAATTTCGGCCCAACGATGCTAATGGTAATGCTGACCATCGTAGGCACTTTCATGGCATTCACAGGACTTATCTTGCACTCGATCGCAAGGACCATCCATATGCTTGTTCCAAAGCCTTCATTCGCTCATCCCAATCCTGAACATGTGGGTGTGGTCGAGGATGCTGAAGAGGAAGAGGTCGAGGCTGTGGCAGTGAAGAAGGCTGGTGAGGTGCAGGTTGCTGCGGATGTGCAGCGGTGAGTGAGATTTGATAGAAGATAAACGATATATTACTGATTAGTTTGCAAAGGCAGTCATACTCATATATGTATTGCAGCTTAGGTCACAAAGACAGCTTATAATATATTCTGATGCCTTCAGATTGCTGCAGCCAACCATCTTGTACTCTATTGCGAGGCCATGGGGATAAATAATTATGATGTCAGATTTCTATAAACTTTTTGTACAAAGAGTAGGGCTGGTTGGAGTTACACAACTTCTCATGGGGAAAGTGGACTTATATTATTGCCGATTTTAACTAAAAATCTTTCAATTAATGATTATGGTCTTTGGGTACAAATTATAATTACAATTGAGATTATTTCCAATGTCGCGAATGCTGGTCTCAGCCTTACGATGGTCCGTTTTTTACCATCGATGAAAGAAAAGAAAAACATTCAAGACATATTTTATTCACTTACGTCTGTAATAGTATCTGCTAATATAGGTATAGCCACAATAATTTATTTGTTTGCAGATTCAATCGCAACAATTCTATTTAATGAAAATGTATTGGTTGTAAAAATATTATCGAGAATTGCGATTAACTGCTGATTTTTTTCAAAGCAAATTTGTTCGGCTAAATTTTTGAGCATTTTTTTCTATTTACAGCAGTTTGCTAGTATCCATTTATATGCTATCCAACTTTTTTGAATCGCTATCGCTATTCATCCTAAAGATTTTCTTCTGATTGTCCTCAATTGATAGAAATTATAACTGAGTGCTGTAATTAGCATTTTGACATTTACTCTTGCCAACGTTGTCACTCTTACAAATCCTGATGTAAACACATTTTTGATAACAGCATAGGGTCTTTCTCCTTTTGATCTTTTACTGCTGATCCTTTTGTTTCTCATTTTATCTCTGATACCAATAGGATGTCCTCGTACTCCCCTTTGCATAGTTGCATCATATCCTTTTGAAGTTGCACCAAAGTAACCTCTATCTCTGTAAACAACCTCTCCTTCTTCAGAAAGATCCACCTGACTATCATGAAGTGAGGCAGTAGTTGTCTTAAATCTCCTTATCATATCATAATCAATATCTTCAATGGTATGTAGTTTATATCCAAAATGTGATTTCGATGCCTTTTTTGTCCATGTACCATCCTTACATCTTCTGGTCTTTGCATCATTTCCACGAGGAGTGTCAAGGTTTGCATGTCCTGGATCGGCATGTATGAATGTTGCATCCTGAATCATACCTTTCTTGATTTCCAATCCTTTATTATCTAGTTGCCTTTGCAATTCATTCCATATTTCATCCTTTTTTCCTGTTTGAGAAATCCGTTCCCGAAATCCCCATACGGTAGTGCTATCAGGAATCTTTGCAGGAAAGCCTAAGAATTTTCTAAAGGAAATTCTATCAGTTGCCTGTCTTTTGAGTTCAGGATCAGATAAGCCATGCCATCGTTGTAATACTAACATCTTGAGCATGACTATTTCATCGAGGTTCGGTCTGCCACCCAATTCTGTTTTGTTGTCATACATCTCTGCTATAATCGGACGAAATGGTTTCCAATCGATGAGAGATTCAATTTCAGAGAGCTTGTCACCGAGATTTTCAAGACGTTTGTACTCTTCTTTAAGGGCAAAGTTCGTTAAGGACATAATATAAAATTATCACAATGGGTTATAAATTTTACTTCTGTTGGATAGGTTTATCGGAATTCTCTATTCTGTCTTTGTCTGGACCTCTGCCAACCATTGTGAGGGATGCTTCTGGATGGTTTGACTTCAGAATGCTGAATGCATCGACTAGAAAGTCAACACCTTTTCCATTTGCATATCTTCCAATCCATAGCAATCGTTTTTTATCAAGGCATGATTTTTTTGCAGGAACGAAATGGTCTGTATCGATTCCGTTATGGATCACTTTTATTTTGTGGGAATTGATGCCCAAATCGATAAGTTCATTCTTTCCTGTTTCGGTATAACATATTATTTTATCAGCTGCTAAAAATGTCAGCCTTGCACCGGTGGCTGTGTAGATATTTTGAAACCATTCCGGTGCCGTCTGCGAATTTAATCCATGGTTCGTTATTACAAGGGGGGATGATCTCATTTTTCTTAAAAGTGCACATAGATTGGTTGAGAAATAAAGATGTGAATGGGCATGGATTATGTCATGGTTGTGTCTATTCTTGAACAGATAATAGAACATATTTGGCATAATAGAATTGCCCAAGAGATTCATTAGAGGTTTAAATCGATTAATGCTGTAACCTGATATTGATTCATGATCTGGCTCTGAATCGATTTTGGCGGTGTACACATTTACTTCATGTCCTAATCTGGCTTGTTCCTTTGACATTTCATGGACATGTATGCCTACACCTCCTACTACTGCAGGATATATGTCGGCTGCAACGCGTAATATTTTCAAAAAAATTCCACCTGAATCTCGTTTTTAAGTGAAATTGGCGTTATTATTTGTGAAATCAGTTAGTGATCTCAACTGGTTTGGCATTAATTACAGGATTATCTCCCATAGCCTTGGAGCAACATCTGAGAGTACAATACATTTCCCTGTCTGCCACTTTCTTATCTACCACGAACTTATTCTTACAAACTGGACAGGTCTTTTCAACATACTTCAAATTTTACACCCATTTACCTTTTTTCCCATTGGATTATAAAGTAAAGTTTACTTGATTCATACCTAAAACTCTCAATGTGTATGAAAATATTTAAGTCAATTGGTTTGGTTTTTGGTATGTGTATATACAGTATGCTGCACCTGTTTTCGCCGTTAACAGTTGAGTAAGTATTGTTTTTCCCTGATCAAAGCAGTATTTTGATCGGATGTCAAAAAATTATCATTCAAATTAACGCTGTGACCCCTTCAAACGCCCGTGTACATCGATCTCCCCGTGTACGATCCTTGTGGAAGAAATAGGTATATCATCATCGGCCATGACGTATTCTATCCTGATGATCTTTATCTCCTGCTTGCCGGAAGCCTTTCTTAGTTCGTTGATCTTCAGGGCCACGGGGTAGGTTTCGGGGGATACCACGATTGCATCGTAGTCGTCTTCCAGGGTAGTTCCGTAGGGGTCGGTGAGCATCTGGATGTGGTAGCGGTCCTCGGGGATGCCGAGCTCTTTGATGAAATCGGTGAGGTTCTTCTTGCGGGTGGGGTAGTTGGGGATGTCGCGGTTCTTTTCTCCGGCCATGCCGTTGGATGTGAGGCCGATGTCCAACATGTCGTCTCCGGCTATCTCGAAGGCTTTTCTTATCAGTTGCCTGTGTCCGTCGTGGAGGTATTCGAAAGTTCCTCCTAACGCTGTTCTTCCCATTGTTTTCTGAAATGGGGTTTGTGTGACATAAGTCTTTGTGTTGGATGGGTCTTACTGTAATGGATGGGGGGGGTCAGCCCAAATTTGACAGCCTCTGGAAATATGGGGTGACTGGTCTGTGCTTTCAGTTTTCCAGTAACCATTTCCAGACAGGTTTTACTTTTATTGATAGACCCTCTACAGTTAGATCCTCTTCTTCCTCAAGGGTCAGTATAAGTCCTTTATTGAGTTTGTATTGTTTCATTGCTTCCATCAGGCCATTTATCTCTCTTTTTCTTGTGACCGGGTCTGTCAGCTCAAGGCTGACCTGTATGGTTTCACTTATTGCCAGCCGGTCTTTTATTACAAAATCACATTCCTTTTTGTCTGAATGGTAATAGACATCCTTTTCCATTCGTTTAAGGTGGATGAATACAAGATTTTCAAGCCTTGAACCTTTGTTCTCTGAGAAATTGAAAGCAACCGTTTTAAGAAAACTGTTGTCTATGGAATAGATCTTTGAGGAAGAAACTGCTTGCTTCTTTAATGAATAATCAAATCTCTGCACCTGGTATAGCAGGAAAACGTTCTGGAAATAGTCCACATAGTTCTTGATGGTGCTCAGGCTTTTTATTCCGCTTACGGTTTTGAGTGTGGAGTAGGAATATACGTTCCCGACGTTTGAGAAAAGGAAGAGGATGAGATCTTTCAGAGATTTTTGCTCTTTGATCCTATACCTGTTGAGTATATCTTTGTTCAATATATCCTCAAAATAGTTAGCAGAAAGCTCAAGATCGTCGTTTATGAGAACAAGTGGGAATCCACCTTTCTCGAAGTATTGGAGGAAATGTCTGTAAAGCAATGCTTTTTCTCCGCTTGGCAAAAGTGGAAGTTTCTGATACGAGGGAACTGTCTTGTCTTCGCTTTCCAGTCTCAGATATTCTCTAAATGAGAACGGAAATAGCCTTATCACCTTGTTTCTACCGGTTAGATATGTTGATATTTCGGAGCTTAGGAGGTGGGAATTTGAGCCTGTTACAAATACTTTTGCTCCCTGCCCGTAGAGGTTGTTCAGCCAGCGTTCCCAATGAGGTACATTCTGTATCTCATCGAGGAAGTAGATGATATCGGAAGTGTCTTCATAAAGCTCTGTGAGGATATCAGCAATATCGGAAAAATTATCGACATTGAAGTCCACAAGCCTGATGTCATCAAAGTTGATGTATACCTTTTCTCCGTCTAATTTTTGTGAAATAAGTTTTAGAAGGGAACTTTTCCCGCATCTTCTGATGCCTGAGATTATGATTATTTCATTTCCTTTCAGGTATTGCTCTATTTTTATATCCCGATCAACAAGCCCATCTGCTTTGTTAAACAAAAGCTGCTGGTCAATGATAACCTGTCGGAGCTTGTTTTTGTCCATGTGTTATGATCGGAATATTTATTTATATACCTTTCGTTATTGTTTAATAACTATTTATATGATAATATTAACTGATATTCGTAGATCTCTCTGTCACATTAACTTCAACGTTTTACAATAACTTTCTACATCCATCTACAAGACCAATCCTGATCCATATGTTATTTTCATGATAGTAAAAGCGTGATAAACAAGAAATTCATAACTGGTTGGTTAGTCCCGACAAATTAGCGATAAAGCAATACTTTCACACTGCTTAGCTCATCCTTAAATACTCCGCGGAGATAAAGAAGAACGAATGTGCACGCTACGAGAAAAACTGTGCACCATAAGGAGCTATCAAAATGAGTGAAGTTTTATTGGAAGATCTTGATCACGTAGGGCCGGCGACGGCGCAGAAACTTAAGGACGCCGGTTTTACTACGGTCGAGGCTATCGCTGTGGCATCCCCTGCAGAACTTGCCAACAGTGCGGAGATAGGAGAGTCCACTGCGGCCAAGATCATCAACGCTGCCAGGCAGGCTGCGGACATCGGCGGGTTCGAGACCGGGGACCTTGTGCTTGAGCGCAGGAAACTTGTGGGCAAGCTCTCCACCGGGTGTGAGGAGTTCAACGAGATGATGGGCGGTGGCATTGAGAGCCAGTCCATCACAGAGATGTACGGCGAGTTCGGCTGTGGTAAGACACAGGTCGCCCATCAGCTGGCTGTGAACGTGCAGCTGCCTCCGGAGCAGGGTGGATTGGGCGGTTCGGTGGTCATCATCGATACCGAGAACACCTTCAGGCCCGAGAGGATCACACAGATGGTCAAGGGGATCTCCGAGAAACATGGTGTGGAGTATGATCCTGAGGAGTTCCTCAAGAACATCCACGTGGCACGTGCTTACAATTCCAATCACCAGATACTTCTTGTGGACTCAGCTTCCGAGCTTGCCAACGAGCTCAAGGACACCGAGATGCCTGTCCGTCTGTTGATCGTTGACTCCCTCACGGCCCACTTCAGGGCAGAGTATATTGGCAGGGGTACGCTTGCCGACAGGCAGCAGAAGCTTAACAAGCATCTTCACGACATCCAGCGCTTCGGTGATCTTTTCAACTCCTGCGTGGTCGTTACCAATCAGGTCATGTCCAAGCCGGATGCATTCTTCGGGGACCCTACCAAGCCCATCGGCGGTCACATCCTGGGTCACACGGCCACCTTCAGGCTGTACATCAGGAAGTCCAAGGGCGACAAGAGGATCGTCAAACTGATAGACTCACCCAACCTTCCGGATGGTGAGGCTATCATGTCCATCACCACGGACGGACTTAGTGACGCATAAGAAACTTTAAGAAACCTTCCGTCATATCTGAATGCATGGTCTTCAAAGCCCTTGTCGTTGATATTGACGGAACTATAACCAATAGTGACAGGACCCTGGATCTTCGGGTCGCGAAGAAATTCCGTGAGCTCAGGGTTCCGGTGATCCTGTCCACAGGTAATCCTCTCTGTTACGTCCACGCTGTAGCCAGGCTCATCGGTATCAGCGGAATGGTGATCGCAGAGAACGGTGGGGTCGTCTCCACCGGTTTTGACAGTCCTTCCATCATAGCCGATGGCATGGAGGAATGTGAAGGGGCGTATGAACTTCTCTCCCGGTATTTTGATCTTGAAAAGCTCGATGCGGCATACCGCAAGACCGAGGTCGTACTGCGCAGGGGCATGGACGTATCGCAGCTTCGCAGGATCGTTGAGGACAACGGTATGGATGTGGAGATCATCGACACGGGCTATGCCGTTCATATCAAGGATGGGAAAATAAACAAGGGTACAGGGCTTCACACCGTGGCCGAATTGATGGGCATTCAGGCCTCTGATTTCCTGGCTATAGGGGATTCCTGCAACGATGCTGAAATGATGCGCGAGGCAGGCCTTGGCATAGCTGTTGGCAATGCTGATGATGAGGCCAGGCAGGCGGCATCCATGATAACGAAAGCCTCATTTGGCGAGGGTGCGCTGGAGGCCATCGAATATGCTCTTTCCAATGACCTTCTTGAATAAAATAAAAAAGAAAGGATCTTACTGACGATCGTATGGCAGTCCCTTTGCGAGGACCTTGTCCACCACGATATAGTCCTTGATCGCGCTTACCGCTTCAAAAGGCACAATGAGATACTGACCGTCCTTCTGGTACTTGGAAGTGTCAAGACCGATATCAGGCTTTATGATAAGGTCTTCCAGTTCTCCGGTCTTTCCATTCATAATAATGTTGTCCAATATGCCAAGCTCAGTTCCGTCAGTAGCCATTACCTGTTTGTTGGACAGGTTCTTTGCAAACACTTTTGCCATCTTTCGTCTCCCTAAGTAATTTACAGATTATTTACATATATCCCATATAAGAACTTGTTTCTTGCTGGTGTGTACCACCCTTGAGTTTTTCCTGGATCTTGTTGTAGAACATGGTCATATCCTCTGTGATGGTAGGCTTGACCTTTTCCATGGCTGCAAGGAAATGGCGGTTCTTCACAAGCTTTGCTTCGAAGTCCTCACGCAGTGCAAGCATCACGGCTTCCCTGCACACGGACTCGATATCCGCACCCACATATCCCTCTGTCATAGCTGCAAGCTCCGAAATGCTAACCTCGCCGTCCAGCGGGATGTTGCGTGCGTGTATCCTGAATATGCTCTCCCTACCTTCCATGGTGGAATTGCCCACAAGCACCAGCCTGTCGAACCTTCCTGAACGCATCAGTGCAGGATCGAGCATGTCCGGTCTGTTGGTGGCAGCAATGACCACTACCTCTTTCAGGGCTTCCAGTCCGTCCAGTTCGGTCAGCAGTTGGTTGACCACCTGCTGGGACGCTCTTCCTGTCTCGCTGTCAGCCAGACGGGTAGATGCAATGGAGTCTATCTCATCGAAGAAAATGATACATGGTGAGACCTGCCTTGCCTTCTTGAAAGTTTCCCGGATAGCCTTCTCGGACTCTCCCACAAACTTGGAGATCATCTGTGGTCCCTTGATACTGATGAAGTTCGCATTGGACTCGTTCGCCACAGCCTGTGCGAGAAGTGTCTTTCCGGTTCCCGGCGGCCCATAGAGAAGAATCCCTTTTGGTGCCTTGATACCCATCTCCATTATCCTGTCAGGGTGTTTGATAGGCCACTCCACAGCCTCCACTATCTCCTGCTTTGCCTCATCAAGACCTCCGACATCGTCCCATTTAACAGAAGGCACCTCTACCAGCACCTCTCGCATTGCGGAAGGCTCTACCTCTGTCAGGGCACCCTCAAAGTCCTCTGTCCGGACTATCAGTTTCTCCAGCACCTCATCGGGTATCTTTTCTTCCTCAAGGTTGATCTCCGGGAGTATCCTTCTCAGGGATCGCATGGAAGCCTCCTGTACCACTGCAAGAAGGTCTGCACCCACGAACCCTTGGGTGTGGTCTGCCAGGTAATCAAGGTCAACATCCTCTGAAAGTGGCATTCCCCTGGTATGGATCTGCAATATCTCCAGACGGTCATCACTGTCCGGCACGCCGATCTCTATCTCCCTGTCGAACCTTCCGGGTCTGCGCAGTGCGGGATCAATGGAATCCACACGGTTGGTGGCACCGATAACTACGACCTGTCCCCTCTCTTCCATCCCGTCCATAAGTGTCAGCAGCTGGGCAACGACCCTGCGCTCCACTTCCCCGGTCACGTTCTCACGCTTTGGTGCGATGGAGTCGATCTCATCTATGAATATAATTGAAGGCGCATTCTCTGCAGCTTCCTCGAATATCTTTCTCAGGCGTTCCTCGCTTTCTCCGTAGAACCTTCCCATGATCTCGGGTCCTGCTATATAGAGGAAGTTCGCCCTTGATTCACCGGCAACAGCTTTTGCAATCAGCGTCTTTCCGGTACCTGGCGGGCCGTGCAGTATGACTCCCTTTGGAGGTTCGATATTAAGACGCTGGAAGATCTCATGGTGCTTCAGAGGCAGTTCGATCATCTCGCGTACCCTCTGGATCTCATCACCAAGTCCGCCGATATCCTCATAGGCGATCCCGCGGGCAGCGTCCTCATAACCCTTTGCCGGTTTCTGGCGCAGTTCGATCTCCGTATTTTCAGTAATGATCAGTATTCCTTCTTCAGGCGTTGTCTCGATAGCAACAAGAGGTATTGCCTGATTGCCCGGTGTTGGCTGTGTCATCGAACTTGTGATAGGGATGACATCTCCGGCAACAAAGGGATGTTTCAGAATATTATGTTTGATAATGGCCTGGATGTTGGTCCCGAATTCCATGTTAATTCCTTCGGGAGGTGCAAGCACGACCTTCTCCGCAGGGGTGACCTCTGCCCTTTTAATAACGGCCCTTTCCCCTATGCCCACGCCGGCGTTCTGCCGGGTGAACCCGTCGATGCGACCAATTCCCTGTCCCCAGTCCTGTCTGTCTGCACGCCAGACCTTTGCAGCCGTTGATTTCTTGCCTTCTATCTCAACGATATCCCCTGGCGAAAGCTGCAAGCTGAGTAAAGTGCTCGGATCAAGCCTTATGATTCCACGCCCGAAATCTATCGGATGTGCTTTTTCTACTTTGATCTGTAGTTCTTCCATTGGTCTCATCCTTAATTGTTTTACTATTTTATCCTGTCCAATACATAAATAATATATGGTTCCATGCCCTGTTTTTGCATTCCGGAACATCCGGGCATAGATATTGGTATGCCAGCAACATGGAAATAAAAAGACCTTTGGTACATATGCCCGTGGTCAGCCTCTTATCATATCTTAAGGAACTCTTCAAGCCCCTGCTTAAGTCCCACCTTTGGTACAAAACCAAGTTCCTCTGCCTTTGAAATATCCGCAACACTGTGCCTGATGTCTCCTGCCAGTGGTTCTTTGTGCTCGATCTCAACATCCTTTCCAAAGAGTTCGATAATGATGCTCGCAAGTTCATTGATCGTGGTACTCTTGCCGGTTGCTGCATTGAACACTTCTCCAACAGCTTCTTCTTTGTCAACGACAAGTTCCACCATGTCAACAATATCATGCACTGAGATAAAGTCCCTTGTCTGCTCCCCGTCACCGAAAGCGATCGGGTCCTGGCTGTTTCGCACTCTCTCCATGAACTTTGAGATCACACCGGAGTAAGGATTGGAAGGGTCCTGTCTGGGACTGTATATATTGAATGGTCGTATGCATACAGTGGGTAATCCGTATGCCCTGTTGTACATGAGGCAGTATTTCTCACCTGCCAGCTTGCTGGCGCCATATGGGGAGAGGGGGTCCTGCGGATGTTCCTCATTGATCGGCACTTCTATGGGGTCTCCGTATACTGCAGCTGAACTGAAATAAACGAACCTCTCAATATCTGCATCCCTTGCTGCCTCTAGCAGGTTAAGTGTGCCCATTACATTGTTCTGTGCATCAAAAAGAGGCTCCTGCATGGATCTTGCAACGCTGATCTGGGCAGCAGTGTGTATCAGTATATCGGAATTCTTCACAAGATCTGAAACATCATCCTGGATGTCGATCTTTACCACTTCCACATTTTCAGGCACGTCTTCCCGTGTGGTGGATGATTGATTGTCCACTACAATAACTTCATTGTTTTCATGGAATCGATCAACAAGATAGCTTCCGACCTGTCCCAGGCCTCCGGTTATGAGGATTCTTTGCATAACATCTACCACGGTTGCTTTGTTTATAATTATTTGGGAGATGTGGGTCCCTTTTAAGAATAATAATGATGAGTATACGCACAGTACAAATTCATTCATAAAGTTAATATGCTATCATTCGATTATTATATATTAAGGAACATGTTAGGATTTCACGATTAAAGTGGTACGTTCTGAAAAACAAAAGGTCGTGGTGGTGCGACTTTGGTGGTATGGGCGGCATAGGGTATGTCCGATCGGTGGGCCAATGGGTGGTCCACCTGATCTATATCTGTTTTCTGATTTTGTTATTTCTCCCCTTTATTATTTACAAAGGTTATATGTCCGAATTATAATGCTAACAACTTTCTAAAACCATTCGTTAAGTTAATATATCATTGTCAGGTAGTGGGGCTAACGTACGACCAATGCTACTTTATTGGTGGTATTGTCGTACGAGAAAAACGTTCTTTCATTTCGTCATTTCTATGACCAAATCGGGGGGGCTATATCCAGTCCCCTCTCATCCCCTCTGTTTTTGAGAACTTTGCTCTCAGGTTATTGCTTTATTAAAAAAGAGTAAAAAAGTGAAAAGACCTTCAGATCTTTTCTGCCGGAGGTGCTGTATTGAGTTTGACGTATTTGACACCTTTCAATGCCATGAGCCTCTCATCCATCTCCTTGATCTCCTCTCCTTCTCCATCGAATATTACCACTTCAAGGCAATTGTCATGGTCAAGGTGGATATGTACGGAGGATTTAATGAGGTCTGAATAATCATGCTGAATGTCTGCGATAGTGTTGGAAAGGCCTCTTTTTGTATGATCATAGATCAGAGTGATGGTACCAACACGGCGTCCTTTTATATCGCTCATCCATTCATGCTGGTTTATGTAATTACGAATAGCATCCCTGATACCCTCGGAGCGGGATGAATACCCTCTGCGTTCGATGATCGAGTCAAATTTGGTCAGAAGGTTGTCCGGAAGAGACACTCCTATTCTCATAAGTTCCTGTTCCATTTTTTTCACCTAAGCGTGTAATTGACATAAAAGGTAATAAAATTATGCATCATTTTTCTTATTTTTGTTGCGTTTCTGTCCTAAAAAGTACACATAGCACATGTATTTATATTCAGCATTCCTATATAGCAGTTAAAATCCGGAGATGAATTTCATGAAAACGGAAGAACTTTACTCAGGCAAGGCTAAGACCATTTACAAGACCGACAACCCCTCCGAGCTCATTGCAGAGTTCAGGGACAGTCTCACCGCTTTTGACGGTAAGAAGAAGAGTGAGGCAGCAAAGAAAGGTTATTACAACGCCCAGATCTCAAAGAAGATCTTCGAGATGCTTGAGGAAGAAGGCATCAAGACACACTATCTTGGCATGGTATCCGACACAGAGATGCTCGTTAAGAAAGTGGAGATCGTGCTCATAGAAGTAATCCCAAGGAACATCGCAGCAGGTTCCATCACACGCAAGTATCCAATAGAAGAGGGTACTGTTTTCAAGGAACCGGTACTGGTGTTCGATTATAAGAGCGATGAGTACGCTGATCCGATGATCAACGACGACATTGCAGTTGTAATGGGTATTGCAACTCGCGAAGAGATCGATTACATACGCAGCATGGCATTGAAGATCAATGAGATCCTCAAGAGCTACTTCGAAAGCAAAGGTTTCCTGCTTCCTGACTTCAAGCTGGAGTTCGGAAGAGTGGACGGCGAGATCGTACTTGCAGATGAGATCTCATGTGACACCTGCAGGTTCTGGGATGTCGAGACCGGAAAGTCCATGGATAAGGATATATTCAGGTTCGATAAGGGTGACCTCTCAAAAGCATATGAAGAGGTTGCACGCCGTCTTGTCCCTGAGATCTTCTGAGGAGTAAATGGAAAAATATGATGTCATCGTGGTCGGAGCCGGCGCAAGCGGGCTGCTGACCGCACTTACATTATCCAAGCACGGCAAGAAAGTGCTCGTACTTGAAAAGATGCATGATGTGGGGGGAAACTGCAACAGCTATATGGTAGATGGCTATCAGGTGGACACCGGTCCTCATGCTATCACCCATCTTGCAGAAGGACCGCTCAGGCGTCTGATGGATAATTATTTTGATTACCAGCCGGTCTTTGAGAACTATGGTCATTACTATGTGAGGACCGAGGAGCGTTTCCTTAAGGTCCCATCTACCATCCGTGACTTCGTGACCTTTGATGTGTTCCCCAGACTTGATCGCCTTGCTATCACCCAGTCCATCACAAAGGCCCTGACTCTTTCCTCGTTCGGTGTCGACCTCTCAAAACAGTCTGTTCATGACTCCCTGCCGGCGAACCTCTCAAAGGAGACCTATGAATTTGCAGATGCGATCTCCTATTTCCTTTCAGGTCGCTCCATGCATGAAACCTCTACCCAGAGGGTACTTGCAGGCAGCAGTTTTGTCAGGGACAGTGTAACACAGGAGCAGTTCGAGGAATTCATAAAAGAAGAGAAGGTGCCACGCCCGGAGTCGATCCTCCAGTCAGTGCTGCCTTCGAATTTGCACACATCTCTTCATTCAAGAATTACCAATGTTTCCAGTCTCGGAAGGCTTGCCAAGAACAAGGTCCATATCTCCCAGGGCTATCCTCGTAAGGGTTTAAAATCACTGCTGAATGCCATCCTTTATTCGCTGCCTTCATCTGTGGAGATCAAGACCGGGTGCAAGGTAGAACGCATACTTACAAAGGACGGGAAAGCATATGGTGTCGAAGCAGACGCGATATATGAAAGTGACCTTGTGGTATACACAGGCTTTGCATCATCTTTGCCATCCCTTATGGATGACCTGCCGTCATCATATCTGGAACTTCTGGATGGGGTCGTGCATAGCAAAAGCCTTACTGTCTGGCTGGGTCTTGACAGGACCATGGATGAGTTCAATTACATGGGCTCTGAGATCTGGTTCAAGGACACACCATATTGGGCCATGCCCATCAGCAATTATGATGCGTCTCTTGCTCCCAAGGACAAACAACTTGTTGGATTTGCTTTCTTCCTTGATGAGAATGAGGATGTAAAAAAAGGAATAAAGAATGCTTATGAGACCATCTACAGTGCCATTCCTTCTATTCAGGATCGCGTGGAAATGAACCACGACCAGGTACTTGTACCCGAAAAGGCAGCAGTGACCATCGATGGTAAGTTTGCTGACATCCGTTCCCCTGTCAAGAACCTGTACATTGCAGGAACAGACACTGACAGGCGCAGTATGGGTGTGACCCGGGCTGCTTATTCCGTCATTGAATTGTTAAAAGTATTGAACGAGGACGGTAATCTTCACTGATCACCGTCTGAGGATCATTGTCCTTATCCTGTCGGCTGCATACTCCGCCTTGTCTGCGATATCCGCAATGGTGCGCACAAGTTCTACAAGGTGGAATACTCCCACAGCACCCAGCTCTTCTTCATGTGAATATATCTCTTTGAGCAGGTCCTTCTCTATGAGGTCTACTTTGTGCTCCATTTCTTCAATAGTAGGTACCAGCACCAGAGACTCGTCGACCTCACGTTTACTGAAGGACGTCTCAAGGATCTCGCTTAATGAATCCACCAGCTTCTCGTATGTCTCGACTGTCTCAAGTGTAAGTGCTGATAGCTCACAGAGGTTTGTCTTTATTGAATCCGGCATATCGCAGGGTCTCAATGTTAACATATAAGCAGCTTCCTGTGCCACATTTGCAATGGAATCCTGTGGTTTAAGGAAATTGAGCAGGTCCTCTGCTTTTACAGGCAGCATGATCGAGGATGACAGCTGTGCCCGGATGGTCTGTTTAATGATGTCAGCCTCATGTTCGATACCGTCTATCTGATGGCTTAGCTCTTCCACAAGTGGCATGTTAGTGCAGTATGCATTGACTGCCTGGTCCAGTATCTTTACGGTCTCCACTCCCTTGGATGCATGCAGGTACAGTGGTTTGAAAGGCGATCTTGCAAATACGTCAAGTACAGAACGTATGTATTCCATTTTCTTCATAATCCAACCCCCAATAATGCCACGAAGACAAGTGCCGATGTAAATGCTGCAATAGGCACTGTGATGATCCATGACATCACTATCTTTCCTATAACACTAAGATCAACAGCAGCAAGACCTCCTGCAAGTCCAACACCTATTACTGAACCCACAAGGGTATGGGTGGTGGAGATCGGCAGGGAACTGTAGCTGTGAATAACGACAACGGATGCAGTTGCAAATTCTGCAGAGAATCCCCTTGTAGGGGTAAGTTCGGTTATCTTTGTACCAATGGTCTCGATCACACGGTATCCCCATGTTGCAAGTCCGACCACCATTCCGATACCACCGACAATAAGTACCCATATCGGTACCGTTGCTTCTGCAAAGTTAAGTGCATTAAGGCCTGCGTAAAGTGGTCCCACAGCATTTGCAACATCGTTAGAACCATGTGCGAATGCAATGTAACAGGCAGTTCCGATCTGCAGGAATACGAACTTCTTCTCGATGTGATATGGGTTCTCCGCTTTTTGCAATAGCGTTACCCGGATTACAGAGAATATCAGATATGCAAATACGGCTCCCAGTATAGGGGAGACCAGCCAGCTGCCCACGATCTTTGTAAGCACGGCCCAGTTGATGTCTGAGAGTAAAATAATGTCCTGGTATACGGCAACAATTCCAAAACCAAGGACTGCTCCTACGATCGAATGTGTTGTCGATACTGGTAGGTTATAAAATGTAGCAAATGTGATCCAGAATCCTGCGGCGAGAATTGCTGCAAGCATCCCTATCGCCACAAGGTTTGGGTCGATTGCCTTTATGGCATCAATAGGCACAATTCCTTTTGCAATGGTGGATGTGACCTTCTTTCCAAAGAAAACCGCTCCGACAAACTCAAAGACAGCTGCTACGATGATGACCTGCTTGATCGAGAGCGCTCCACTTCCAACAGACGTTCCCATGGCATTAGCAAGGTCATTGGCACCTATGTTCCAGGCCATATAAAGACCTGCAAGTATTAATAAAACCACAATTGGGTTAAATAATTCTATCATAATCCTCTTCCTGATCTTAGTCTTCGAGCCGTTAAGTTTGCATCTGTTATAAATGTATCAATATCCATTTTTTTGTTCATGCGATGGAAGTGATCTCTTCCCTTGCCTTTTGGGCCTCTTCATTATCCGGCTCAAGCTCAAGCAGGAGCTCATAAGTTTTCAGTGCATCGGTGATGTTGTCTTCCTGTACGCAAAGTTCAGCGGCATTGGCAAGTATATCCTTTGCTTCCTCTTTGTGTCCAAGCCTATATAGCAACTTACCCCTCTGTCTCCAGAGGTCCACGTTGGTCACATCGATCTCAATGGCACTCTCTACTGCATTAAGAGCATCAAGATATGCATCCGGACTATTGGTAACGAGTGCTTTCATCTCCCATATCTCGGCAGCTGTAAGGAAACATTCCAGTGCATCCTTTGATTGTCCGAGCCTTCGATGTGCCACTCCTTTTATGAATATCGGTTCAGTGGCATCTTCCATCAGGTCTATTGCAGAATCCAATGCACCGATCGCTGCACCATATCTTTCTAAGTTGAAAAGCACCATTGCCTTGTTGTACCATGTATGCCCCATGTCGGGCTTAAGCTCAATGGCATGTTCAAAGTTTGCAAGTGCTTCATCCGTATTTCCCATTTCCGCGAGGATGCTGCCTCTTAAGAAATATGTATCAGCATCATCAGTAGCGACCTCGGCAAGCTTATTGAAGGTCTCAAGTGCACTTTCAAGGTCTCCTTTAGTAGCAAGGACATTGCCTTTCAGTTTGAGCACTTCTGCATCGTCACCCAGCTTCAGAGCCTCTTCGGCAGCTTCAATTGCTTCATCAAAAAGGTGAAGTCCGAAGAGTATCTGTCCTTTGATAAGCCATGCTACTGTGGGATCCGGGGCGTGTTCGATAGCCTGTTCCACAACATCCAGCGCTTGCTCATGCTGACTTTCCCTGCACAGAAGACGTACTTTGTTAAGCAGGAAATCTGCCAGTTCCTGTGGTGACATATTGTCTTGGTTCTCAGACATAATGCCCAATTGTATCGTACCATTTTAATGTCTTGCGGGAAACTTACAAAAAAGAGTCCAGTGTTCTCTGGAAACGGACGTCTGAAAGCATTTTGGTCTTAGCTTTCCATTCCTGTGCAGGTGTACGAACACGCGTCGCCATGTCATCAAGCGCCTCCTCTATCGTTTCAAAGGTGCGTGGAATGGATGACATTGCATATCGGGCAGCTTCCCGCACTACCCAGACACCCAGTGGTGCCCAGTACTCAGGTGTGATCTCCCTTATCATGAACACCGATGCCTGCCTGCCAGCGTCTTCCAGATATTCCAGGGCAGCGATGCGGGCTGCATAGTAACCTCCTGCAAGGTTCGAATATCCTTTCTTTCCATTGATATCTTCCATATCCTGCCCTATCCAGGAGGATCCGCCTGTCCAGACCGACCGTTTCATCCAGATCTCCAGAAGCTCGAAGGAGAACACCCTTGGAACGAGCATTATCTCAAAATAGTTCCCGAAACATCCGCCGCTGAATACGGATATCTCACTTACTAGTGGCATGTCCCGTACGTGGTCGATGATGTCCTTTCCTGCCATATCATCGGTTGCGGTGATGGCCCATCGGGTGGGCACAAGTTTGCGCTGCTGCCCCAGAAGACCGATGGAAAGCAGCCTGGTGATATGTTCGGTAGGTATGTCGCTCCTGAAAAGTTCGCATACGACATCCTTTGCAAGCGCATCGGTGTCATATGCCAGGTAGTCGACCTTCTTCGGTACCTTCGGGTTCTCTGCTATATCAAAGTCCTTTACTGCTCCTGATGGTCCCATGGGTGTCAGGACACTGTCAAACTTCAGTTTCTGTTGAAGGGGTTTAGTGAACCATGCCTCGGTGTCTACCGGTGATCTGGAAAGGGCCAGCTCCTGTGATTTTTCCAGCAATTTGTGTGTCTTCATCGCATCTTTCACATTGATGGTCGTGTTTGCCCTGACAAGCTGGCAGCGGGCGGATATCACATCCTGGATATCCATTGATAACCATTGCTTGGGGTCTTCAAGCATCATTGCATCTTTTGCATCCACCTGGGGTGGTATCATCGGGCCGGCCGTAACTTGTGGATAGCCGTATCTTCCCACAAAGACAGCTGGTGGGGATGCACCAAAAATAGAACCGTCTGTCGAGATCGCCGCTGTGGTATTCTCTGTTGACCTGAATTTTTCAAGGATCGGACATAAAGGTCGCCCGCAAAGTCCTTTTCCCTTACATTTTATACAAAGGCTTTTGCTCAATCTTCCTCGTCACTTTTGCAAAGGATACAGTATTCTGCTCCGGGTACGTTCTTGTATAACCAACCTGAACGCTGTACGAACTTGCATACCTTGCACATCCCTTCGGTTAATAACTTGTCAGATGATCCGTTCACAAGTTTTGTGGCAAACGTCCTGATCTCTTCGATGGTCTCTTCTGAAAATCCAACCTCTGCTCCTCGTTTTGCACTGACGTACTGGGAGACGGCTGCTCTTGAAAGGCCTAATATGTCTGCGACTTGCTGTTGGGTGCATCCATGATCGACCATCATGGAACGTGCAAGCTCGGCACGTATGGCAGGTAATACTTTCTGTACCATTATCTCGCAGGTAGGTTTCATTATTATACTTCCTTTTTACGTCCTATATGTTCTTTTCGTCAGGTCGTTCAAGTTTGAGCATTTCAGCCGTATGTACAGATACCTTCAAATTTAAAAAAAGGAAACATGGCAATTTTGTATGACCATGTTCTGTATTCGAAAAGTTAAATGAGTTGGTGATGCACAATGTGCATATCAATTGGTCAGTCTTTGATTTGTTCCGGAGAGAAACCTTTCTGGACAAGGACTTCCTTCATACGGGTCAGATGGTTGCCCTGTAGTTCAACGGCACTTCCTTTTACAGTTCCGCCACATGCGAACTTTGATTTAAGGTATGTGGATAGCTCATGTAGGTCGATCTCGTTTGCATCGAATCCTTCCACAACTGTAACTTCTTTACCGTATCGTCTTCTGTTCACTTTCACTGTAATTCGCTGTTGCTCTTTTGCCACTTCTTCGCATATACATAGCTCTGATGGCAAACCGCAAACCGGGCACATTTCTGAACTCATCTTCTGGTATTTCCTCCGATCATTTATTCACCTGTATACTATTTATATAAACAATAACCAGATATCATATGTAATTCACAATGTTATTAATATCTAATGGTGATGTCATTGCATCGGATGTTGAATATGCCAAAAGCATGTTCAGTCAGGCAAAGGGCCTGATGTTCAGAAGCTCTGTTCCGGATAGCTATGCTATGATCTTTGTGCTATCTTCCCCGAAGAAGATCTCCCTGCACATGCTCTTTGTTCCTTTCCCTCTGGACGTTCTTTTCCTGGATGATGAAAAAAGGATCGTGAAGACTACTTATCTTCGACCATGGGTAGGCCTGGGGGACTCCGGTGAAAAGGTAAAGTACATCATAGAGCTTCCCGCCGGCACAATTTCCCGTTATGATCTTTCGATCGGCGATCAGGTTATGTTCGATGGATTGTGAACTCCTATTACCTTTGGAAATCTTTATCTAATCTATGGTTTATTTAAGCCTAAATCATACTCCTGATATTATGAGGCGCACAAATGTTACCGGAAAATGACCTGAAGATCATAACAGAAGAGATGGGCAGAGAACCAAACCTTGTTGAACAGGGATGCTTTTTGAACCTATGGAGCGAGCATTGCTCCTACCGTTCCAGTGCTCCTTTGCTGAAGACCTTTACCACTGTTGGCGACCGTGTGATCATCGGACCCGGTGATGATGCCGCAATTGTCCGTTTTGGTGATGGCTGGGTACTTGCCATTGGTATGGAAAGCCACAACCATCCTTCATATGTGGACCCTTACAACGGCTCCGCAACAGGTGTCGGTGGTATTGTGCGTGATATCATTTCCATGGGTGCCAGACCAATTGCACTGATGGACCCTCTTTATTTCGGTCCGCTGGACACTCCTAAGAACCTCTATCTCTTTGAACATATCGTGGAAGGCATTGCAGGATACGGTAACTGTATCGGAGTTCCTGTTGTCGGGGGAGAGGCATATTTTGACGAGACCTACAGCGGAAATCCGCTTGTTAACGTTGTCTGTGTCGGACTGGCCCGCGAGGAGAACATCGTAACCGCCTGTGCACAGAAGGCAGGCAGCAAACTGGTCCTTGTGGGTTCCACTACAGGACGCGATGGTCTTGGTGGTGCTTCATTTGCTTCCCGTGACCTTTCAGAAGCTGCAGAAGCAGAGGACCGTCCAAGCATCCAGATCGGTGATCCTTTCACTGAAAAGCTCCTGATCGAAGCAACACTTGAAACAATAGGTACCGGACATGTGCTTTCATGCAGGGACCTTGGTGCTGCAGGTCTTGCAGGTGCCAGCTCTGAAATGGCATCCAAAGGCGATCTTGGAATGCGTCTGATAGCTGACAAAGTAATACTTCGCGAGTCCGGAATGACCCCTTATGAGATCATGATATCCGAGTCCCAGGAACGTATCCTCTTTGAAGTTGCACCTGAGAATGTGGATAAGGTCCTCGACATCGCAAAGAAGTACGACCTTCACGCCAGCATGATCGGTGAGCTTACAGAGCGTCTCTATTACACCGTCGAGTTCGAAGGCGAGGTTGTCGCAGATATGCCTGTCAAGCTTCTCACAGAAGGTGCACCGACCTTTGAGCGCCCCTCAACAGCTCCTCAGGAACGTGACATAGGGGATAAGCCAGAACTTCCAGCTGACCTGAAACAGGCAGTACTGGACATTCTTTCATCTCATAACATTGCATCAAAGGACTGGATATACAGGCAGTACGACCATGAGGTCCAGATCCGTACCGTGGACAAACCCGGCTCAGATGCAGCGGTCCTTCGCATTGCAGACGGCAAGAGTCTTGCAATGTCCTGTGGTTGCAATCCGGGACATACCCTTCTTGACCCGTATGAAGGTGGAAAAGGAACCCTCGTTGAGAACAGCATGAACCTTGCTGTAAAAGGTGCACAGGGTATAGCCCTTGTGGATTGCCTCAACTTCGGTAACCCCGAAAGACCGGATATCTACTGGCAGTTCAAGCAGGCCATCCTTGGTCTCGGTGATGCTGCAAGGGATCTTTCCATTCCGGTCGTCGGAGGTAATGTCTCCCTCTACAATGAGAGTGGTGAATACGGCACAGCTATCGTACCAACACCATCCATCGGTCTTATCGGGATAACCGATGACATTGAGACCGTCCCTGGTTCCTTCTTTGCAGGAGAGGGTAGCTCTGTGATCCTCGTGGGAAGCACCTTTGATGAACTGGGCGGTTCGGAATATTACAACATAAAAGGACTCAGGAACAATGGTCGTGCACCAAAGGTACGTGAAGATGCTCCAACGATAGTAGAGTCCATCATAAATGTCATCAGAAGTGGAAATGTCGTAGCAGCTCATGACGTGTCTGCCGGCGGACTTGCCGCGGCTCTTGCTGAGATGTGCAACGAAATAGGTGCAAACATCGATATCTCAGATGTCGGTGAAGATCTCAGACCTGATGATGTCCTGTTCTCAGAATCCCATGCAAGGGCTATCCTTGTAACATCTGAGAAAGATAAGGTTGTCGAAATGCTTGGTGATATCCCATATTCCGTCATCGGTAATGTTGGCGGAGATGACTTACATATCAAAGGAAGGGAATTTGATATCTCCCTTTCCCTGAAAGAGATCGCAGAAGCAAGAGCAAGTCTCACAAAACTGATGATGGAATAAATTCCATTATCTTCTTCCTTCTTTTCTCTTTTTCTCGATCCTTTTAGCTAAAATTGTGGAGACGATCGTCTCCTGTATGGCTTAAATAAAAAAAGATCATGCGAGCATTGTTATCTGCTCGACACCCTCTATCAATGAATCAACTTCTTCTTCTGTGTTATATAATGCAAAGGATGCCCGCACAGTTCCTTCAACTCCCAGCATGTCAACGGACGGCATTGCACAATGGTAACCGCTGCGAACACAGATCTTCCTGGTCTCGTCCAGTATCATGGCAACATCATGCGGGTTCATGCCTTCCACATTGAATGGGACGACCCCTGTCCTGTCCTTAGGTCCGTAGACCTCCACGCCCTCTATCTCAGCAAGACGTTTTGCAGCATCTTCGGATAGTTCCTTCTCATGTTTTTCGATATCTTCCACGCCGATCTCCTGTACGTACTCAACAGCACGCCCAAGGCCGATAACTCCCGGGATGTTCGGTGTTCCTGCTTCGAACTTTGAAGGAGATGGTTCCAGCTCATAGCCTTCTGTAGTAACAGCATGGACAGTGCCTCCGCCAACGTAGGTCGGTTCAAGGACGTCAGGATCTTTGATACAGAGTATTCCCGTTCCCTGCGGACCGAGCATTCCCTTATGTCCGGGTGTGACAAAGAAGTCGCATCCGATCCTTTTAACGTCCACAGGCATGTGTCCTGCGGACTGTGAACCGTCCACGAGCACCATTGCACCGCTTTTCTGTGCGACCTGTGTTATTTTTTCAACATCTCTGATCGAGCCGAGGACATTGGATACATGGTTAACTGAAACGAGTTTTGTCCTGTCATTAATTGCAGCATCAACATCTTTCGGGTCCACACATCCTTCTCTGTCACATCCGACGATGGTGACCTCTACGCCTTTTTCCCTTAATCTCATCCAGGGCAGGAGGTTTGAGTGATGCTCCACAAGAGTTGTCACAACGTGGTCGCCTGCTTCCCATTGGAGGCCAAGGGCGACCATGTTGATACTTTCACTTGCATTTTTGGTCAGGACGGTGTTCTCAGGTGTGGTGTTCAAAAAATCTGCGACCCTGTCCCTTGCATCCTCGTAATTATCGGTAGTTTGCCGGGCGAGCCTGTGAGCTCCGCGACCATGATTTGCTGCGTATTTGAAGAAGTAATCGTTCATGGCATTGACTGCCGGGACAGGCGTCTGGGTTGTAGCGCCATTGTCCAGATAGATCACTTCATCAAGGACGGGGAAATCTTTGCGTACGGACTGAATGTCATACATACACTTCCTTACGCAAGATAGCTAAAAATATGTTTTGCAGGCGTTATTTTGCCAGCATTCCACCGAGAATGAACTTGTAAAGTTCCAGTTCTTCAGCATCCAGCTTTTCAGTGGTCTGGCCACTTACAACCGAATGGTATGTCCCGTCTTTTTCCCGTCTTCCATATTCATCACTTATTTTCGTGACATTTCTCATCATATATTTCCTCCTGTCTCTTCAATTGAGCTCTTAAATATTTAGCCTGTTAAAAGGACTAAACATAACATTATGTCTCTATAAAATATAATCCTTTCGGCTAACATCTTTCTCGGGTTTGTCGCAAGAAATATAAGTTGCAAAAGAGTTCCGATTAACATGTCCTATATCCCAATTGACCGGTCATTACAGTATATGGATGGTACGCAGCGAGTTCTTGATGAGGAGACAACTCTTCGTAACACGAAACCCCACCTGAAAGAGATAGGGGTTACAAGGATAGCCAGTATCACCGATCTGGATCGGATAGGCATCCCGGTATTCTCTGCCATCAGGCCATCTGCTGCCGAAGGTGCTATTTCTATCTACTCCGGTAAAGGTTCTACCGAGTCGCAGGCAAGGATATCGGCCATGATGGAGAGCTTTGAGAGATGTCTTGCAGAGCGTGTAGGTGTAAATGCTGATATTGTAGAGGATGTGGTCGCTGAAGAGTTCGTTGAATCTGTTGAAAATGCCGCGAAGGACTATGAACTTCTTGATCCGCATAGCCTTCTTCTGCCTGAACTATTGCCTCTGGAAAGCCTGGTCGAGTGGACTCAGGGCTGGGACCTTTTACGCGAGAAGGAGATCTATGTTCCTTCAAATGCAGTATATCATCCATACGATTCCCCGGGTATGTCCGCAAGGCTTTTCAGAAGCAATACCAACGGTCTTGCATCGGGAAATGTCATAGAGGAAGCAATATTGCACGGGTTGCTGGAGGTCATCGAGCGTGATGCACTGAGCATTGCCGAATTCAACAGGAATCCGGGCAGGGAAATTATTCTTACCGAAGAGGACGGTACCAATTATGAGCTGATGAAGAAATTCGCATCAAACGGGGTACAGCTCAAACTATGGCTGCTTCCACATGATACAGGTATTACCTCTGTTGTAGCAGCTACAGATGACCTGGACCTGAAAGATCCTGCTTTGCTTGTAATGGGTGCAGGTTCCCACCTGAAACCTGAGATCGCAATAAGAAGGGCCATCACCGAGGCTGCCCAGTCAAGGGTCGTGCAGATTCACGGTGCCCGTGAGGACACTGACAGGGAATCTTTTGTCAGGCAGATCGGGTATGAGCGTATGAAGAGAATGAACAATTTCTGGTATGACGGGGCAGTGACCATCACAACCGGACAATTGAATGATATCTCCAGGTCAACTCCTGCAGAGAACATCGATGCTGTACTCGATGAACTACGCAAGATCACGGACAGTGCCATTGTGGTCGATCTTTCCCGCAAGAGCGTAGGTGTCCCGGTCGTAAGGGTCATAGTTCCCGGATTCGAGCAGTACACACTTGACCGTGAACGTGTTGGCTATCGGGTGAGACAAGGGCGCAAACAATCAGCATCTGCCGAGAAACCCTGGAAAAGAAGGTTCGGCAAACGAAAGTGATCCCATGAGAGCAGTTATCTTTGCAGGTACGAGTATCAGCCACGAGGATTCAAAAGCTATCCTCGATGCCGTTTACCTGCCACCTGTGGCAAGAGGCGACGTCGATAAGGTGGCCGGTCAGGGTTATGATGTAATTGGCATCATCGATGGTGTTTTCTTTGACAGGGCTGCAGTAGCCCACAAGGAAATAATCCGTGCAATGAAAAAGGGCATCAAGGTAGTTGGCGGATGCAGTATGGGTGCGTTGCGTGCTTCTGAGCTTGACAGTCATGGCATGATCGGTGTAGGCAGGATCTATGGCTGGTACAGGGATGGTATCATCGAAGCGGATGATGAGGTTGCAGTGACAACCAATCCCGAGACCTTTGAACAGGTCTCAACACCGCTTGTGAACATAAGGGAGACCTTCCGGGCAGCCCTCGATGAAGGTATTATTGATAGTGAGACCTGCGAAGGTCTTATCAGGATAACAAAGAGCATCCACTATCCTCAAAGAAGTTACCTTGGTATAATCAAAAAGGCAGTTGAGGAAGGAATTCTGGAAGACCGGGAGCCTCTGCTGGAATATTGCAGGAGCAATGCCTCAGATGTAAAAAGGGAAGATGCAGTATTGGTGCTTCAGAAGGTAAAAAAGATCATGGAAGCAGGCGAATGAAGCTTATTTTTCATTTTCTTCGTGGTGTTCATGTTTAAGGTTACAGCTGTCATGTTCGATCCTGCCGCAAACCCCGAAAGCCGGATGTCCCATTGAATCACAAATAGCATTTATGGCTTTTTTTGACACATAACCTTCAAACCTTTCAACCTCTGCACATGATTCCTCTGCAGTGAGCCCGTAATGATTAAGCATCAGGCTAAGTATCCTGTGCCTTCTCAACAGGAAATGTGCATAATCCTTTCCTTTTTCCGTAAGACTGAAACCCCTGTATGGAACATGGTTCACATATCCTGATGAAGCAAGCTCATTGATTGCTTTGGTGATCGTGGAAGGGTCCACGTTCATGTGGTTAGAGATCTCGGTGGTGCGTACATTGTCGCTCCTTTCAAAAAGGTATTTCAGGTATTCGATCTTCCTTGGTGAAAGTTCCAACCCTGTTATATCATTCATATGGAGGATTATGCAAAGATTTATTTAAAATTTGCGTGGGTACCAAAGATCCACCTGTTTCAGTCACAACTTTCGTGTTTGTCTATGAAATGGTCTATGAGGGCCCGTGAGATGCTCTTCTTTCCCGGAAGCTTCGGAATGTCATCCACATGGAACCAGCAGGCATCCTCTATCTCATTTACGTCGACGTCGATCTTCCCTTCTGCAAAGTTAGCTGTAAATCCTATCATCAGCGAGGACGGGAATGGCCAGGGCTGGCTTCAAAATAGTTCAGGTCCTTTACGAAAAACGCCGACCTCTTCCTTTATTTCCCTGTGGGCTGCATGCTCGATGGTTTCCCCGGCTTCCACAAACCCTGCCACAAGCCCATAGGCACCATCCGGGAAATGCTTTGATCGCGCCATAAGAATGTGATCTTCCCTCTCTATCAGCACTATGACAGCAGGGCTTATCCGCGGGTATGCCATGTGGTCACAATTATGGCATTGCATTCCCGTTTCTTCCGGGACGTAGTGGGTACTTCCTCCACATAATCCGCAGTATCGGTGAGTGCGGTAAAAAATCAGCCATTTGAACTGCCCGGGAGGCAATACCGAGCATTTCCTCATCAATTGCACCATATAGGTCATGAAGGCCAAAGTACTGCATATTGCCTTCAACAAGCTCTTTCTCCATTTCAAAACAGTAACATGTTACATCACCGAGTGTTCCGATGTAGATCACTTCAGTGTTGTCGGGGATATGCTTTTTGGGATAACATGAAAAATATTCATCAGGCTGACTTTCAGCATCGATCAGTATCTTTCTTTGATGCACAGGTAAATAGAGTGCTTTTCCTTCTGAATTGCTCTCATTGCCATGGAACACCAGTTCTTCAGTGGCAAAAGAAGGTCGGTACTGTGTATTCATTAATATCACTTCATGAGGGGATGTTTTGAAAGGTGTTCACATCCAATGCATATCGTCTTTCGCTTATCTTTAGAATCCGGTATTATTGGCGTAGCGGCTCCACAGGTATAAAGTGGATATCCCCACGATAGCTATCAGTAACATTGTATTCCTTGAGCGGCAGTAGAGTTCCTTTGATCCGGGTATCCTTATAAGGACCAGCTTGTTTAGCGTGCTGATGATCCCTGCTACCACTGCTGTCTGTGCAGCTACCGTATATGATACATTCCCTGTGAAAGCCAGCGCAGCAACGGATGCAGTTACAGCTGAACTGCTGACAAGTCCTCCAAGTGCCGATGCATAGACCCCGGCAGTACCAAGGAATTCGCTTGAAATACTGGTGATAACCAGCAGGATGGTAAAGATCGCACCGAACCTGAAAGCAGGTTTTAATGCAAATGGTGAACCGATCTCCAGTGGTTCGGTCATAACATCATTTTCTTTCCTTCGGATAATGACGATGGCAAGTGTCAGTATGAGCATTGCTATTTGTGGAGGCAGCATCATCAGCATGGTACTTGCACTGGGGTCGACTATCAATGCGATCAGGGTGTTGCTGATTATCATTGAGACGTTTGACATCAGTATCCCGATGTACAGTGCATCCATCAGGCTGGACCTGTTCTTTGACATGGTTGCAAGTGCAACGGTGGTTGCCTCACTGCTTATGAATCCTCCAAAAAGCCCGGAATATGATATTCCTCCACGGGTTCCGAATCTTTTGAGGGAGATGTAGCTGACAAAACCGATGAACATGACCAGTACCACGATAAGTATGGCCGATTTCAGGTTCAGAACTCCCATCACAGGCTCTTCCGGCATCAGCGGATAAAGGATGAAAGCGACCACAAGGAACTGGACCGCATTGATTATTTCGTCATCTGAGAGATGTTGTGCAAAGGAGTGAAGCGGTTTTTTCTCAATTAGCAGTAAAGTGATGAGCACAGCTATGATTATCGCAAAGAGATAACGTCCTGTGGCTACCAGCACACCAAGCAGGTAAGTTGAGAACAGTGCGATGGAACTTGTCATTCCAAGTTTCCCGCTGGCCGTGTATATTCTGTATACGAGCACAAAACAGGAAGCTGCAACCAGTGCCGTGCTGATCTGCAGTATGGCGATGTCCATCACTTCCGCAACATAGGTTGCAAGCATACCGATAAGACATACTATTGCAAACGTGCGCACACCTGCGAAGATCTCCTGATCCTTACGGCGATGCTCCCTTTCTATGCCTATCAGTATCCCTATCAACAGAGACAGGATAGCTTTTGTCAGAAAGTCGTATAATACAGGGTCCAGCCCAAGATCAAATGTTAACACAACGCAGCCCCTCAAAGTGGTATGGGAATTTTGGTTTCGATCACTTTATATTAATAATATATATCTCATGACCCCTTATAGTATTTTTGAAGTCTTTGCGATATTGCCATCACATTTCATTTAGTATTCAACATTTAGCAGTTGGCATAACAATTTGCTTAATAGATGGCCCAAATAGGATGTGGGGTCCTAAATTTGATCGATCAGCAGATATTTACAAGTGGATTAGCTCATACCTTCTTGGCAGGCATATACAAAACGCCATCAACATTCGGTACACAAGCTCAGGAATTCCTATAAGGAACTTGATCGCGATGCAAAGACCGTTGTCATCTGCGGAAGCGGGCATCGCTTGAGCATGGGTGCAAGCATCTGCAACAGAAAGGCTTCAGTAATGTCCAAAATGTTTCCGGCGGGCTGACCGGTTACAATGCTGCAGGATTTGGTCCGATTGCTCGTTGTGTGCACTTCCGTGGATCTCTTCCGGGAAAGTGAAGTATCAGCTTCGCTTCCTCAATACCAGATAAGCACATCCAAATATTGCCATCACTATGTCATTTGACAACAGTGGAAGTGACTTGCTTTCAGATGTTGTTTCTGCATTTGGTTCCAATGTGTTGTTGCTCGCAGTTACATCAGTCAAATCCAAACTTTGGTCTGTAATTTCTACCTGTTGCGGAGAGCCTGTAATAGCAAATGGTGAAAACCCTGGCGTTTTGGCTTCAAAGTAGATGTATTCCATATCCTCACTGAGAATTGTAGTAGGAAACTTTGTCCATTTTCCATCATGGTTCCTGTATATTGTTATTGTCGTTTCATCAATCTCATTCTCATTAATCCAAGATTTGCTGACCCTAAACCCAATGAACGGCTCTGCAATGTTGTTATCTGTTGCAAAACCTGCTTTGCCAACCCAAATGTTCATGTGCTGATAAACCATTCCCGGTGGATTGTCTGCAACAAGTGTCGATCTACCGTTGAGGACTTCGATAGTTGTTGATATCTTTCCCGAGTTCTTCAAAGAATAGAATCCAATATAATCGATTTCGTCTTCTTCCTCATCGAAGTAATAAATGGCCTCGGAATCTTTGTTGATATATAAGGTCTGAACTTCTTTCAGTGCAATGTTCTCGAAGGCTTCACCGGTGTTGCCGGAACCTCCTCCACCGGATGATGAACTGGTTTTACGTGGGCTAGGGGGATCTATGGTGAAATTAACCATTGATGATCCCACATTGCCTGCGGTATCGTTGGCGAACACGGTGATATTGTGTTTACCTTCTGACAACGTTAGTGTAATGTTCGGAGTAAATGTATGATTGCCTGTAGCGTTGACGTTGTACATCCAGTTTGTCACATCTTCATCAGCAGATACGTTTAGGTTAACAGTTTTCGTGGCATATGTGGTGTTCTGAGGAAGTTCGATAGTTACTCTAGGTGCTGTCGTATCAATACTGAAATTAACCATTGAAGACCCCACATTGCCGACATTATCCTTGGCGAACACCGTCACGTTGTGGTCTCCATCAGGTAGGCTAAGTGTAGTGTTCGGAGTAAATGTGTGATTATCTGTTCCGTTGACTTTGTACATCCAGATCGTCACATCCTCATTAGCAGATACGTTTAGTTTAACAGTATTTGTGGCATATGCAGTGTTCTGAGGGAGTTCGATAGTTACAGTAGGCGCTATCGTGTCAATACTGAAATTAGCCATCACTGATGCCATATTACCCATTGTATCGTTAGCGAACACTGTCAAGTGATGTTCACCATCGGGAAGGGATAGTGTGGCGTTGGGACTAAACGTATGGTTGCCTGTAGCATTGACGTTGTACATCCAGGTATCCACATCTAAATTTGCAGACACATTCAGAAAGATTGAACCTGTACTGTAATTGTAACCTTCCTGCGGTTCATCCATCGTTAAGCTGAAAACAGGTCTATCTAGCACATTAACAGTCGTTGAGTTTGTTACACTACCATTGGTTGCCGATATTGTGGTGTTGCCTGCAGTGTGTGCGGTAAACAGACCTGAAATTGCATCAATGGTACCAACAGTCTGATTCTGAGAACTCCAGACAACATTGGCATCAATTGAATAATTATACTGGTCGAGTATTTCATCGTTGAATTGTAGAGTTTCTCCTTCATAGATGGTTGCATTTACCGGATCAAGTATGATCGCTGAAACCTGTGGATCATCACTAAATGCTTTGATGCAGATGCTCGTATTTTCATAATCGGTTGTTATGTCGGTCCATGAGGTTCCATTTGAACTGATGTAACCTTCACCGGGATTGGAGGTTGCTTTGCTACTGTGTTCTTCAATTGTTGGAGACTCTATTGCAACAAGATAGGCATAATCCGGATCAATGAACTTGATTACAACGGAAAAATCCTGATCTTCTTCAAGTTTTACAGGTTCGGTTAGACGGATCGTATGGTATCCTCCATACTCAAAGATACCGGATGTAGAATCTACATGTCCGGAGGAGTTAATAGGCCCTTGGTCCGGATCATTATGTATGTATAGTTCATAGTCCGTCATTTCATCCGTTGTATAGAAGCTGACAGCATTCAGATATTCATCGGAACCTGCTGTGAAAATGTTTGCAGCCCATGAAACATTGCTAGTAACATTTTCATACCCGAAATTACGTGTATGTCCCAATGGATCATATTGGTAGATATTATCGTAATTATCCACTTCCTCTGCACCTACAAAGACTGCCACTTGGCCACTATTATTGTTAAATGATGCTTCATAATACGATATGTAGAAATATCCTTCATCACCAACACCGGTGCCCCAACTGTTCTTACAGATAAAAGCACCATCACCAGGAGGTGTGATGTTAAAATTATCTTTTGGATAGGAATCGTTCCATCCTACCAGGGCAACAGCGTGACCTCCTACATGATCATTCCCGTCATAATAATAGGTCAGATGGCTGTCATCAAATCCAGTCCAATTGACAGCAAAATAAGAGTATACTGCCCCATATTCCATGACTGCATTTTTCAAAAAATCATCATCATTTGAAGTGTCATTATCTCTATATGGAAGGTAGATCACTTCCTGGACATGTTTTCTTTCAGGGATGCTGGTGTCCGAATGAATTGATGTGTCATCATAGGGATCATCGGATTCATTTACCGGCCCGGTCCAGCGGGACAGGTAAGCCAGTGCCATATTGCAGTTTCCACCATCATTGGAGTTGCGGTCAAATCCTTCGGGATAATTCTCAGACAATAGGTTCTTCATATGATTCTCGGATAGATCATAAAATCCGTCGGCAGGGATCATGCATGATTCAAGAGATGCATATACCGCATGTGCCCAGCAACTGCCTGATTTCCCCTGGTCTCGTACAGGAGTTACCATGTTCTCATTGCGGAGATCGTAATATGCCGGCAGGGTTTCCTCAGATGCTGAGAAAAAGCCAATGTCATTTACACTGGATATATAGCTTTTGTCTATATGTGAATTGTCAACCGGGGATGGAATCAGGCCATTTACAGGATATCTTTCTTTTATTGATTCGTCTGTGTTTAGCGAGGATGATATCATGTAGGCGTCCCTATTCCCATTTTCTTCCAGTTTTTCCATATACTCGATGAATTCCGGATTGATCGGGGCCAATTTTGGTGCCGGAATTATAGTTTCATTTATTACAGGTGAATTATCGTCTGAATGTATAGCAAGTGCAACATTAGCTATACAAAATAATATTATTATTAGTGTAATTATTGTAACAGATCGCATGAGAACAAATCCTGATTATCCATGATCGTTGGAAGTTCGAAGGGAGTATATATTGTTGCATAAGTCCCAATTCTATAACATATTTAATATAGTTCGTCAGCTACATATTCCTAAAAAAATTATAATATTTTTATATGTTCTTATAATGTTTAGGCGATCCATCTCTAACAAAAGTACAAAAGGCTCACTTTTGAGGCTCGTTTTCATGGATGTTATCGAAATCAAATAGTTGATTATCTTCTCAAAGGCTATGCTGAGTCAGCCCGAAACCGTGATCCTTGCTCAGATTTATGCTCTTCGGTCGGTAGAGGTCCCCTGCTTTCCAGGAGTCTATAGCATCCTGTACCGTACCATCAGCGCCCACGAAGATATCGATGTCATTCTTGTTCAGCAGGTCAACGATCTTCTGGCCGACCCCGGAACACAGGACGATAGCCACTCCAGCTTTTACAAGAAGTTCATGCGGAAGTCCCTTTCCTCCCACATGGACACTTGTGTTCTCTATGACCTGAACTTCTTCTGTTTCGTTGTCATAGATCGTGTATGTCGCAGCTTTTCCGAAATGGAGTTCGATATCATTGTCCAATCCGCCTTTTTCCGTGCTGGGTATAGCAATTTTCATATTCTCACCTTTTCTCCGGAAGAATATGTTCTCATTGTTTGATATACTTCTGCATGGTATGCTGTTTCAGGCAGCTTTTATTGTTGGTTAGGGAATTCAGAAATTAAAACTGTGCCCTGATGCAATAGGTACGAAAGTATTCGGGAATCTTGTTCTGATAGCCTCAATATTCGATGTGCAGTGGCCGGCACCTATGAATTCCAGTCCTTCCAGCAGGTCGTATTCCTGGCTATCATGTAATCCCCCGATGATCCCACAGACATCTCCCTCGGATGCTGCTGTTCCTATTATGGCTTCCAGACCAGGGTGTGCACAGCCTGTAATAACGTATATCCCATTGTCCGTTTCCAGCATCAATGACTGCTCCTTCGGGTTATTTCCAAGTTCACCTGTAGAAAAGACGTTGTTGCATATCATGCATTTTTCGGTGATCTCGTGCAAAGTTGAAAGAGCTGACATCTCATTTTTAAGTTTCTCTGAAAATGATGCAGGGACATAGACATCAAGATCCCTGTTAACATTCAGTATTTCCGGGACACCGCCTATATGATCCCAGTGCTGGTGGGAAAGTACAAGAATGTCGATCTCTTCGATAGGGATATTAAGTGCTGAAAGATTTTGCTTTAAGGCACATCCGTCCCAGCCGGTATCGAACAGTATTTTCTTTTCTTCGGTCTCGATAAAGCAGGAGAACCCCCAGCCTTTCTGGAGTCCTTCTTTAGCTTCGTTGTCATAGACGATCGTGACATTCATCACATCTTCTCCATGCCGAAACGGTTCTTCAGGTAATATCCGGAATAGAGTGCTCCTGCAGGATTGTGTGTGAGTACCCTGTCCTTTACAATGAACGTCGTAACAGGTGCTTCTGAATATTTGTTGAACATTATGTCATGGCCCATGCAGAGTCCGACTATGATGTTAAGGTCGGTCTCCGCCCTGTTTAGCATCATTGCCTGGGCAATGGGGTTGCAGGTAGTTTCCCTGCCATCCCTTATCTTGTCCAATCCGTATTTCTCCTTGTCTACGCCACAGATCTTGCAGCATACTGACTCTACGATAAAATCCTTCTCAAGTATTTTGCAAAAGGTCCTAGCCTCATTTTCCAGCCCCACACAAAAAGCAACTCCAAGCTTACGATATCCCATCTCTTTTGCAAAAAGGATCAGCTCTTCAAGCCTTGTCTTCTCCATGTAGAAGTTCGCCTCGATCTTTGAAGCTACCTTCATCATCTCGAGGTCTTCTGACCTGTATTCTGCCTGTACTTCTGCCGGAGTACAGTCTTTTCCCTGCCTGCATCTTTTCGTATCACAGGATGCACATTTCATGGCCTGTTCACCTCTTAAAAGTTAATTTATTTTTTTGGATCATGGACTTTCACAGAGCTCTGACCTTACAGTTTTCCAGATTTCCCTGAGATTTTTTGAGAACTCATTGTCTGCATATTCAATGACGGTCTTTTTTCCGATCATCGCTTTGTTCGGGATCGTGTCATATGGTAACTTTCCTGCTACGATGATGCCGTTTTCCTTACAGGAGGTCTCGATCTGCTTTGTGTTCTCTTCATTGATGCTATATTTGTTAATACAGACGATAGCCGGTATCCCGAAGTGGTCAGTTACCTGTATTATCCTTTCAAGGTCGTGTATTCCGGATAGGCTTGGTTCTGTGACAATGAGGGCAAGGTCTGCACCTGTAATGGCTGCTATTACGGGACATCCGGTTCCAGGCGGTCCGTCACATATTATCAGGTCGGATCCATTCTGTCCGGCAAGTGATAATGCATGTTCTTTTACTGCAGTGACCAGTTTGCCGCTTGCTTCTTCTCCGATCATGAGCTCTGCATGTACCATTGGACCATACCTGGTCATGGAATCAAAGACACTTCCTGATGGGTTGTTTACCATTTTGATGGCATTTTCAGGGCATACATATTCACAGACTCCGCAACCTTCGCATTTGCAGCTATTTATGGAATGGTCTGTATAGATTGCATCGAAATTACAATTCTCGATACATATGTTGCATCCGGTACATCTTTCAGTATCGATATGTGCGATTTCCATCCCGTGGAAGTCGGAGGCCTCTGTTATCTCAGGCTTCAGTACCAGATGCAGGTTCGGTGCATCCACATCACAGTCCGCAATTATGGCATTCTCTGCCATTGATGCAATCGCAGCAGTGATGGTGGTCTTCCCTGTTCCTCCTTTGCCGCTGATGATGACAAGCTGTTTCATGCTTCTATCTCCCTGCCATATCTGTCCTGGATCGAGCTGTAGAGATGTATGAACTTCTCTTTCCACTGTCCCATTTCCTGCACAAATGGTATCCCTTCCGAATACAACTGCGCGATCTTTGTGTCGTGGGGTATCTTCATCAGTATCTCGATATTTTCGTTCATGCAATATTCTTCAACACTATCATCACCGCTACCGCTTCGATTGATGACGATCCCATGTGGGATCTCAAGTGTTCGAACTACTTCCACTGCCAGTTTCAGGTCATGCAATCCAAATGGAGTGGGTTCTGTAACAAGGATACAGTAGTCAACATCCTCAAGTGTTGTCAGGACCGGGCATGCGGTGCCCGGCGGTGCGTCAATGATGGCGGTCCTGCCCGGGTCAATGTTCTTCTTGAGCTCACTGATCACAGGTGAGGCCATCGTCTGCCCTATGTCCAGTAATCCTTCGTAGAGTTCAGGCCCGTTCTCATCGTCTGCGGAAGTTTTCCTGATGATCCCTGTAATGGTCTCATGTTCCTGTATGGCTCCTTCAGGACAGACCATTATGCATCCTCCGCAGCTGTGGCATAATGTTGGGAACGTCAGGATCTTGTTCGGGAGAGTTGCAATTGCATTGAAACGGCAGAAGTCAGAACATTTTTTACAATATGTGCAGTTCTCTTCCACAATTTCAGGGATCATGGATGTTACTTCTGTGAGCTGCTCAAGTTCCTTATTGAGGAACAGGTTGCAGTTCGGCTCTTCAACATCACAGTCAATGAGCTGAGCGTCTTGGAGGGAAAGGGCAAGGTTGACCGCTACGGTAGTTTTGCCGGTGCCGCCTTTTCCGCTTGCTATGGCGATCTTCATGATATCAATTAATGCTGATTGTGGTCATGGTCATGGTCATGTCCATGGTCCTGACAGACGTTTTCACTGTTTGGGCTTGCAAGGTTGCCTGCTTTCCAGTCGAAAATGGCTGTTTCCACAGTTCCCTGTGCTCCGACAAAGACCTCTATATCAAAATTTGAGAACATGGTTACAGCCTTTTGTCCAAGTCCTCCGCAAAGCATTATATTGACACCTGCCTCCGATAGTAGTTCCGGTGGCAGTCCAACGCCTCCGTTGTGCTGGCTTGTATTCTCTACGATCATAACTTCATCTGTCTCTGTATCCAGTACAGTATAGACCGGAACCATTCCAAAGTGCTGTCCGACATTATCTTCCAATCCACCATTTTTTGCAGAAGGTACGCATACTTTCATCTTTTTTACCTCTCGTATATGTTTAATTTTGATTTATTATGCTCATATACGATGAAGTATTTAAAATTAATGGGAAACATTGATATATTTACTCTCGCTTGTACATTTTAATCTTCGAGAGCTTCAATAGGGTGCCAACGAATTTATGTAGCTATGTTTCATAATATACACGTATGCTATCCCTTTTTGAAGCCGTTGTTCTTGGTATTGTTCAGGGGACAGCGGAATGGCTGCCCATAAGCAGTGAAGGTATGACCTCCCTTGTAATGATCAATTTTTTTGGGAAAACACTTTCTGAAGCTATTCCTATTTCCATATGGCTGCATATGGGAACTTTGCTGGCAGCAACGGTATATTTCAAAAAGGATGTGTTTGCGATCCTTTCAGGGCTTCCTGGCTATTTTCAAACCTTTTCTTCAGGTGGTCAACGCGATCCCATCATAAGTTTCCTCATAATTTCTACGATGCTTACGGGTATTGTCGGCTTGCCTCTGGTGCTGCTCGCAACGGACCATTCTGAAATCAGTGGTGCATCAGCAACAGCTCTTATTGGTGTCATGCTGATCGTGACCGGTATCCTTCAGAGGACTGCGTCCCGTGGCGTCACAAAAAAAAGTATCCCTGGTAATCCGGATTCTTTCATCACGGGAATCCTGCAGGGATTTGCAGCAGTACCGGGTATTAGTCGTTCCGGTATCACAATGTCTGCTCTCCTCCTGCGCAAGTTCGATACGGAAGATGCCATAAAACTGAGCTTTCTAATGAGCATCCCGGCTGTCCTGGCAGCGGAGATTGGTATAGGTCTTATGGGTGCAGTTACACTTGACATCTATTCTCTGGTAGCTCTGTTCTTCTCGTTCGTTTTCGGGCTTATTACAATAGATGTTTTCCTTAAGGTTGCAAAAATAGTTGATTTCTCTTACTTTTGCATTGGTCTTGGCATCCTCAGTGTGTTGGCACTTTTCCTCTGATTTTGATCATTTAAGCTCTTTAGTTCCGACTGGATGCCGAAGATGGTCCCGTTTTGATTTTGAAGGATGCAGATAAAAATGGAATGAAAGCTGGATAAGCTCAGGGTGAAGTTCTGAACCGAATAAAACCAGAGCAAAAACTCAAACAGAATAAATCCGGGGTAGAATAAAAACCGAACAGAATGAAGTTCAGATCATAAATGAATTAAAAAAAGAAATTAAAGAAAAAAAGAATTGGACAATTAGTATGTCCAGTTCTTTGCAGCTTCGATCATTGCCTGAAGGTTCTCGGTTGGGGTCTGGCTTACGATACCACAGCCAGGTGCGAGAAGTCCCTTGCCATCGAGTTCCTTGAGTACTCTTTCGGATTCTGCTTTGACGTTTGCGACGTCTGTGTTCCAGAGGCAGTTTACAGGGTCGAGGTTACCGACGATGAGTGTCTTCTCTACCTTGCTGACAGCTGTTGCTGCGTTAACGTTCTGGTCGATACTGATCGCGTCTACACCACAGGTCTCCATGAGTGCAAGACCTTCGGTTGTGTCACCACAGATGTGGAGTACAGCTGGTACACCACGCTCGTGGAGTGCGTCAATGAGCTTCTGATGGAATGGTACTACGAACTTTGCGTAGAAATCTGCACCGATAAGTGAGTAGCTTGCGGTTGGGTCAATGATGGAGAATACACTTGCACCATTGTCGACCTGTGCGAGTGCGTATTTGATTGAGAATTCTGTTGTGAATTCCATGATCTCAAGACCGTATTCCTCCTTTGTCATGATGTCCATGAACCAGGAGTCGCCGGTGATGTGCTGTGCAAGTGAGAAAGGACCGATCATACTTCCGATGATTGGGAGCTCTTCTCCATACTTGTCAGCGAGGATCTTGATTGATTCGAGGACGACGGAGGTTCTCTTGCTTGAGTCTGTGACATCGTATCCTTCGAACGGCTTGAGGTCATCCAGGCTGTTTACAACGTGTTTGATGACGGATGGCTGCTGTACCTTTGTACCATCCTTGATTTCACAGCCGAAGAACTCTGCTTCTGCGGTGATGTCGAATGGGACACGGATCGCTTCGAATCCGACAACTGTGTGTCCAGCTTCTGCAAGTGCAGCAAGCTGTGCAGCATCATAGTTTGCTTCTGGCCAGAATGTGTTTACTGCTTCCATCTGGTCTACAGTTCCGGTCTGTGTGACACAGACAGCTGGCATCCTGTCGACTTTCTCTCCATTCATTACGCGGATTAATCTTTCCTTTGGTGTGTATTCGGACATTTACATTCTCCTTTATACTAGATCCTTTATAATCACTAAAAAGGTACATACGCTATGTATTTGCAATATATATACCTTTTTGTTTGGTAAAAATCACTTGCAATAGTCGCATTGGACAAGTATTATGGATTTATTTTGGTGATTTTTGTTATGGTTTCAGCAAACATTTCTTCCCGCCAAAACACATCCACTTTTTTTACAATTATCTTAGAAAACTGAATAAAGCATTGCTGCCACTCCAATTACCAGTGGTTCCATGACAAGGTCGATGTCATACTTCTCAACAAGTTCATCCGGCAGGGCGCATGGGATGCCGGGCGTTGATACAAGACAGCGTTCTGCGATCATTCCTTCTGATATGGTATTCGCATTTGGTGTTGCCTCAAAGACCATCGAGAACTTCCTCGGGCTCTCAATATCAAAGGCCTTCACACCAAGTTCTTCTATTGCCTTGCTCATGAACTCGGTGTTCGGATCACATGCATATACGTTGAATCCCTTCTCGACAAGGTGTGACGCACCGGCATAACCTACACGTCCAAGACCTATCACCAGTACATCCTTCGAATCGGTGTGTTTATATCTTGAAGCTATCTCCGAATAGATCACGCCGGTACATACATGGTTGGTTGCTATCTTACCGTTCCTCAGGTTGTGGGCAATGAAGATGTGGTCATCTGCCATCAGTATGATGTCTGCACCATTTGCCACTGCCTGATGGTATCCTGTTATGTCGGGATGCTCAGTAATAAAACCTTCAAGTCCGAAATATTCGGTTATTGCAAGCAGGGATGATGAGAAATTTCCGATGATACCGTTGCCGGACGTGATGGGTACGATCCCCACCTTCCGGGAGTCGGGGGTAGTGCCATAGACGGCCTCGCATATCTGTGCGATATCCATCCCGGTGGCTTCTTTGATGATGTTATTGTTCATGTTGAGTTTGTTCAACAGGTCTTCCAGGTCTTCAGGTGTCAATAGTGCCATAGTGATTACCTCTTAAAATCCATAATGTTGTCCGACATATGCAATTCCTCTGTTACGTGCGACTTGTGCTGCATCTTCATCGATGCCCCTTGAGATGAGGGTGAACACAGTGTCCTTCCCATCGGACCTGAATATTTCAAGTCCGTTCTCCTCATGGAATAGGCCATAGCTGTCTCCCATGGACAGGACGTGTTCTCCAACGGGCACAAGTTCACCATCTTTCAGCAATAAGTGCTCAAAGATACAGTATCCTTTTTCAGGTGCCTTTTCGATCTCAGTTACACCTTCAGTGAATGCCTGCATCAGCATTTCTACAAGATTGATACCACTTGAATGGTATACTGCCGTTGGTGTCTGGCTTGGGAACCGGGCATCGATCTCGAGAACTTTAAGTCCCCTGTCGGAAGCGATCGCCTCTACATCCATGATCCCTTTCAGGTTGAGATTCGCGGCAAGCTGATATGATATCTGCCTGAATTCCGGGTCGTGGGCGATAGGCGTTATCATATGACAATCGTAGGTGTCATCGATATGCACCTTTGTTTCCTTCACCACAACAAAATGCTTACCATCACCGATGATCTCCAGTGATACGACATCACCTTCCAGATATTCTTCGATCATCATGGACAGGTCGATCCCTTCAAGTCCACTGTCATCGTAAATGATACTGGTTCCGATGCTGCTGCTTTCACATGGCGGTTTGACAAAATATGGTGGTTGGGATGGTCTGTCATCCGGAGTTGGTACTCCTATGGATACAAAATATTCCTTTGACCTGTTTTTGTCCATGCTGATGTGGTATGCATCAAAATCAAAAAGAACGGGACAATCCAGCTTGCTGCTGATATCCCTTATGAAGTTCAGGGTATTAAGGTTCTCATTTACCGGTATTATGGCATCGACATCCCTTGAGATGCCGATAAACCTTTCCGGTTCCTGAATTACGTCAAAACAGAAGAATCCGTCAACAACATTGCGGATAAGGGGCTTCTCGTTCCGGTCTATCAGAACAACATTCATCCCCGCTTTCCTGGCAAGATAGCTCACTTCGAATCCCTGAAGCTTGCCTCCTATTAAACAGATCGTCGTCATCCTATCGCCCCAACAACTTCTCGAACTCACTTTGTTCAGCGGGTTCCATACCCATTGTCTTCAGTCTGGCGATAACGCTCTTAACATCCCTGTCCCTTTCGGCATGTTCCCTGTCGTAGTTCACGACACCTTCAAGAGATGAATTGGAAGATATTATGGATGTGACAACGTTTGCTCCTGCATTTAACCTGTGGACCATTCCATCGATCCCTTCAAGGTCAAGTGATGCCGGAATAAGCTTGTCCGGGTAGAGCAGGCGCAGTATGGATATGATCTTCAGCTCTGATGAGCTGTCCCTTACTTCCTTTCCTTCCAGCGGTGTTCCCTGTTGCGGGAGGAATGTCATCACACGCACCATATCTGGGTTTGATGTTGCTAATCCTCTTAATGATATGATCGTGGACTCAATATCCGGTTCTACTTCTGTGAGAATGCCGTCCTCAACACAATAGCCGATCCTCTTGGCATGGTTCCTTGAATTGATCCTGCCTTCAAATGATTGTTCGACCCTTAATTGCTTGTACAGTTCCATGTCATAGGTTTCCTGATACAGGGCAAGGAAGTTGGCACCGTTGTCCTTGAGCATTTCAAGGGTATCGTTGTCAACAACTCCGGGGGATATCATGATCGGTTTTCCCACTTCTTCCTTTACGGTCCTGACAAATTCTACCAGTCGCTCCGGTTTGTTGTGGAAGTATGGGTCTTCTCCCATTGTGAGGTCGACCATGTGTACATTTTCGGTCTTGATCACCTGGCAGATCTTCCTGATGTCCTCTACGCTAAGACGGTATCTATCAATTTCATTGGCATTTCTATAGTAACAGAATGTGCATTTGTTCTTGCAGTATGTAGAAAAGTACACAAAGCTGTACATGAACACCTTATTTCCGAAGAAATGGTCCCTTATGTATCGTGCCACATAGTACAGTTTTTCAATTTCATCAGGGCTTTCAGTCTCAAGAAGGCTCCTGATATCATCATCGGACAATTGTGACCCGTCTATGATCTGCTCTGCATAATTGTCAAGGTCTTCATTATCCATGTTATTAAACAAGATGTTCACCTCACAGATTAGTATTGATCCCGTTGTAGTACAGTTCAGACCTGCTTGCACGGCGTATGTTGGTGTAGTCATGCTTTACCTTAAGCAATCTTTCCAATCCGAAACCTGCTCCGATCCATGGTTTGTCAACACCCCATTCCCTGTCAAGCGGGATAGGTCCGACAACTGCTGAGGAAAGTTCCAGGTCACCATGCATGATGTCTATGGTATTTCCATAGACCATGCAGTCATCTGCCTCGATCTTATACTCTATGCCCAGATACTCGAGGAACTCGCTGATGATCCCTTCAAGGTTTTCCCTTGTGCAGTTGGATCCCATCTGGCAGAAGTTCAGCATCGTGAACTCTTCCAAGTGTCTGCTGCCATCGGATTCCTTGCGGTAGCATGGTCCTATCTCGAATATCCTTATGGGGTCCGGAAGTACTTTGTCCAGCTTGCGAAGGTAATTGTACAGGCAGGGTGCCAGCATTGGTCGCAGGCACATGTTGTCTCCCACTCGGAATATCTGTTTGTAGAGATGATCGTCCTTATCGATACCCATTCTTTCAACATACTCGAATGGTATCATTATCGGGGATTTGATCTCAAGGAAACCTCTTTCCACGAAGAACTCGGTTATCGTCCTTTCAAGCTTACCAAGACGATCTTCCCTGTCCTCTTTATACATCGATATGAGGTCTTTGCGCCGTCTTTGGATCAGTTCCTTCTCAAGATCCCTGAACTCCGGCAATTCGCCCTGCACCGGTATCTTGTCATCAGGCGCCATCAATGTCTTCAGCCTCTCGATCTGGGAAGGTGAATATTTCACTTCCGGTTTGTTGTTATCTTTTGCTCCTTTGTTGTCAGGTGTGTCAGGGGCTGCTTCACTTGCATCTGTCGGAGTTGGTGTAGAAACTGAAACGGATTTAACAACAGCTTGTTTTGGCTTCCTGGGAGTCGGCTTCTTTGAGGAGAACACACTAACGGTCTGTCCTCTCTCTTTGAAGGTCTTTTTGACAAAACGATCGATCTGTTCGTCACTTGGACGACAGCGCTTGCAAGGCTTGCGGTACTTATTGTTCCTGAGCGATCTTGCAGAACGACTGGATCTGGAATTCCTTACTGTAAACCGTGCCCCACACTCGGTTTCAATATGGATGTGATTCCTTGTGACCTCAAAGTCTCTTATCCCATGAAGTAATCCGCTTCGCGATAGCCAGACTCCGTTGAGCCCGACCAGAACATCCAGTAATTGCTTTTCCATAGGCCTATGCTCCTATTGCGAAGTACTTCATATTATCATCATCCTTTACTTACACCCGATGTCTGTCACATCATGGCGCTATATGTTTTAATGGAAAGCCATGTCCATCTGGCGGAAACTCCGGGAATCTAACCCGGCTGAACGGATTTAGAGTCCGTTCGATCTACATGATCAAGTCTCCATGTTGTGTATGATAAATGTTTATGGATACTCTGGCTTTCCTTACATATTCGTGGTGAACATTTGGTGGATATAACATCCAGTGACACCACTGATACACTCTCATTGATGGGTTCTATATTTAAGAATTTCGGATTAATTGTTTTTTCTGCAAATCATATCTGTGAACACTTGCAGTTGGTCAATTTTAGGATCTGGATGTAGGCTTGCTATAGATGCCGTTTCTCTTCGGAAAAGAAACTGGTCGGAAATGTAAGGTCGAAGTTTCTAAAGAAAAATTTACATAAATTAATATAGCTTTTGTTCATATCATAGCACGATTAATGTGACGATGAATCTGGAAGCTGAAAGAAGCTTACCTCTCAAAAAACATATCATAGATCTTGTGCCTGCATCGCATGGTGGTCTTGTGCGAAAGGCATCGCAGGAATACGGGATATCTGAGTCGGATATCATAGATATGAGCGCAAGCCTGAACCCTTTAGGCAGCCCATTCGATCATCCGGAATACGGTCTTGACCTGTCTTCTCTCTTTGCCGCTTCGAAGCCGGGGATGTATCACTATCCTGATAACCGTTATCTCCAGTACAAGGAGGCTGCAGCATCCTTTTTGGGTGATGGCATAAATGCCGTGAACATAGTTCCCGGTAATGGTTCATGCGAGACCATTCGTCTTGTTGCAGAATGTATGCTTGATACAAATGATACTGTGGGGATACCACAGCCAACTTTTGATGAGTATGAGCAGCAGTGCAGGATAATGGGTGCGAACATCCGTTATTTTGAGCACGAAGGCCTGATGGATATCTCCGATGAGGCATTGGATGACGTAAAGATCCTCTTTGTCTGCAATCCTAACAACCCTACGGGCAAATTGATACCCAGAGATGATATCCTTGACCTTGCAAAGCGTTGTGAGGCAAACGGTACTCTTCTGTTCGTCGACGAAGCTTTCATCGAACTTGCTGACCCTTCCCAGAGCGTGGCTGATGTGGCTGCGACAAATGATCATGTCTTTGTACTTCGTTCTCTCACCAAGAACTTTGCAATACCGGGCATCCGTCTGGGATTTGGTGTTGCATCTGAGAAGATGGCGCTTGCATTGAATACTGCAAGACTTTCATGGAACCTTGGTTCTGTTCCTGATGTTGTTGGTACGTCCCTTCTGGAGATGGAGGGCGGATGTTACAGTAAATACCTTGCACTATCCCGCAGTTTCATTGAGCAGGAGCGGGACTATCTTGTAGAGCGTCTTTCTGGCATCTATGGTTTTAAACCCCTTCCAAGCACTGTGAACTATGTTCTTGTTGACATCAGTCAACTTCTGATGGATTCAGTGGAGCTTACAGAACGGCTTGCATCCCATGGTATCCTTGTGAGGGATTGCAGTTCTTTCTATCTGCTGGATAATGATTACATAAGGATCGCAGTTCGCACCCGGGATGAGACCGATCTTCTGATCCAGGCCATTGGTGATGTTCTGACCGAGTCTGGAAAAGAGTATGCCGAGGAGAAATTAAAGCAGACCATCGAGTGTGCGGCATCCGGTGAACCTGCATCCAGAAATACCTGTGAGTATTATCCATGCCACTTCCCGGGTCAGGATTGCACCTTCTGCTTCTGTCCGTTCTATCCCTGTGAGGATTCCCGCACAGGAGGTCGCTGGATAGAAAGTACCACTGGCGGCAAGGTTTGGAGCTGTGAGGGTTGTACTATAATCCACAGGAAAGAAGTTGTACAGGATGTTCTGAAGATCCTCATGCGTGATATTGAGACCGAGGATAACCTGAAAGTAGCCTGGGAAAGAGTAATGGTTCCCAATCTTTGATCGGTTGTTCAGCTCTCTGATAAGAGTGTGTTTTCCGATCGCCTGTAATATGGAGAATTGAAATGGATGCTATCATTATGGCAGGTGGCCTGACGCAGAGGTTAGGTATGGAGGAGAAAGCATGTGTCATGCTCCTGGATAGGCCACTTATCAATTATCTTCTTGATTCCCTTCTTGGTGCAATGCATATCGACCGGGTATTTGTTCAGGTGTCTCCCTTTTCCCCGGACACTGAACGATGTGTGAAAGATACCTACCAGGGCAGGGTCTTAATTCTCAGGACCTCTGGCGACAATTATGTGGGTGATATGGTAAATGCCGTAAGGGATTCCGGGAGCACCGGTCCTGTGATGGTGTTGATGCCGGATCTCCCGCTGGTAACATCGGAACATATAGATATGATGGTAAAAGCCTATGATGAAGTTGGCTTCCCTGCCATGTCCGTGTACGCTCCCATTGGTCTGTATCGTGAACTTGGGTTGAGGCCGGGTACCGTTTTCAACAAAAAGGGTGAAATGCTTGTTCCTGTGGGGATCAATATCCTTGATTCAATAACTATAGATGTAGAACAGAAAGATACTGATTACCTTGTTGATATTCCTGAGATCGCTATCAGTGTCGATTCCGTGGAAAGTCTTCACAAATGTGAAGAAATGTTGTTGAGATGAACGTCTACTGTATTTGAATCAAACCAAACTGATTATCTTTATCTTTATTTCCTCTGGTTTACTTCAGAAATTTGTTGGTTACGGCATCGGTTTTAATTCAATCTCAGATTCCCTTAAAGAAACCTAAATTGAATAACTTAATATATTTGCTGTTCTTTACATTATTCGATAAGCGTGTCGTACAAAAAACAAATCCCTCTTAAAGATCATGTTGTAGAACTAGCCTGTCCTGCTCACGGTGGCCTTATACGCGAGATGGCTGGCCGTTATGGCATTCCGGAATCGGAGATGCTGGACCTGAGCGCCAGCCTTAATCCTCTGGGAAGCCCCTTTGATCATCCTTCAGGCGGTCTTGACCTTGATGATGTCATGGAACGGGCAGCACATAGATTTGGCCAGTATCCGGATAATCGCTATCTGGAATATCGTTCTGCAGCGGTCAATTTTCTGGGCAACGGACTTTCTGTTGATAATATTGTTCCGGGCAATGGTTCCTGCGAGATCATAAGGCTCGTAGCAGAAGCGGTGCTGGAACATGACGATATTGTGCTCATACCCCATCCCACTTTCGGGGAATATGAGCAGCAATGCAAAGTTGCAGGGGCAGATGTGCGCTATATAAAACAGGAAGAGGTCATGGGACTTTCGGACGATGTTCTTGAAAGTGCAAAGATCCTCTTTGTGTGCAACCCAAACAACCCGACCGGTGAATTACGCAAGAGAGAAGACCTTCTGGACCTTGCAGAAAGGTGTGCATTGAATCACACACTTCTTTTCGTTGATGAGGCTTTCATTGAACTTGCCGATGATCCGTCCCAGAGCATTGCTGATACGGTGGACAACAATGATCATCTGTTCATACTTCGCTCGCTGACCAAGGATTTTGCAATTCCAGGGGTCCGCATTGGTTTCGGTATAGCTTCAAAAAGGATGGCAGAAGCACTTAATACTGCAAGGCTTTCCTGGAACCTTGGTTCTATCCCCGAGGAGATCGGGGTGGCACTGATGAACATGGAAGGCGGATGTGACAGCCCTTATCTTGTTCAGTCCCGTGAGGCCATAAAGAAGGATAGGGACTATCTCATAGAACGTATCTCAAGGATACGCAAGTTCATTCCGATAGATACAAAGATCAATTACATTCTTGTAAACATAAGTGATTCGGTATTTGATTCGACCGATCTGACCGAACGTCTCGCTTCCCATGGGGTGCTTATCAGGGACTGCAGTTCATTCCCGTTCATGGGAAAGGATTACGTCAGGGTAGCTGTCAGGCCTAAGGAAGAGACCGACCGGCTTTCACGTGCAATGGGAAAGGTTGTTGTGGAAAAAGCACGGGAAAATGCAAGATCGGATCTTATCTGTATGCTTGAGAGCGGGAATGCAAAACCACAGGGTCCAAATACTGATTGTCCGTACTATCCATGTCATCATTTCCCTGGTCAGGACTGCACATTCTGTTTCTGTCCGTTCTATAAATGTGAAGATGAACGAACCGGGGGCAAATGGGTAGACCGCTCAAGTGGCGGCAAGGTCTGGAGTTGTGAAGACTGTGTTCTGGTACACCAAAAGGACGTGGTGGAAAAGATACTCAATGAGCTCTCCGGCGAAGGTAGTATGGAAGATAAATTGAAAAAAGCATGGAATAAGGTGATGGAGCCTCTCCTATGATAGAACCATTTCTTCCTGATGCCGATCATCTCATATCGGTGCTTCTCCTTGCAACTGCATTTGATCTGTTAATAGGTGAACCTCCGGTATCTCTGCATCCGGTGGTGTGGATCGGTAATGTCATAGCATTCTTCAAAAGATCGGCCCCTGATACCCATAGGAAGCTCTATGGTGTGTTGTTCGCCCTTATCGTTATACTGTTCGCATCATCGATTGGCTACGCTGTACTGCTGGTTGCAAACCTCTCTATACTGCCTGGTTTTGTGGTACTTCTTATTGAAGCGTATTTCCTCAAGTCCACTTTTGCCATACGCCGCCTTATAGAGGCTGCTATTGAGGTCAATACTGAGCTGGAAAAAGATGATCTGCCTTCTGCACGCAAGAAGTTGTCCATGTACGTCAGCAGAGATACTTCACAGCTAAGCGAAGGTCAGATATCTTCATCTGTGATCGAGACCTGCTCAGAGAACTTCGTGGATGGTATCTTGAGCCCGCTATTCTATTATGCGATCCTCGGCCCCTATGGGTTAATAGGTGCATACGCATTCAAGGCAGTGAGTACCCTCGATTCAATGGTAGGCTACATGGATGAGAAGCACAGGGATCTTGGATACTTCTCGGCAAAGACCGATGATGTCCTCAACTGGATCCCGGCACGTATTTGTGTTATTTACATTACTCTTGGATCTGTCCTTGCGGGAATGATCTCAAAAGGAAAGAAACTTGACCATGGTGGTGCGATCAAGTGTGCTACCAGTGACTGCCGTTCCTGCTCATCACCGAATTCAGGTTATCCGATGGCTTCTGTGGCCGGTGTGCTTGGTGTGCGCCTGGAGAAACCTGATACCTATGTGATCGGGAAGGACTTTTCCTTGCCTGTTGCAGAAGATATAAAACAAGCATCAGTGGTAATTGCTGCAGCCTCAATACTTACAGTAATTTCGTTTGCAGGCTTAATCTATATAATTTCAGTTATAATCAACTACATCTAATCATACCATATGAGTGATCATTATGAAACTTTCAGATATAGACTCTCAGGACCTGAAAAAGGATCAGCCAAAAGAACTGGATGGTGATATCAACTACGATATCATTGACATACTGGAGGAGGAAGGTATAACCGTGGAGATGCTTGTGGATACTGCTCTTGAGCTTTATGCTCCGCATCCCGGCCTGGAGACTCGGGAGATCGCAGAAGAGCGTTTCAGGAAGGAGCTTGATATCGCTGTATCTGATGCCAACCTTTGCCTCCTGATCTATTCCGGCATCCTTCTGGAAAGGGATGGTGAGAAAGGTAAGCTGCCAAATATCAGTAGAAGTTCTTATGAGAAAGACCTTACATTCATCATCGCCGATGAGGTCATCGGAATGAGCATTGCCAAGTATATCAGTGGTGATAAAGGCATGTTCGAGTTCGTGCGTTTCGATAAACAGAAACCCGGTATCCTCTCTAAGTTAGGTCCATTCATGGACGATGTCATCGGTGGTCTTATCGGTGGGGTTTCAGCTAACATGTATACCAGGGGTATGGCTGAGGCTGCTGAGGTTGGAAAAAAATCACGTAAAAATAAAGATAAAGATAACAATAAAGACATAAGTGGTGTGATAGCAGGATGAATGGTTTTTTGCTCGCTCTCAGGACAAGTTTTGGATTCCTTTCCACAATACCTGTAGGTATTACGATGGAAGGGCTGGATGAGCTGGTAAAGCGTAGCTATCTCCAGACATTCACAGGCGTAGTCCTTGGTCTTATGATCGGAGCCTTTGCTTTTATTACTGAGACCGTGATGCCGGACCAGATCAGTGCAGTTCTTATCATGGTCTTTATTTACTATCTTACAGGTCTGAACCATCTTGATGGCCTGGGAGATTTTGGTGATGGAGCTACTGCGCACGGTTCACTTGAAAAGAAGATCAAAGCGCTCAAGGATGTTGCTCTTGGTATCGGAGGAGTGGGTTATGCGGTTCTTGCATTGCTTGCTCTGTATGCATCCATTTCAGCCCTTCAGGCGGAACTAATATTCTTCTCGGACAATGCTGTTTTCATGCTTGCAGTCTCAATGCTTGTAGCTGAGATCGGTGCCAAGCAGGCAATGCTTACGGTTGCTGCATTTGGGAAACCCATCCATGAAGGTCTTGGTTCCATGATAATCAACAGCACGACCTTCCCGAGGTATGTCGTATCTTTCATACTCGGTGCTGCAGCAAGTATACTGGCTTTTGGATCTGTTGGCATGGTCGGGTATGTGGCAGCTATAATTACTGCATTTGTTATAATTAACGTCTCCAACCGCCATTTCAAAGGTGTAAACGGGGATTGTATCGGAACTGCCAACGAGATCGCACGTATCATTGTACTGATAGTAATAACTGTTATGGTGGTCGCTATCAATAACGGGAATGGAGGTCTGCTTTGGACGCTGTTATAATGGCAGGTGGGCAGGGGCTTCGACTTGGAATGGGTGAAAAACCATGTGTCGAACTTCTTGGTAAACCTCTCATAAGTTATGTGATCGATTCTCTGGAAAGATCTTCGCACATCGAACGCATATTTGTGGCAGTATCGCCTTCAACACCCGCGACTGAAGAGCTTGTAAGGAAGAAATATGGTGACCACATACAGGCTGTCAATACAGCAGGTGATAACTATGTTGGGGATATGGTCTATGCTGTGGAGAGTTCCGGTATAGACAGGCCTGTTATGATAATAATGTCTGACCTGCCTCTTGTGACCCCGGAACTTCTGGATTCCATCATTGATGCTTATGAGGCATGTGGGGAGGCGTCCATGTCGGTCTTCATCCCGCTCTCTCTTTGCAGTGAGGTAGGTATCAGGCCGGACACTGTCTTCAATTGGGCCGGGAAGCTAATTGTGCCTGCTGGTATCAATATTCTTGATGGGAAGCAGATCAATGAGGAGCAGGACTATCACAATTACATGCTGGAAGACCCTGAGGTCGCGTTGAACATAAATACGGCGGAAGACCTGAAACATTGTGAAGCTATTCTCAAAAAAAGATGATCCTTTCTAATATTCAAGGAGTTTAAATATGGTAGAATTTGCAACGCTGGGCGATAAAAAATATTCTCTGCAAACAATAAAGCTGGTTACAGGTGATATCGCTGCTGGTCCTGACATTCACAATATTCCTGTAGAGCAGCTTCTTCTCTGTGAGGCAATAGATGATCCTTACCTGCTTCCATTCCTTCTGGAGAAGTTCTATATGATGGAGATCAAGGATGCAGAACAGTTCAGGTTGTGCCTTATAAGGATACAGGTCGATTCGGATATGCGCCTTAATGAGGATATCCAGAAACATCAGCATCGTAGATATGTTTCCCGAACGATAGAGAAGTTGATGTACCGTGATATTTTCCTTGAGATCGAAAGGGATGAGGATGTTGGTATTGAGGCTTGAATTGTTTGATGGACCGACGGTAGAATCTATAGTTTAATTCTGAGAATCTGTGTGGAAATAAATCATTTTTTATATCATAACAAGGCATACTGGTATAGATAACACAGATACTAATGGGTGCTTGTCTATATGAGTAGTGGGAAAATGTATTCATTATGTCTGTCAGTATCTCAATATTCTATTTTAAAAATATCTACATAATCTAACTATATTATCAGGTGTAAAGATGGCTGATGAAGTAACTCAAGAAAGGGTTAACACGGGAATTCGTGGATTGGATGAAATGTTACGCGGAGGTTTCTTCAAAGGGACTGCCAATGTGGTCTCAGGAAAATCCGGTACAGGTAAGACTATCTTTGGGACCCAATTCCTGCTGGAAGGTATCGAAAAAGGTGAAACCGTAATGTGCATCATCACATCCGAGGAATCCAAGTCTCTCGTACGTGAAATGCAATCATCCTTCGGATGGGATCTCGATTCCATGGTCGCAGAAGGCAAGCTGGTATTTGTAGACATTACAGACCCAAGCCTTCGTCTCCAGAAAAGTGTGGAGATCGCTCCGACAGAGCTTATCAAGAGCTTCAAGAAACTGGTGGAAAGCAAGATCGAGGAAACAAAACCGGATCGTGTATTCATCGATTCCATTGAAGCAATGTTCCTTGCGATCGAGTCTAACTACAAGCTGCGCACATTGATCGATGATATCTTTGGTATCTTCAGGAAACGTGACGTTACAGCTCTTGTAACTGTGGGTGTTATGTTCGGACTGGACGAGATGGTGGAATATGGTGCAGATTCTGTTATCAAGCTAGGCCGCGAGATCATAGGAAGCAACCTGCAGCGTACTATCTATGTAATGAAGCTCAGGGGTTCAGGTACCATCAACGAGGTAAGGGTGCTCAATATTTCTGACAGTGGTATAGCTGTGCTTGCTCAGTCACCATATCTCGAGAAATGATATTAACGGATAACTGAAAAGGTGCCTTTCAGGGTACCTTCTTTTTTACTTTTATTCATACTTCATTTGTTTTTTATTTGCAGTCACACTTTATTTAATTTATGTGATCTACTTTATTTTCCAGAAGTATTTACAAAAGATACCAGTCCATATCATTGGTGGAATGGTCATCATGAACTCCCACGGTACGTTCCGGAATATCCAGTATATCTGTGATGGAGTCTGAAAAGTCCTGAAGATACTGGCGCTGGCTGAGGCTTCCGTACTTAAAACGCTTGTTCGGGTTAGCGACCTCTTCCATTGTCTTCCTGTCAGGGACAATGACAACTTCAATGTTGGTCATTTCAACTGCCTTCTCCATGGCTGTCCTGAAGTCCCCGATACAATAGGCAATTCGATGCTTGTAATTGTCACGTGTTCTTTCCAGGTATTTTGCAAGCCTCTCGCTTTCCATCTTGATAAAATCACGTTTTATCTTAGCGACATTGCACTTCCCCATCATGAACTTGTAATCAGTGAACGGGTATTCGGTATCGATCTCACGTGGCGTGATCCCGCAGGTGCCAAATACCACTACATGCGCATCCTCTTGTTCGAGTATACCGAAGATAATGCGGTCATACATCTTGTGTGAGGGGCTGGTATGATATGGTTTCCTCATGGCGCAGGGTACGAAGATGCAGAAATCCCTTATAGGGGGCTGGTATTCGGAAAGTACCCACTCATTGGCACGTATCATATCGGGGTGGTATATCAGGCGTTCTGTGTCCAGTGGTTCACTTGAACGTTCATTTTCAGGAATTATAGTTGTCAAGGTGTGAGGATTCTGATAAACTATATATATAATTAACGACGTGAATATTATGGTTTTGTATAAACTGTACAAGAGTGATTACTAAGTATCTGTAATCTATAAGTGGTGAATAATGACAACATCGATTCGGGAAATGTTAAGGGCTAACTGTGAATGTGACGATGTGGCAATGTGTATCTTAGGTTTAAAGGCACTTGATATGGGTGCATACAAATGCTTGCTTGCCAATGGACCCATGACCGCGGAAAGTCTGGGTGAGCATCTTAACAGGGAGCGAAGTACTGCATACCGCTCATTACAGAACCTGATATCATGCGGACTTGTCTATCGTGAGACCAAGACCATCGATATTGGTGGCTATTTTTATGAATATGTGGCTGTTGATCCTAAGAGGGTCAAGGAAATGCTCAAGGAAAATGTCGAACAGTGGTATGGGAAGGTCAGCGGTCTGATCGAGAATATCGATAAAGAGCTCCTTGGGGACTAACCGGTTCTATTATAACATTTGATAATATTCGGTATTATCTCTGTATTTTGAAAAAAAGAGGGATTCTTTTTTCATAATCCGTCAACAAATGTACCTATTCTGTCAAGAGCTTCCTTGATATCTTCCCTTGATGCTGCATAGGCACAGCGAAGGAACCCTGCTCCAGTCTCACCGAAGATATCTCCTGGGATTGTAACAACGTTCTGCTCGTTAAGTAGCCTTTCTGCAAATTCGTCAGATGTCAGCCCTGTGCTCTTGATGGAGGGGAATGCATAGAATGCGCCTCCTGGATTGAAGCAATCCAGACCAATATCGTTCAATCCACCGACTATGAGCTTCCTGCGTCGGTCGTATTCACGGACCATCTTCTCCACCTCTTCCTCGCCATTGCGAAGTGCTTCAATAGCACCGACCTGGGCAGTTATTGGAGCGCAGAGCATGGAATACTGGTGGATAAGCATCATCGAATTGATTATCTCAGGGGCTGCCATTGCATATGCCATCCTGAATCCTGTCATTGCATATGCCTTTGAGAACCCGTTCAGCATGATGGTTCGATCACGCATTCCTTCAAGGGCTGAAAAACATGTGTGCTTTCCCTCGTAGGTAAGTCTCTCATAGACATCATCAGATATCATCATGATATCATGTTCTACGATGACGTCTGCAATGGCTTCCAGCTCATCTCTGTCCATTGTGGCGCCGGTAGGATTATTGGGATAGTTTATGATCACCGCTTTTGTTTTGTTCGTAATGGCGGCCTCGATCTCCTCGGCTGTGATCCTGAAGTCATTCTCTCCCTTTGCACCAATGGTAACAGGAACTCCGCCTGCGAATATTATGGAAGGTACGTAGGCCACATATGATGGCTGTACCACGATGATCTCATCACCGGGGTTCACGATAGCTCGTATTGCAAGGTCAAGTGCCTCACTGACGCCTGTGGTTACCAGTATCTCGTTTGTTGGGTCGTAGTAGACATTGTGCCTTTTTGTATATGTCCTTGAGATCTCTTCGCGAAGCTCCATGAGGCCATAGTTAGAGGTATAGGATGTTTCCCCGTGTTCAATTGAGTGTATGCACGCCTCCCGGATATGCCATGGTGTCACATAATCAGGCTCTCCTACTCCAAGGGAGATAACATCCTCACTGTCGGATGCCATGTCGAAGAACTTTCGAATACCTGAAGGGGGTACTTTTTGCATACTGTTCGATACAAACCGTGAGGGGTTACATTGCGTTCTCAAGATAGATGCCTCCATTAAGGATTGGGAAAGCAGGTTAGAAGAAAAAAGTATTATGGGGAGACTGCCAGTCTCTTGACCTGGTCTGGTTCATCCAGGATCAGCCCATTTTCCTTGTAGGTCTTCAGAACAAAGTGGGTAGCAGTGTTCTGGACCTGGTCCAGTGTCGCTATTTTCTCCGCTACGAAGAAGGCGACCTGTTTCATGGAATTGCCGCGCACTGTAATAGAAATGTCATGCTCTCCGGAAAGCAGCCTTACGGAGCGTACTTCCGGGAACTTGTAAAGCCTCTCGGCAATTGCCTGATATCCCAGTTTGCGTTCCAGGTGGATCTTAAGCTCAATGATGGCATACACGTAGTTCTCGCCTGCCTGTTCCCAGTCGATGATGGTCTTGTATTTGCGAATGATCTTCGCTTTCTCAAGATATTCGATCTTCCGGCTCACTTCCTCAACGGTCATGCCGGTGAGTGCTGCGATCTCTTCTGGTACGATCCTTGCGTCTTCTTCAAGGATCTCCAGTATGTTACGTGTTTGCTCATCCATACCTGAAACATCCCGGGGTTAAAAAAAGATGATCAAGTAGATATTTACTCGATCAATACTGCGTTGACCACGCCATCCTGTCCAGGGCGGCTTGTGACAATAGCATTACCCATTGCGGTCTTGATCACAGAGCCCTTTGTGATGATGTTACGTCTGATGTAGTGCTCGTTTGCAGTGTTATCAACAACTGTTTCGATAGCGGAAACAACTGTCTTTCCATCTGAAGGGGTCGTGACGTTTGCAATGTTACCCTGCAGGAGCCTTACTTTCCTGTTTCCGCCACGTGTTGGGATGTTCTTCCTTTTTGTATCAGCAACATGTGTTTCTGCAGGCTCACGCCCGAGCTCATGTTTCCTTTTACCACGTGATGATTTGATCTTTGCTCCTGTGTATTTCCTTTTTGATCTTCCCTGAAATTGCATAAATTTGTCCTCTTATTTATTATTAGTAGAATGAATCTCTATCATATATAATCGGTTAATGGACTTCCTTTACTAATAGGATTCTATATGAACTTTTCGAGCCGCTCAGCTTTCCCGTAAGTATCCATTAAGGAATGCATGTGATAACAGATAAATAATTTTATCGCATAATACTTCCTACATGCTTCTTGTAACATTTTTAGGGACGGGTGGTTCTTTACCCACCAAAAACCGCAATCCTTCCGCGATCATGGTCAACAGGGATGGTGAACTCATCATGTTCGACTGCGGGGAAGGTGCTCAGCAGCAGATGATGCGTGCAAAGACCGGAATGATGAACCTCTCATCTATATTTATCACGCATTTCCATGCAGATCATATTCTCGGTATACCCGGTCTTGTACAGACCATGTCCTTCCAGGGCAGGACCGAACCACTCACCATATATGGTCCGGAATGGGTGGAAGAGTTCGTAAAGTTGCTCTCGGCCCTTGGCTACTACAAGCTGAAGTTCGAGATAAATGCTGTCAAAATGGAGCGCGGTGATGTTGTAAAGCGGGATGGGTATTCGGTTGTTGCTTTACAGACAGAACATAATGTACGCAGTATCGGGTATGCCCTGGTAGAAGATCCGCGGCCGGGAAAGTTCGATCGGAACAAAGCTATGGAACTTGGTGTTCCGATCGGTCCGCTCTTTTCAAAACTTCATAAAGGGGAGGATGTGGAAGTGGATGGCAGGGTCATAAGTTCTGGAGATGTGGTGGGAAAATCCCGGCCAGGAAGGACTCTCATCTACAGTGGTGACACGAGGCCATGCAGGGATATTCTGGAAGCGAGTGAGAATGCTGATCTCCTGATACATGACGGAACGCTTGCTGACGAAAAGCTAGAATGGGCAAAGGAAGCAAAACATTCAACAGCAGGCGAGGCTGCAGCACTGGCAAAGAAAGCGGGTGTCAAAAGACTGGTGCTGACGCACATCAGTTCAAGGTATTCAGATGATGTTTCTCCTTTGCTGAAAGATGCAAAAGCAATATTTAAGGATGTTATAATTGCAGAAGACCTGATGTCCATCGAAGTCCCTTATCAGGGATGAATAAGCTTCGATAATTGTCATTTTCTGCATTACACAACTTTTTTAAGTTCAGGCACCCAAACTATTACTTGTAATGGTTGGTGGTGCCATGTTAGATGAACGACATACTTACAAGTCTCATGATTCTGATGGAAAAGAAATCATTGATCCCTATCACATAAGCGAGTTCAATGATGTGATTACAAAGATAGCTTCCCTGAAGGACAAGGATCTCCGTATATCACGGGGCATCGACAAAATTACGACTAAGGTCTGTAATACTGCAATACGGCTTGCAAAAGATGATCATGAAATGCCCTTAGATCGTATTGATCAGGCCATAGCACTGAATTTTGCAAGTTCAGAGCAGGTAGAGCATGATATTAACAGGATCATCTCTGAAAAGATGAACCTTGGTCAGATATTCCGATACCCTGAAACCTTCCGTTATGACCAGACCCGTAAGAAGGACCTTGTTCCTCGTAAAGTTCCTGAGGAAAAGAAACTGGGCATCAATATAAATTATGCAATTGAGGCATTATATGCACAGGAGAATTCCGCAGACCAGTGGAATATTATTGTCAATCATGAATGGTTCGAGCTTAGTACTGAACCGATCTTCGATCTGATGCCCGAGATGTTGCCTTCAAATTCGGAATATGATACAACAGCGGGGGTGGTTAATATACTCCGCTTCTTCGATATGGATTCAATACGCAGGGAGTGGTCAGGTCCTGTCGATCTGTTCTATCAGGGGTGTGTGGATTCATTAATGGAGCACACTGTTGCTGAAATTGAGGTTTCTGATGAAAAAGGTCTTAGTCACACTTACAAGATTAAGTGGATCGATGAATGAGTGACGACTGAATAAATTAAACAATACATTAAATAACAAATAAAAAAGTGAACGCTGGGGTATGATCAGATCATAGTCCAGTCCAGTTCGTTATCGTTTTCATCATAGAGGTGGACTTCCATGGACATTTCCTCTAATCCATAAGGCAGTTTCTTTACGCCTATGAAGAGTGAATCTCCGATGTCGATGTTGAAACCATCTGCCTTGACCTTCGCAAAGTATACTCTGCCTCCGGATTCCACGTCCTCGACGGTAACTCCTTTCCACTGCTTCAGGTTGTCAATAATGTTCACTACTTTGCATTCGAACCTGTCATTTTCTTTGATGGTGGTCATAATATCACATTTAACTTACTTAGGATTAAGCTTCCATTTTTCATATATAAAGTCTATTCAAAGCACCGGTGTCTTCTTTTTTCACCAGTTTGGAAATAGCATTCTCAAAAAGTTCCTGTCCGACCTCTTCCCGGTCATCTATGATCGCCTGGTGCAATGCATTCTTGAGAACTTTTTCCACGATGTCCCTTCCTGAAAGCCCTGCTGTAAGCTTTGCGATCCTTTGCAGGTCAATATCTCTGGCAGGAAGCGGGAATGTGCTGATGTTCTGTTCGATTATCCTATGGCGGTCCTGCTCATCAGGTAACATGAACTCTATCTCTTCCTCAAATCTGCTCCTTACGGCAGAATCAAGGCTATCGATACGGTTCGTTGCTCCGATGGTGCAGACTCCCTTACGCTCTACAATTCCATCCATCTCGGTAAGGAGTGCGTTCACGATCTCTGCAACATCTCCTCTTAGTTCCTGGAATTTCCTGTCCAGTGCAATGGCATCCAGTTCGTCAATGAAGATTATGCATGGCTGCATCTCTTCAGCCCTATCGTAGAGCTGGTGTATCTGGCGTGCACCTTCTCCTACAAATTCCCCAATAAGTTGTGTGGCTTTTATAGGCAACAGCGGTACCTCTGTTTTGTTGGCAAGGGCTTTTGCAAGCATTGTCTTGCCGGTCCCGGATGGGCCAAAGAACAGTACATTTCGGGGTGCCCATTTACCAAACCTGTCCGGTTCTTCGAGAAAACGCTCGATAAGCTTACATTTCCTGCGGGCAGTTGTCTGGCCGATAACATCTTCAAATGTGATCCTGGTCGCAAACTCAGGTGTAATGGGGATCTTCTCATCCTCATTGACAACGATGGTGGTTTCCATTCCAATGACCGATTCGGGTGGTTCCACATCGAGGATCTTGTAAGCAAAGTCGGGATACATCCTGTGGTCAAAAAGATATTCTCCCTTGCGTGCCAGAAACCCCTTCCACTGCTTTCTTGCATAATGTTCGAAGATATCGGGATTCTCTATCTCGGGATATTCATCAAGCATACTGCTAAGCGGATACCCCTGAGGCTTTAATATGACTATGTCTGCAGTGGAGTCGGATGGCTCGATGTTCTCTTCCCGATTTCTTTTTAGTGTTGTCTTCTGGGCAGATCTGACTATTTTATCAACTCTTTTTTGTCTTACAATGGGGTATTAGTAAACGATCTGATTTAATCTATTTCCTGAAAGCTCCTCCTCTATATATTACATGGACCTCTCATAATAGATATAATACTTATCTTAGAATGGGGCAACTAATTACATTTCTGTATATGACCTTAACGGGATAATTATTATATATTGACTTGTGAATATGTTATATGAAAAAATGATCGTTCTATAAATATGTTTTATCCTGTATCAGAATGTGTGCATGATATCAGGTGTGTTAGTGTGCTTTCCTTAATATGATGGTACCCAGGTCCGCCTGATAAACTTAAAAAAGATCTATCAATTTTTAATAACGATCGTTCAAAAGTGATAATGATGGAGCAAATTTTGGTTGTGGAAGATAATCCCATGAACATGGAACTGACCGTGATCCTGCTGGAATCCTGGGGCTACAAGGTTGGGCAGGCAGAAGATGGTGCACAAGCTCTTAATAAAGTTAAAGAGGGCAATTATGACCTCATTTTGCTGGATATGCAGCTTCCTTGCATGGATGGGCTCGAGGTACTTGAGCATCTTAAGAATGATCTGGAAACTGCAGATATACCTGTGGTAGCCCTTACAGCCCATTCAATGACCGGTGATGGGAGTAAGTTCCTGGAAGCCGGATGTACGGGGTATATTTCCAAACCCATCAATGTTCCGGAATTCAGGGATCAAATAGCCGATTACCTAAAGGGGTCTGCTTAACTGCCTTATTTTTGGTGTAAAAATGAATGACAATTCTGTTCCAAAAATATTGGTTGTCGATGACGAACCGTTAAATGTGGAGCTAATGGAGGTCTATCTTTCCGGAGATTATGAGGTTATCCCTGCTTATGGTGGAGCAGAGGGACTTGAAAAGGTGAGAACTGAAGACATCGATCTGGTCCTTCTCGACGTCATGATGCCTGAGGTAAGTGGTTTTGATGTTTGTAGAACCCTGAAGGAGGATCCTCTTTATCAGTTCATACCTGTTGTTATGGTAACTGCCCTTTCAGGTAAAGATGATAAGATAAAAAGTATAGAGGCAGGTGCGGACGATTTTCTTTCAAAACCAGTTGACAGGCTTGAGCTTGAGACAAGGGTTAAGTCCCTCATAAAGATCAGGCAATTGCATACTAGCCTCCTGGCCCAGCGTGATCAGGCACAGAACTATCTTGACGTTGCAGGTGTCATTCTTCTGGTACTGGATAAGGACCAGAATGTAACTCTTATCAACAGGAAAGGTTGCGAGATCCTTGGGAGAAGTGAAGGGGAGGTCCTCGGGAAGAATTGGTTCGATTCATTCCTGCAGCCAGAGAAAGCCGAATACCCAAAAAAGATATTTTCCCGCTTGCTCGAGGGTGGAATTGGTGAATTTGAATACGCTGAGAACTCCATAATTTCTGCCGACGGTGAGGAACGGCTAATAAGCTGGCATAATTCCCTTCTTATGGATGGGAATGGTAATGTTTCAGGTATCTTAAGTTCCGGTGAAGATATCACAGAACGTACAAAAACAGAAGTCGCATTGAAAGATTATGCAAATCAGCTGGAGCATTCCAACGAATTGAAGGACCTTTTTATCGATATTATCAGGCATGATCTCATGAATCCCGCTGGTGCTGTAAAAGGCTTCACCGACCTGCTCCTTAAGAGGGGTAAGCTTGAAGATGGGGACCTGCGTATGCTTCAGGCGATCAAACGTACGAACACTAAACTGATCACTATGATCAAAAGTGCGGCTACTTTTGCAAAGATCGAGTCCGTTTCTGAGGTAAAGCTCAAGAGGATTGATCTCGGAGTGATCCTTAACAACGTTGCGCAAACCCTCGGGCCACAACTGAAAGGAAATAGGATAAAACTGAATATGTCAATTGAAGGTCCTTATCCTGCACTTGTTGATCCGATGATCGAGCAGGTCTTTGTGAACCTTCTTTCAAATGCAATAAAATACAGTCCTCAGAATACCTGTGTTTCTGTGGAAATGGAGGATCTTGGCAGGGAATGGAAGGTCAAGGTCATAGACCAGGGTTTTGGTATCCTTGATGAAGATAAAGAACTGGTCTTTGAACGTTTTAAGAGGATAGATAAAGGTAATATCAAAGGCACAGGTTTGGGTCTTGCTATTGTCAGGAGAATCGTTGATTTGCATGAGGGTAAAGTCGGTGTTGCTGACAATCCGAATGGAAACGGCAGCATGTTCTGGGTCACTTTGAAAAAGCCATAATTCTTCTCATCTACTCTTTTTAAATCTTTATTTTCATTCGGTTTTGTTTTTTTTTTGTATAGCGTTGCTGCTGGTTCCAACAACTTTAATATAGATGTATCCAATGAACATTTGGATTTTAATTATCATGAGGCAGTAATATGAAACTTGATGAGGTCACAATTTCAAGAGCGATTATAGACGAGTTCTCTAAAGTATTCCTTGATTATACAGAAGTTGATGTTGCACTTGTGGGTGGAGGTCCTGCAAATCTTGTAGCTGCAAAATATCTTGCAGAAGCCGGGTTAAAAACGGTGATCTATGAGAAGAAATTGTCCATTGGTGGCGGCATGTGGGCTGGCGGTATGATGTTCCCGCGCATTGTTGTCCAGGAAGAAGCACGCCATATACTGGATGATTTCGATATTACCTATCATGAATACGAGAAAGGTTATTACATAGCCAATTCCGTTGAGTCTGTTGGCAAGCTCATAAGTGGTGCAACAACTGCAGGTACTGAGATATTCAACCTTGTGAATGTTGAGGATGTCATGATAAGGGAAAATGATGAGGTATGTGGCCTTGTTATCAACTGGACCGCTGTGGAGATCGGAAGACTTCATGTTGATCCTCTGGCAATACGTGCCAAGGTCGTGGTCGATGGTACCGGTCATGAGGCAGCTGTCTGTAACACTGTGCAGCGCAAGGTTCCAGGCGCAAAACTGGGAGATCTTGGTGTTGTCGGTGAGAAGCCAATGTGGGCGGATGTGGGTGAACGTATGCTTCTGGAAACAACAAAGGAAGTATATCCAAACCTGTATGTTGACGGAATGGCAGCCAATGCTGTAGCTGGTGCACCACGAATGGGTCCGGTATTCGGTGGAATGCTTCTTTCCGGTAAACAGGTGGCTGAGCTTATTATTGAAAGGCTCAAATGAAGCTTCTATCTTCATTTTGAGGAAAAAGCTTATCTAACAAAAGTACTAGTATAAGGTGCTTCGCTGTGAAGCACCCTATTACCGTGCCGGGGTAGGGTAGCGGTTATCCTGTAGCCCTGTGGAGGCTACGATCCGAGTTCGACTCTCGGTCCCGGCCCCATTCCTTTTACTATTCTAAAATTGTTATTTTTGAATCTTCTTAGGAATTATCTTTAAATTCGTCTTAATAATTCTCTTATAATTTATCTTAAGATTTATCCTATAATTATTTCATAATTTATCTTGGAACTCTTCTATATAACACACAATGTTGATACACTCTTTATGTTAACATTTCAACTCTTGACTTTTTATTGTCAATTTCTCAGTACAGTGCTTTAGCTACTTCTGTATTTTACAGTTTTAAAAGCGTACTGGAAATTACAAGGCCAGTTATGTGAAAATGAATTTAAAAAAAGAAACAATGCGGCTGTGATGGCCGCTATTACATTTCGAATGCCCTGTCAAATTCAGGATATAGTTCTGAGTTATCTGCAAGTTCCTCGAAGGCCTCATGTCTTGGACTGACGATCACAACATGTGCAGGAGGATGTATCTTCCTTAACTTACTGATCGCAGCACCTGCATTGGTATCAAGTTCCACCAAAGCAGCAGAATTGCATTTTGCTTTTAATGCTACTCCGGAAACGCTTACCAGAAGCTGATCTGCATATTCTGGTTCGATCCTTTTTGGATTTGAGCCAAATTTCATACTCCCATAGTGTTCAAGATCGTGCAAAGCTATTTTGATTTTGTTCGGGTCCTCTGCCCGAATCACCGCAAAAGATTTCATTTTTTGTCCCCACATAAACTTTATTGAAGTTTAATAAAATGAATAGAGTCATAAAGATATATCAATCTTTGGATATTGTTCTCTATTTTATTATTTTATGACTTCAAAGAAAAGTAATCTTTACTTGCCCAGTTCCTTTGACCTTGTGGAGGATTCAATTACTGCATTCATGAAAGCAGCCCTGATCCCACTCTCTTCGAGGGTGTGTATTCCTCGGATCGTGGTTCCTGCAGGGGATGTTACCATGTCCTTAAGTTCTCCTGGGTGCATTCCGGTCTCAAGGACCATCTTTGCAGCACCAAGCACCGTCTGTGCGGCAAGTGTTATGGCGCTTGCACGGTCAAGTCCTTCATAGACTGCACCGTCCGCCATTGCTTCGATAACAGGGAATATGTATGCAGGACCACTGCCTGAAAGTCCTGTGACCGCGTCCATGAGCTTTTCCGGGACTTCGATAGCACTTCCGAGGGACCTGAATACCTCGAGCGCGACCTCTGCATCCTCTTTGGTTGCATTGCTTCCGGTACATATGGCAGATGCAGCTTCAGCGACTGTTGCAGCGATATTTGGCATTACTCGTATGACCCTTGTATCGCTGTTTAACTCATCTTCAATAGCAGCAAGGGGGACGCCGGCAGCAATTGATATTACGAGCTTGTCGGATGTGATATCATCTTTTATCTGTGCAAGTATGCCTTTAAGTATCTGTGGTTTTATTGCAAGAACAATAATATCGGAGTTCACGATGGTATGGGCGTTATCTGTGGATACGCTGATGCCCAGTTCGTTGTTAAGTTTCTTTAAGGCAGGTTCGTAGACATCACTTGCATAGATGCTGATGTCACTGTGTGCTCCAAGAATGCCTCTTATAAGGGATTCTCCCATTTTTCCTGTGCCTATGAATCCGATCTTCTTGTCTGTAATGTGCATATTTTTCCTTTTCCTGATTAGAAATATTTGATGCTTAGTCCGTTTGAATAAAATAGAAAGGTCATTTAATGAATGACCCTGGTTTGCTTTCTTATTTTCTCTTGATGGTCACAATATCGCCAAGTGTCGTACCTTTGTTCAGGCGATCAGCATTCCATTCTCCTTCGCCAAGGCGTTCTGTAAGATGGATATTTAGTGTTCTCTCGATCTTCTTTCTTACAGAATCTTCGGGGATGATCTCTGCTCGTTCGATCTTCTTTATAAGTGATGCCTTTTCCTTTACCTTTGTGGCAAGCACTTCCTGGCTCCATCCTCGCTTTTCACGGGCATCGCGTATGATCTTGTCGTATTCATCAACAAGTTCATCGTTAAGTTCTGCAAAAGGATCGCGTCTTTGTCCGGTCTTTTTTGGGCCACTCATTCTTGTTTGAGGAGATACTGGTGATATCTTCCTGGAAACGGGTGAGCGGGCTTTTACTGCAGTTCCATATTGTGAGCATTTGCTGCACACTTTAAGCTGGCTTCCATCAATTGTGACGTCTACTGCCTGTCCTTTGATCTCTGTGCCACATATTTCGCATTGCATCTGGTATCATCTCTTAAAGGCTCTTTGCATTGCTCTTTACGAAAGGGCTATATATCGTCTCTACTTAAATATTATTCGGGACTATGAGCGAAACAATGGATGATGAACCAAGAAACGATAACTACGGCTTCCATAGTATTGGTAATAATGCCGGAGATTTAGTTTCCGGAAGTGACGAGGACTTTTCTAAATATCTGCTGGATCGAATGAAGCAGCTGGAGTCTCGCAACACGCTCCTTAAAGAGCAATGTGGGCAGCTGGAGTCTGAAAAGCGCTTTATTGACTCCCAGAAGCTCAAGTATGAGCGTGAGTCTCACAGGCTCCAAACGGAGCTGGATCAGTTGAAATCTGTGCCTCTGGTAGTTGCAAATGTGGTTGATGTTTTTGATGATGACAAGGTTCTGATAAGAAGCAGCACCGGTCCGCAATTCCTTGTAAAGGCGTCTCTTGAGCTGGATAGGGATATGCTGGTTCCCGGTACCAGGGTAGCTTTGAACCAGCAGACATTAGCCGTCGTTGAGATAATTTCCGAATCAGATGAGCCGGTTGTATCTGCTATGGAAGTGATCGACTCTCAGGAGGTAGATTATTCCCAGATAGGTGGGCTCGATGACCAGATAAGGGAGATCAGTGAATCAGTGGAGCTTCCTCTCACAAGGCCGGAATCCTTTATGCGCATAGGCATCTCCCCGCCTAAAGGGGTAATGCTTTATGGTCCTCCCGGAACCGGGAAGACGCTGCTTGCCAAAGCTGTGGCACACAGGACGCATGCTACCTTCATAAGGGTGATCGGTTCTGAACTTGTACAGAAATACATAGGCGATGGTGCAAAACTTGTGCGCGATATCTTTGAGATGGCAAGAAAGAAGGCACCTGCGATCATATTTATCGATGAACTGGATGCCATTGCTGCTACACGCTTGAATGACACCAATGGTGCGGACCGTGAGGTACAGCGAACTCTTATGCAGTTGCTTGCCGAGATGGACGGTTTTGATAACAGGGGCGATGTTCGCATAATAGCCGCAACCAACCGTCCGGATGTGCTTGATCCGGCAATAATCCGCCCGGGAAGGTTCGACCGTGTGATCGAGATACCGCTTCCCGATCAGATCGGTCGTGAGGCTATATTCCGCATTCATACTGACCGGCTTTCAATTGATGACGATGTTGATCATGCGAAGCTGGCCAAACTCACTGAGGGTGCAAGTGGTGCGGATATGGGTGCTATTGTTATGGAAGCCGGTATGTTCGCGGTTCGCCAGAACAATGACAGTATCAGTATGTCTAACCTGCTTGAAGCCGTGGACAAGGTCATGTCATCACCGGATGTCATAAATGACCAGTCTCTTCAGATGTTTTCATAATACTTTCAGATCGGTCGTGTGAGCTTGGCTTTCCATATCAAACCTGAGATAAGGATACTTGGCATCGATGATTCTGCACTGATACGTGAAAACATACTGATAGTTGGTGCTTTCTTTCGGGGTGGTGAGTGGTTGGATGGAGTGATGCGTTCGGAAGTCACCCGGGATGGGATGGATGCTACTGACCGAATAGTGGCAATGGTAACTTCCAGCAAGCATTATGATCAGATAAGGGTTATTATGCTGGACGGGGTTACATACGGTGGTTTCAATCCGGTGGACATTGTAAAGCTAAACGAGGAAACCGGCATCCCTGTTATTGTCCTTATGCGTGAGATCCCGGATCTTGAAAAAATAAAAAGTGCACTGTGTCATCTGCCGGATGCCGATAAGAGATTGCAGATGATGATGCGTGCAGGACGGGTCATTAAGGCAATATCAAAGGACCCCTCTAATCCTGTTTTCATTCAGTGTGCAGGCATTGAACCCTGCCTGGCATGTGAGGTAGTCCGGTTGTCTTCCACAAGGGGAAACATTCCCGAACCTTTACGTGTTGCTCACATGATCGCCACAGGCATCATCTGTGGTGAATCAAGGGGGAAGGCCTGATGATCAGACCTTGCATTTCTCGACCAGTTCCACACCTTCGTTCATAAGATCTTCAGCTCTTTCCTTTGTTTTTGCTTCCGCGAATATACGGATTATGGGTTCGGTTCCGGATGGTCTGATAAGCATCCATCCATCCTCGTGCCAGACCTTGACGCCATCGGTTGTATCAACTTCGTATTTTCCACCCATGACGTGTTCCTTTATGCTCTCCATGGCTGCCTGAAGTTCACTGCAGCGGATCTTTGTCTTGGAATTGAAATATTCAGGAACGCTTTTCACAAGGGATGATAATGTTTTTCCAGACGCCATGATCTCAAGCAGCTTTGCAGATGCCATGGCACCGTCGCGGCAGTACTGGTGCTCCGGGAAGATCAGTCCGCCATTGCCCTCTCCTCCAAAGACTGCACCTGTTTCCATCATCTTTCTTGCCACATTGATGGAACCGACGGCTGTCCAGTGAAGCTCGACCTCTGCTTCTTCAGCAACGTCCAGCATCCGCTGGGATGAGCTTACAGGAGTAACGATTGGGCCTTTGTTATTTTCCAGAATGTATTTTGCCATCATGGAAAGGAGGATCTCCTCATCAATGAAATCCCCGTTCTCATCGAAGAAAACTGCCCTGTCAGCATCTCCGTCCTGTGCGACACCCATGTCTGCACCACTGCTCTTCACGATGTCTGCAAGCTCTGTCAGGACATCAGGCGTAGGTTCGGGGTTGCGCCATGGGAACGTCCCGTCAATCTGCGCATTAAGTGTGATGACTTCACAGCCAAGTCTCCTGAGCAGGAATGGTAATGTGAGTGACCCGGCACCACATCCGGTATCCACAACGACCTTGAATCTTTTTTCCCGTATATTTTCAGCATTCACTGAATTGATGACGCCGTTGATGTAGTACTCGTTGGCATTGTTGTCTATGTGGAAGTTGCCTGTCCTGTCCCAGTTTGCGGTAGAGAACTCCTTTGACATGTAGATCCTTTCGACAACTTTTTCTCCTTCCCGTGAGAACTCACTTCCGTCTCCTGCAACCAGTTTTATTCCGTTGTACTCTCTGGGGTTGTGGGATGCAGTAACTCCGATACCTGCATCAGCATGGTCCCTTACATAGTATTGTATTGCAGGAATTGGTGCAGTGCCTATGTCTATGACAGTCACTCCTGTGGAAAGTGCTCCTGCGATAGCTGCAGACTTAAGCATCTCTCCTGATATTCTTGTATCACGACCGATAGCGATAATTCCTTTTGAGCCCATATAGGTCCCAAGGCTTTTTGCAACATCTATTGCAAGCTGTGGTGTGATGTATTCATTGGCAATGCCCCTTACTCCGTTTGTACCGAAAAATGCCATTTGATATCTCCTTTTTACAATTGCTTGCATATGGGTTCTGACACTATTTTATATTTTTGAGATGACATTTGACCAAGTTTAAATTATATGAGTTCTAATCTATGGCACATGATGATGCGTGACAAAGGGAAACTGGTTATCTGGCCGGCAAACCTGGACAGGTCCAGGTCCAGAAAAGGTGGCAGGATCATCTCCAGGAAAAGTTCTGTGGAGAAACCCGATCTCAGAGAACTCTCGAAAGCAGCTGAGAAGCTGAACCTGAACCCTGAGGTAGAAGCCGATAAAAAATATCCTCGCTCATGGTGGGAAGGAAGCGGTCGTATACTGGTTGATAATGAAGAGCCAAAGACCATGGTTGCGAGAAAGATCGCAAAATCAATTAAAGAAGCACGTGGCGGTTGAAGTCGGATCATTATTTTATCCGACATTTGTTTTATCAGTTCTTAAACTAAGTAGACTTATACTAAGTGAACTTTAACTAAGTTAATTGTGAATTCTAAAACTAAGGGCAAAAAAGCTGTTTTAGAAGTTGTCTTGGTCCTAAATTGAATAAACTCAAACTAAAAAAGTGTGAATTAGGTTATGGCCAGAGGCCAAAACCTGCACTTAATGCAAGAATAACAATTCCACAGAGTGCCCCAAAGAGCATAACTGTTTTTGGTTGCAGGTGAATTGCTCTTTTATCTGCATCATAGTATCTCATGAGACCTGCGGATGACATCAGTCCATTTCCGCTAGATTTTTGTTTAGCCATAATCTCTCCGATTGTTTTTTAAATTTTTAAACTTTGTGGCTGTTACATTATTACTTCATCCAGCAGGAATGGTGGCTGGAATATTCCTTTTTCAGTAACTATCGCGGTAATGTTCTCCATTGGTGTAGCGTCAAATGCCGGATTGTACACCCTGACATTCGCCGGAGCTATCTGTTCACCAGCCATATAGCGAAGTTCATCTCCATCCCTTTCTTCGATCTTCACTGTCTCCTCCCAGCCATTAGGGTCGAATGTGGAGACCGGTGCTGCAACAAAGAATGGGATCTCATGTTCCCTTGCAAGCACTGAATGGGTGTAAGTCCCGATCTTGTTGAAGACAACGTCCTGTGTGATCCTGTCGGCACCTACTATGATCTTGTCAACCATGCCGTTCTTCATCACATGACCGGACATGGAGTCTGTGATAAGTGTCACAGGAATGTTGTCCTGCATAAGTTCCCATGTGGTGATGCGTCCTCCCTGGTTCAATGGGCGTGTCTCGCAGGCAATGACCTCTATCTCTTTTCCCTTTTCCACTGCAGACCGGATCACTCCCAGTGCTGTGCCCCAGTCCACACATGCCATTCTGCCGGCATTGCAGTGCGTCATCACCCTGTCACCATCTTCAAGCAGCTTGTGGCCGTGCTTGCCGATCGACTTATTGACCTTCACATCCTCGTCTGCAATTCTGATTGCCTCGGATATCACAATGTCCTGGATGCTATCAAGGTCATAGGCATCTTCTGTTGCTTTTAGCACCCTGTTCACAGCCCATGCAAGGTTCACAGCTGTAGGGCGTGTTGCCTTGAGTGTGTCAGCAGCGACCTTCAGGTCCTTGAGCAGCGTTTCCATGGAAGTCGCACTGCTGAGAGTTACTGCAAGCGCCATTCCAAATCCGCCTGCTGCCGCTAGTGCAGGAGCACCCCTTACCCTCAGTGATCTGATAGCCTCACAAATAGAGGCAAGGTTATCGCATTCAATGATCTTGAGCTCTTTTGGCAGGTACGTCTGGTCTACCAGTGTGATATTTTTGGATTCATCATTCCAGTCTATTGTTCTCATGTTGTAAAATTAGTATAGGTGATAAGATTTAAACTTTGCTATTTATAAATCTTTCATTTTATTATTTTTTACTATGAATTGAATTAAAAATAGATATTTATGGTGCGGCATGTTCACCATGTCATAAGTTTTTCTTCTTTCATTCCTGCACCAATCACACAAATTCCTGCTTTCGTCTTTTTTGTGATATGGAAACATCCTTTTATAACATCATTCGGTGGCAACTCACCTTTAACGTGTCCTCTTGCAAATTCTGAATTGGTTTTACTCATTATCTCAATATCACCTTTCTTTATCATGTTCTTACCTTTCACACGAACAGGGTACATTTTCCAATTATTAAAGAATGCATAATCAAAATTCATCCTATTTGATTCATAATATGCAACTAAATCTTTCCGATATGCAATCCGTTGTTCTGTTTTCATTTTCCGTTCGCATTCTTTTGGATTCATGCCCTCAGGAACGTTGTTCTTATCTGCAAGTTGCTGTTCCAATTCTGCAATCCTTTCATCCCTTTGACGCAAGGCTTCCTTTGCTTCTTCAAACAATGTTTTGTTTTTATTTTTCAATTTAGCAATTTCATTATCTTTAGGTTCATCAACATTGAGTTTGTCTGTCGTATCATCAGATGTTCTATGATTGTGGGTTTCATCTCCTAAATCATGTCCAACAGTTCTATCAACATACTGAACACTATGACCAGAACTGACACCTTCGGTTCGTACAAACTCTATTTGTTTATTTTTTGGATTTTCTGCATATTTCTTCATCTTTTCTTCATGGAGGGCAACTCTCATCTGGCGATAGCCAAACGGCGACCTGATACACTTCTCCATGCCAAGTTCTGTTAACTGATATACGTAATTTCTACGTTGTCCTAATGCATTTACATACCCCCTCTTGACATATTTTGAAAGATTCGATGTGAACTGTTTATACGAACCCTGATAGGTGCTTAATTTATGCAACTCCGCTAACTTCATATCCCCATTGACAAGCGGAGTTAAAATTTCCTTCTTTGCCAGACAGTCACGTTCATGACATTTGCCATGTAACTTTTCTTTCGGCTGTTTTTCAATGCCCTCCAACATTTGTTCTCGCATTATACCATTTCCATACATTATTATCACCTGATTTTTACCTTAATTTTTAGTTGTAACTTTAGCTTCAAACCGAAACTGCCATGTATATATAAATGGCAGTTATAATATATATAGTTGATTATATATATTAAATTGCAGAACATGGATTGATTACATCTAATATTGTAGAAGTAGAACCGATAGCAGTAGAATTAGTAAAGTATCGCTATCAATTCGGAGTGTTTGATAATCAGAATAGTTGAATTTCGGTATAATCAGTATAATTGTTTCAATGGAAATAATGAGTTCAATGGAATCACGATTGCAGTTGCATATTTAATCATGATGTATACCTATAATATTTACTATATAATATAGGCAAATACATACGCAAAAAGTAAAGGGAGTAATGATTTCGATAGGGGTAGAGGAATACGAAGTATTTTTATTTTTTACGGGTTTGTAATGATATTTACAAAGTGTATTGTTCATTGTATCAAGGTGGTAATTGCTATTAGATTTCTCATATTAAATAGTCATCGAAATGACTAAAGTTTAATCAATCTACAATTTCAGTCATATAATTCAACCCACTCATCAATTATTGTAGACATATCGTCTGCCAACCCTTCGATTTTATTATTTAATTCACCAAATGTGATATTCTTGTCAAAATTGACACTGGCAATCATCAGAGGATACTTTTTCATCACCCAGTTATTCAAATTCTGACCATTGACAAAATCAAAAAAACCATTCCTTGCTGTAATATATTCATTGATGAAACTTTCATTTTGTTTTTTAAATTTCTTTTGTGTTATGTAGGGATTTGTTTCATAATGTAAGTATAAATTTAATTTATCAGAACAAGTATTCCACTGCAATTCAAGATGAATATTGTAACATTTGCTCCCATTTTTGACATCAGAACAATCCTAGCTTACCCATGTTTCTTTATTCCAAAGGCACAATGGAATATCAGAACAACCTAGATTCGCTGATATGTGAAAATATTTGTTGAATTCCCCATCGCCAACAGAGAGATTGTCAGCCATAGTGCGGAATGCCTTGTAGGGTGTAACGAGTCTTTCTGCTTTTTTCAAATATTCAATAATGACTTCATCATTTGTAGGTTGTTGCCAGCTGTAATATTCCTCTATTCTTTCCTTCAGTTCCTGCAAGAGAATATCCCTTTTTGAATTTCCAAGATTTCTAGGAATGCAATTTGCAATATCTGAATATTTGAGTATATTAAATTCATTTGATGATGGTTCATCGCCATCAAGTGTTAGATAGAAGAATTTAACATCAGATGTTTGGCTTTCCAATAATTCATTTTTATGGAGATAATGAAGCAAGCTTTCTTTGAATTCATTACTTGCATATCTTTCTGTTTGACCCCATCCTTCATTGGAATGAACCTTGCTTTCGATTAATACTATCTTGTTCCCTTTCTTGCTTATCAGCAAAAGGTCAGGAACATCCTTTTTTCTTCCAACCTTGGATTTTATAGCAACAGGCAATCTTGTGCGTGTAATCCAATCGTCATAATCAGGCATTCCTAGCATCTCAAGGATATTTTCCCCGAATGATGATGAAGTAGCAAATGAATGGGCAATCAGGTCGGTGTAGCTGTCCTCCCTGTTGCCAATGCCGAGAATATCAAAAATGTGTTCTGTCATGAAATATGATTGTAAGCAGTTTTACATAAAGTTATCCTAAAAATTAGAGAGGTTATGAATTTTCACATTTTGGATTAGTTAAATAAGTGCGGGTAGTCCTTATCCAACAATACAAGAGATAATTGCTATTCAATTTCAATTACTTTTCTCATATTAAATGGTCATGAAAGCGTCAGAAACAGTCCTGAACGATGATGGATATAAGATTGTGATACAATGTTGCCTGTAACAGCATCGTTGCTTATAGCACGTTAAAATGAGAATGTATCATAAGATATATTATGTTGTATTATCAATGCAAAAGGAATACAATGATTTGCTGTTTTCTCTTCCTGAAACCTTTTCTGAGCAATTTGATGAGAATGTAAAACTAACATACATTGCATCAAACTGTCTATCAATATATGTTCAAATTTTAAATTTTATGCAGCACAATTCCGTAAACTTTATTACTGTTAAACCACTAAAAACCGTTTCTCATGATAGTATGTGTCTTTGATGCAAATGTTCCTTGGGACTTATATAAACTAGATAAGCTTGACCAAATAATGAAATTATTTAGTAGTGCTAATCTGAGTATTCATATGTCTAATGATAATTTTCTTGAAATGCCTAGAACCATAGGTAATATGTTCAAAACGTATCAAAATGTTGAAATCGATGAGTCAGATGACAATGGACTCAATACATTTAAGAAACAGATACGAGATGAGGGTATCATTTTAGACAAAAAGGATTCAGCCGTGTTATATTCTTGTGATAAAATTGATGCCGATTTTGTCGTAAGTTCAGATACAAATGTTATATTAAGTACAAATAAGTATGCAAATACTTACAGTAAAAAGGTTAAAGGATTTCATATATTAGATATAATTACATATTTGAAAAATGAGAATTTTTTAGATAAAAATGAATGTATGCGTATATTTCTTGCTTTATACTCAAAGAAAGAAATCCCTTATTTAGTTGAAACTCATGGAAATGAATTAATAAGGGATGTAAGTACACGGAGTATTTGGATTGCTGGCAATACTAAATCTTGTATAGCTAAGTTTAATACTTATAGTAAACATATATCTAATGTATAATGTCTAATTAATTGTTAGGAGTGTGCAAATTATGGACTCTGCAAAAAAAGAGATTATTGATAAATTATTTCGTGGGGAAATGACAATCTCAATAGCATCTGAGGAATTAGATGTGTCTATAGATGAAATTCATAACATCATAGACGACTACGAATACGTCCCTACTTTTGATGAAGTTTGTGAAGTTCAAGAGGCGATTCTAGATAATTTGGATTTCCTTAATAACGAATTTTGCACAACATTTAATATGAATATTAAAAATGCAGATGTGCCTACAGCATCCGAGGTATTACCAAAACCTCAATTTGATATTGGAGGATGTGAACCTCAGCTGCCAAATGCAAATGGGGATTCTTTCCCATTCCCTTCCCATTCTTACGATTCCTACTACCACGGGTGATACTATGAATATTTCACCAAATTATAGAAGCATATTAGCAGATGAACTTAAGTACTGCCGTGAAAAAATTAATGCGGAAAATGACCTTAAGAAAAAAGTTTTTTACTATAGTTCTGCTTATGGAATGACTAGGAGAATTTTTAATTTTGAATTCGATTCCCAATTGCAGTTTATTGACTTTGTGCTAAACACATCATATAATGTAATTTTGGGTCGCATAAATGCTAACATGTCTGGCGATAATACAATCGTAATTTCAAATGATTTTTTTGACGAACTAAGCAAGTGTCTTGAATCATTAGAAAACAGAATCAGAACTGATAAAGATACTTATGATGTTCTGGAAAAAATTATTAATTTAACTTTTACAATTGATGGAAATGGATACTATCTTGTTCAGAAGGGTATTCAAGTTTATAAATAATAGCTCTTTCTAATTTTGGTTAGTTGCTTCAGAGATTAATACATTTCTGGGGCAATCATTTCTAATTATGTGGGGGACATATTCCTCCAAATTAATTCTTAATAATAAAATATATCGATTTCATCTTCAACTTTCAAAACATTGAATCTATTAGTATTCCACAGTTTTAAATTTATTTAATACTTAACTGATATGTGGATTATAATCACAAAATAGAAGTCTGATAGGTTACATTACACCCTAACAAAATGCTTTATATAGTATGTAACATAAAATATATTTTATGAAAGAAATAAAAAATACAATAGGCTATGCAAGGACTTCGACAGATAAACAACATATTGAAACACAACTCTTACAATTGAAAAATAAAGGTATTCCAGATGAACAAATATTTTTTGATGAAGGCGTAAGTGGTAGCGTTCCGGCTAACAAACGTCATGGATTCAAACAATTATTAAAGTTCATTGATGAACATGATGTTGATACCATTTATGTATTTGAAATATCAAGGATTGGAAGAACATTTATTGACACATTGAATTTAGTAATGGAGTTTGAGGATAAAGGTATCAGAGTTGTATCCTTATCTCCATCTGAATCTTGGTCTGCAATTGAAGATATACATTACCGAAGGCTACTGATATCGTTATTCGGCTGGGTCAGTGAGAATGAAAAGAGGATTTTGCAGGAAAGGATAAAGATAGGTATCCAGAGTTACAGAAAAGAAAATGGTAGATGGGGAAGAAAGACAAAAGAACCCGATAAGAAGAAAGCCATGAAGTACAGGAATAAAGGTTTATCATGGGCTGAAATTGCCAGAACAATGGAAATTCCGGCATCAACGATGTATAAATATAAAGATTTGTGGATGGAACAACAAAAATTAGATATTGTTAAGAATATTGAAGAATAAAAGCAACTTAATGTTTCTTAATGAATTCATATACTAAAAAACGGGAGTTGATATCTCCCACTTTTTAGTAAGCATATCCATTTCATCTAATCCTTGTCACCTTATTAAAGAATATTGGCCAATCTTTATTACGAACACGGAATTTTGTTCCATGATTATGCCCAGTCCTTGCATCGAAGTCGATATACAATTTACCTTTAATTATTCCACGTAGTAAATTGTTGAATGTAAAATCTTCCAACAAGTAGAGTTTTTCATATAAAAATTCTTCTTGCCCATCTACTCTTCGTGAATCTGCTAAGACATATATCGTATTTCTGACTTTGCCAACGCATTTTTTATTAAGTGCGTCAAATGGCCAATATGGTATAACACTTAGCCCTTCATCTCCTACTTTTGAAACAACTGTATTGTACCAATCTTCATGTCTTCTCTTGTCAACTTTGGATGAGTCAAAAACCAATTCAACCTGTCTTTTAGCACTGTTGACATTAATTCTAAACCCTCTGTCACTAAATTTATCTCCTCTAAGAGTTGCTCTAAAACTCATTTCATCATCAGGATATTTATTTCCTGCTTCTTTGTGAGCCCATCCATAGTTTGGCAGCAAGTGTTGAGCTACTACTGTAGGTTTACGTGGGTAAGGGTCAAAGTGGAATAATGTTGTTAATGAGGTTGTATTCTTTCGTTGTGCTTTTATTTCCCAATCAACTGTATTAGCGATTGCCAAATTATTTTCTTCTATGCCCAACAAGTCTTCGAGTGTATTTCCTACTGCTCCATCATTTCTTGTTCGATTTGTATGAATCCACCCTTTATCCATTATGTCTTTTATATCCTCAATCAAATCTTCTTTTGGAAATTCTTTAAAATTAACTGTATCCATGTAACTACACCTTCTGCATTAGAGGGATTCAATAAAATTACCCATTTCTTTAGGGGTTAAAGGACCTTGCCAATTCTCGTTATCAAATTTATAAATCCAAAATTCGCTGCAACCTTGTCGGTATAGAATTATATATGCCGGAATTTCAAGTTTATTGGCTAAATATCTTGTAACATAACCTTGCATATCACGTTCGTTGTACCGTTTAAGAATGCTATCCAAATATCTGGGTGTGACACTTTTTCCAGAATCGACACGTGTTATTTCTGTAATTGCTACTGGTACTCTTTTACCGCCACGTGTTCTCCATTCAATGAAATCAACGTCAAAAGCAACACAGTATGGTGCAAGACTTCGATGCCATAATCTATATTCTGCACCCCTATCTTCCATATCTTTTCTTTGATAAGCTTTTGAACCACTATCTGTAATTTCCTTTATCAAAATTAACATCCCCTATTCAAATTTAGTAGATTTTATAATCCAATTGAAGAATCAAAAAATTTTAATTATTTTAGTACTTGTTCTCATAAAATTAATATGAAGGGGATGTTCTTATACTATTTTAAATATTTGAATTGTTATCAAAAATTAAATGGAAGATGTATGGCTTTTGACATTGCGTACTTTATGGTTCTGGTGGTTTCCAAAAATCTAAAAGATATTCAAATGTAGTTCCCATTGTTATATAATTTGAAGGCCAACCAAAAATACCAACGCCATTTACAATATTTGTTCTATCCCAAATTATTGTATTTCTTAATTCATAACCCACAGATTCTAACGCATTGACTACTGAAATGTGTAGAGGATAACGTTTATTGTCCATCCAAAAATCTGGTACATTAACAATGCAATGACCTTTCGTTTTTAGCAATGGCAATAAATTTTCATATATTTTAGCTAATTCGTCGCTATATGTCTTCATATCCATTGTGCCCAAATCTCGTGGATTTTGACTATATTGCTCAACCTTGTCGAATTGTTCATTTTTCCTTTTATCTCCTCTTCTGCTTTTGTTTTTTCTCTTACGGTTCAAGAGATTGGCATAAGGAGGTGATGTCATTATCAATTTAATACTGTCTTCAGAAAAATAGTTGTTTATATTAATAGCATCATCACAAATTGCAAATTGTTTACAAACACTATCATCTGGGTCGGATTCTATTCTTTCATTAGATAAATTTACATAATCTTCATTAATATCAAATCCTACCGAATTTCTCCCCAAATCTTTCGCTGCCAATAAAGTTGTTCCTGAACCTACAAAGGGGTCTAAAACAATTTCGCCTTGATGGGTAAACAATTTGATACATTTATTTGCAAGGGCAAGTGGAAATACGGCTGGATGAATATCTTTTTTACGAATATCCCTTTTTTCGTATTGGAATTGCCAAACACCAATTTGTGATTTTAACCATTCTTTAGCAGTAATACAGCTCAAATGAGATGTTTTGCAATCGCACAATCTATTACCCATTAAGTTTCGGCATTCTTCTCTTAGCATTTCATTTTCAAGCATTTTTCATTACCTTCAATCCAACCGTCCAATTGTTTACCTCTATTAGGTAATTCAACGCTTTTGGCACGTTCATTGGCGAAATCAAAGAATTCTGGATTGACTTCAAATCCTATTGTCTTTCTGTTCAGTTTTTTGGAAACTACCCATGTTGTTCCCGTTCCTAAAAATGGGTCAAAAACAACTCCATTTTCAGGTGATGCACACTGTACTATTCGTTCCACCAATTCTTCTGGGAACGTTGCAGTATGGCTACCTTTGAGGGGTTGTGTCTTTATATCCCATACATCGCCTGGGTTCTTTGGTTTTCCATTTTTTCCAATTACTTTCACATCATCCAAGTTGAAATAATATTTGGGAGCATGGACAAAATGGAACACGTGTTCGTATGTATTATTGAAGCGGTCACGTACACTTGCAGGAATTCTATTTGGCTTTCTCCAGATTATATCATCCCTAAGAATCCAACCACGTTCTTGCATTTCAATTGCAAAGCGAGATGGAATTAAAAGAAGTTGTTTATTTTGATATAATTTCCCATTTTTCTTTATTTTTGGTTGCAATGGTTTTAATGTGTAATACTTTTCTTTCCTTTCCTTTTGATGCTTTGTGATGTTTCCAGAATCATCTTCATATTTATTCCAAGCACCTGCACCGGAACCAAAAAAGGTATCTCCAATGTTTACAAAAACATTAGCTCCTTTTTTCAAATGAGGTTTGAATGCGTCAAAATAATCTGCTAAGATTTTTACGAATAGTTCAGGCGTTGGTTCTAAACCAAGTTCACCGTGATAATTGTAAACTCTTTTCGCCCAATAAGGCGGAGATGTCACGAGTAAATCTATACATTCCAAGGGGATGTCCTTAATAAGCTCTAAAGAATCACCACATTCTATGATATCATTTTGAATTGTGTTTTTTTCGGATTCCATGCTGCATTCAATGTATTTATTTGCTATAAATATTTCCTGCTAAAGCATTAATTATGTTCGTCACTTTTACAACAGTTTCAATAAGTTTATAAATACATATATTATATTTTCCTATATGGTAGCAAAATATAATTCAAAACAACGTACAAGAGGAGTTACAACGCCTAAAAGATTGTTCCTAAATCTTGAAGGTGCATTCCCTTGGAATGGTAAAATTTATGATAAATTATCTGGAAAATCTGGAGTATACTTAATAAGTGTGATAGGGTGGGAACGTTGGATACCTTATCTACATGGAAAGAGCAATATAATTTATGTTGGCGAATCGGAAGATATCGGTAAGCGGCTCAGGCAACACAAATCTATTGGAATTAATCACGAATTGAAGGGATATGTAGATGGTTGTTTCTTGAATGTATATTACAGAAACGTTCTGAATGTTTCAGAACTGAAAACACATGAAGCTCAAATGATACTTGAATTTGAGGACAGGTATGGTGGCATCCCGATGTGTAACGGTCAAAGACCGGATGTTGATTAATCAAAATTATTTTATATTTACAAATTTGAAATTATATCCTCTGCAATGGATATGTCTTCATATAAGCGATTGAACAATATCTTTTTGATTTAATGATGTAAATCATCAGTTTGTAAATTAAATCGCAAATTCAGGCGGATTTTCACGATGGGATGAAAAAGATAATGGATATAGATTTGGTATAATATGGCGAAAACCCACCAAATCACCTGATAAAAAGAAAGGTTAGTTTTAATGGACTTTGAATCCAAAGAGCACTGCTATTATCGTATTACAATGATTGTTATACGATTGAACATAACTAGTGCAAGCACCATTGTTAATGTTATTTCTAACATATTACCTCCTTGTTTAAAAAGTCTGTCTTACCTTATAGATAAGTTGAAAATAGATTAGATGTCAAACAACCTATCGGTCACTTGTTTATTTTCTTTTCTATTTTCGTTTCGATTTTCTTTTCTATTTTATTTTTAATATATAGTCAATCGACAGACTGCAATATAGTTGGTATTTTTGTGCTAGGATTCAAAATCCAACTTTAGATACTTCCACAAGTACTTAATATTTTCGACATTTCAATCATTTTTGCTGTAAGTTCATTACCAGATTGCTTCACAATCCAAGATTAGCACTCTGACTAGTAGATTAAACGATTAGATAACATCAAGATTGATAAAATGCTTAAAATCGGCAATTTGAAAGGATGGATTGTAGAGAATAGCATCGCATCCTTTCTGACTGCACAGGTCTGTACTGGAACTGATTGAGATTCGCCCGAACGATGCAGATACCAACATCGACCATGTACAAATATCGTGATATTTGGATGGAACAGGATAAATTGGAGAAGGTTAAAAGCATCTAAAATAGGCTTTGTAGAAATCCTCGATATTCGGACACTAATCCAATTTGAAAGGATTATGGGATGTGTTGCATGATGTTGGAATATAGTTCCAATTCCAGTCTATATATGTTGATTTTGATAGGTTTTCTACAGAGCCAAAAAAGAAGTATGGATTTAATCCATACTTTCTTTTCTTCTAAGTATATATACGAGAACTACAATTAGGTTTACTAACCAGATAAATCCACCTATGACCCATAATGCAGTATCAGGATTCCATTTTTCGTTATTACCTCTAACGTATTGGATGTCATAATAAAGTGAAAGTGGAAGACCAAACCAAGCAATTAACATCAGTAATGCAAGTAAAATATCTAAACTTGATTCCCCTGGCTCTTCTGGAAGTAAAAATAATAATACTACCCATAATATAGCAGATACGATAACTCCATAATACCAATTATTGGATACAGATGTTTGATATTGTGATGGGTCATGTCTTTTTGGTGATTTGTCTTTCACAGGCTTATTCCGAACACCACAATGCGGACAAATTTCAGCTTCTTTTTTGATTATTTCACCACAGCTACGGCAAAAGATTTCATCTGATGCTTTGACTCTGTTTTGCTGTATTTGTTCCTCTACCATTAGTAATCAACTCCAATAGTATCAAGCTCTTTTCTGGCGTTTGAAATCATAGAATATGTATGAATCGGAACAATGATTATTCCGAATAGTAAATAGTTTAAAGTCAAGAAATTTATTATTGCTAAGCCCCATTTTCCAACATAAACATAACCGAGTGGTGTTATAAGTAAGCTAAGAATAATTGCTATTACACTATCTTTTTCTGCAAGTTTCTGCAACTCATATATTCGTATATCGGAACCATATGAAGTTTGAGGTACATTTTGTATTTGTCTTACACCACAATGTGGGCAAATTTCAGCTTCTGATTTTATGATTTTTCCACAACTGGAACAATAAACTTCGTCTTCATTCATTATATAACCTAGTGCACATAAATATTAATGCATTATTTAAACTTTTTTAAATAAATCAACAAAAATTATATTTAAAATACACAACATCGGATTCTCCAATATAGCTAAATAGTAGATTATTAAGTATACTTCAAAGACAAATGCCAAATATTTTTAAATGTATATAAATTTATTAGTTGCTTATATACTAATTTCATCAAATAAATGTGGAGAAATTTAGAAAAGAGATTTTTACTTCAATAAGAGGAAAACTGAATGAGAAAAATAATCACGTTGTTACTAGTATTTGCGATAGCAGTATTGAGTTCAGGATGTATGGATTCCGGAACCATGAACAAATATGAGAGTTATATTCAAGTTTACGATAATGATATAGACGAATATAATTCTGTAATGAATGAACTGATAGAAAAACAGGACAACTACAATACTGCATATGAAGAATATGTCGATGCATCTGATAGCTACTCCAAAACCGTATCAAGTGGTGCACGGATTGCAATGATGTACGCAGATGTTGAGCTCAGCGATAAAGAAGATAAACTTGATGTAGCATTGAATCAACTGGCAACTGCAAAGAATAATTACGAATTCACCGCAAACACGATATACAGTCATCTTGACGAATTTGAGTTCTTTATAATATCAAATGAAGAAACGCTTGAACGTAACGGTGTTGACACTGTTCAACTTAAGGCGGAGATTCAAGATTGGAAAGAAGAAATAAGGTATAATCTCAACTAATTTAATTATTGAGGATGCTACAATCTTTGATGGATGAATGAAAAGGCTTTGTTCATTCATCAAATCCAATATTAATTATGATATATAAGTTACATTTGATAATTGAATCGCAATTTCGCCTGATTTTCATGATGTGAGGATATTACATTGTGGAATGAGCACTGTAAGGTCTTATGTTAGATATAAGGAACATAAAAGAACAAGTGGAGTATTAAGAATTAATTTTACTACTCCTGTTTATAGATTTATTTTAACTTTTCAAGTGCCAACTCTCGTTCGTTCAAGGCATATGTATCGTTTGGATTAATTTCGATAGCTTTGTCATAAGACTCTATTGCTTCTGCATATCGACTGAGTTCGGATAGAGCGAGTCCACGGTTATACAAAGCAATTACATAGTTAGGGTCAATTTCAAGGGCTTTGTCATAAGATTCTAGTGCTTCTGTACATCTACCCAGTTCAGATAGAGCAACACCACGGTAATTCCATGCATCTTCAAAATTTGGATTAGTTTCAATAGCTTTGTCAAATGATTCAATTGCTTCTGTGTATCTACCTTCTTCGAAAAGAACAACCCCACGAGATTTCCAAACAATTGCATAGTTAGGGTCAATTTCAATTGCCTTGTCAAATGATTCAATTGCTTCTGCATTTCGACCTAGTTTATGGAAGGCACTCCCATGGGCAGCCCAAAGATGTGCAAAGTTAGGGTCAATTTCAATTGCCTTGTCAAGTGATTCTATTGCTTCTGCATATCGACCTTCTCTTAAGAGAGCAACTCCACTACATTTCCAACTAATTTCATAGTTAGGGTCAATTTCGATAGCTTTGTCATAAGACTCTATTGCTTCTGCATATCGACCTTCTTCGAAAAGAATAGTTCCACGGTTATTCCAAGGACTTGCAAAGTTAGGGTCAATTTCAATTGCCTTGTCAAATGATTCAATTGCTTCTGCATTTCGACCTATTTCTTTGAGAGCTACTCCACGAATATTCCAAGGACTTGCATAGTTAGGGTCAATTTCAATAGCCTTATCGCAAGACTCTATCGCTTCTGTATATCGACCTTCTTCGAAAAGGGCTAGCCCATTATTAGTCAAATCTTCGGCATTTGTTGGGTCGGAATTATAACCTACAGTTACCACTGATAAGAAAATTAATACTATGGCAATGGCAATTATTTTATACTTCAAGCCATTCTTTTTTAAAGAAGTAGCCGATTTATTCTCAGCTTTTTCATACTTTTTTACTCCTTTAATTTTATTCTGATTTCTTTCAAACTCTTCTGCAAATTTCAAGCGTATGGATTTCAGAGCAGCAGGTTCTTCCTGTTTCTTCTGCAAGTGCTCCTGCTCATCTTGTTTATTTTGTTCCTGCTTCAGCCGAGCCCCTTCACCCACAGTAGCCAGATTGGTACGTTGAAGCAAACTTCCCTCTATAACCACATTAACATCACATGTACCATCAATATTACACATATCCAGCAAATTGCTGCGTTGAACAATCGAATCCCTTATGGTGACATTAATAACCCCACCTTTTCCACTTGCTTGTGATTCTATTGTTCTTTTCAGGTCACGACCAATTTCAGCGAGAAGACCTGTAAGTGTTTCTGCATTTCTTGTAGCAGCAAACAGTTCCATCGTAGAATGTTCAGTAGAAATGGAGATTTTGATAACGATGGCATCTTTTGTGACTTTGGTGTTTCCATAATACCATATTTCAAAGGATTTTCCATCACGGGTATGGAGAGTGCGAACATGACGAACATCATGTTTTTCCACAACTTCTCGTGCAAGAGAAGTTAATTTCTCTACATTGAAACCGCTCTTTATTTCATAAAAACGACTGTCTTTAGTGGGAAGATTTGCAATGAATTCTTTGAGCCTACCGATGTTGATGTCAGACTCCGTTTTCATTATCGGACAAACAACACTGATTTCCTTGGGTTCCATTCGTGAAATCTCAAGGTTCCCTTGATGGTCTTTGTATGTGATATGGCAATTGATGTCCGTTCCCTTGGAGCACATCAGAGGGTCAAAATAAATGGCAATAGATTTTGATTTCCCTGCATCAATATTTCTGAGAAGAATTTTTCCGTTTTTGAGAGAGTATTCGGGTTCATGTTTTGATACATTCAGGAGTTCATCATCATAAATAAAATCAAGAGTTACATCTGTGATAACAGATGGACTTTCGTTGGAAATAGCCATTTTAAAACGGATGTAACCTTGGTAGAATTCTGTTTCTCTTGATATTCGTAGCATCTGAACCATATAATGACCTTTAACATTTATTGAAGACGACTTTATTAATTCACACTACATATATATAGCTTTATGAATTGTTTAAGTTTTATTTAAAATTAAATATCATAAATTATATTTATTATATATTGTAGTAAAATAATACTTTGAAGTTATATCATGAATTAGTCGTAGCATCAGCTAATCAATGCTCACATTCTGATTCATATTTTGCATATCTTATCATTTCAAACAAAATATCTATCCCCATTATTTTTACAACAGTTACAATAAGTTTATAAGTGTATATGTTATAATTTAAATTATGACATTAAAATATAATTCAAAACAAAGTACAATGGGAGTTACAACGCCTAATAGGTTGTTCCTAAATCTTGAAGGTGCGTTCTCTTGGAATGGAACAATTTACGATAAATTATCTGGAAAATCTGGCGTATATATAATAAGTGTGATAGGGTGGGAACGTTGGATACCTTATCTACATGGAAAGAGCAATATAATTTATGTTGGCGAATCGGAAGATATCGGTAAACGACTCCATCAACACAAATTCACTGGAATAAATCGTATGTTGAAGGGATATGTAGATGGTTGTTCCTTGAATGTTTATTACAGAAACGTTCTGAATGTTTCAGAACTGAAAACACATGAAGCTCAAATGATTCATCAATTTGAGAACATATACGGTGGCATTCCGATGTGTAATAATCAAAGACCGGATGTTGATTAATAGATATTTTGCAGAAATTACCCTTTGTTTATGAGAATAATGTATGATATATTATTGCCGTCATAGCTTCATATCAGCCCATAACGGTGAACATATGGCATTACAGGTACTTTTACATGTATTTGGAATAGTTGTTCGTAAATCGGCTTAAAATTGGATTTAACAACAAATCAAGTGATAAGTATCATCTCAATTTTTTATTTTCAAGAATTAAGTTATGTCGAAACAGTTTTAAAAAATTATTTCTTCAGCCCTTCAAAACTATCTATAATTATATATAGATACTTTCAGGCAGCAGAAGAAAAAATAAATTTGAACAGTTCAGCAATTGTTCAAATTATAAAATCAAAAAATTGAGATTAGGTTTCTGATTCGATTTCTTGATTCTGGGTTTTCTGGACTGAAATCATTGATATACGTTTACTGATATCAGTAATTTTGAACTTATTATATATCTCGTTCTCAATTATATCAATGAGTCCAATATCCATACCTGCATTCAAATCATCAACAAATTCACCATCAATTAATATCTTTGAATCCTTGCCGAAGGGTAATTCTATTAAATCTTCTGTAGAATTGTTCTTTGATTTCATGTTCATCGGATACATTGCACATTCTATGGTTTTACCATTTGTTTTGAAATTAACAGCCTTCAGAATGTTGTATCCAAATATTTGAGCCTTCATTGCATAAGCCTTCTTTATGAAAATCCATGCACGATATTTATTATTCACTTTTTCAATAACGTATGGTAACTTGTTGCTATCAAAGAATAATTTTAGTTTGCCCATGTGGATTTCAGATTCAGTTTCAAACATGATGAAGTTCGTCATCTTGTTAGAAACGGGATGGAAATATACTTTCTTGTTACCTGATAGATGCTGATTCATTCTCTTTTCATCAAGAATTTTATCTTTTCTGGAAAAAGTTCCATTTCCATATTTCACCTGTGTAGTGACTTCGTTGTCGGAAAAGACAGCACCTAATAAAGAAGACTTTGAATCTATCGATAATTTACCTTTTATTAAATTGTTTCGAAGATTATTGCATTCATAATGTTCGATTGTCTTGGGGGTGGAATATAAACCAAATCTATACACCATACTCATAATGAGTGTTTCATCCCAGTTCCTTGTATCAACTACAGTAGGCGATGATATTGCATTTCCTTCAATATGGACATTTACTTCTTTTTTTCCACCTTGCTTTTCAGGTGGTATTGTTTCAACAGTTCTATCGAAACCCCACGAACAAATGTTGTCCACATCTCTTTTTATTGCTCCTAACATGAAACTTATAGATGATTCTTTGCCACTTGGGTCTTTAGCCCTGCTTGCTGCTTGCCAAGTATCACAATGCATCTGTTCTTCTGCTAATATTTTTGAAGCTTCAACTGTATCGCATGTTGCGTGATATGAATCAGATGGAATATGAGCCAATCCGATGTGGATTCCTACACGATAAGGAGATTTAACGCCCATCACTTCTGATGCTCTGTAATAGGTTATGCACGGATTGTATTCAGTGTCTTCGAAGTATTCTTCCAACATTTTATGGTCGGCGATATTCCTGCAAAAAATAATACAATTTTCATCGCCATGTAAATCCATGATTTCAATGCATGATTCTATGATTTCAGCTTGATTATTGGATGTCGAATACTCTCCAATTGAAGTATATGATTTTTTGTCACAGAATAAGGTGTAGTTATCATTCGTTCTGAGAGGGTCGCCTTCATCACCAAAGACAATGTCTTCAATTTTTGTATCAGGCAGGAGTAATTGGTTGTAATCGTAACTACAAAACGTTGCACTTGTGAATATGATTTTCTTGTTTAATTGCAACTCTTGGAGAATTTGCGATATCTTATGCTTGAACTCATGATTTATCGCTAATATGTTCATGTCCAATTTATAATCATCATTTTTTTCATCAATGATGAATTTTCGTGCTTTAACAGTTAATTGTGCACTTGTTATGATATTTAACATCTTGAATACGGATTTAATCTCTTCCATTGAGATATTATACTTATGACGAATATGAGTTAACTCAATCAATTCTTGTACTGCTTCAGCGTTTACATTACCTAAATCAACATCTACATCTTCCCGCTTATGTTTGTATTTGTTGTATTTCGACTTTGTTCCAAAAAATTCTTTTAAGTTGTTGTTTTTGACTTTTCGAGAATGTTTTAAATCCCACCATGGTAATTTTATGATTAATTGATTATGTAACTGCTCAACTGCATCAGTTACGCTGTTAGAATTTATTATTTCTTGATAATTTGAAACTACACTTTCGAGTATGACAAAATCATTCTTTTTGGATTTGTTGTTGGCAATTTTAATTTTCTTGATAAATTTTGATACGAATTTATTATCATGAAACTCAGATAAGTTGAGTGTCGATGTTCTATCGTACATTAATTCATGAGCTTCATCCAAAATCACAACGCCAACTTGGTCTAAATTTTCCAGAATTGCACTAGCAAACGATTTGGATGATAGTTCTGCTGTCATTCCTAATGCTACGAGCTTGTCATATGTCATGCAGACTCCATCAAATTTATCAACCCGTTGGATTGCTGTAATGGGGCATTCATCGAAATAACCGCATTCTTCACATTTCTCAGCCAACGGCAAATAATCAAAATCTTCATAATCTTCATTTTCTTCCATCAACATTTGATTATGTTTGCACTTGAAATTGTTCGGGATATGAATAATTACTGCATCATTTCTTCCAGAAATTGCTTTGACACCGCCAATAATAGTTTCACTAATTATTCTGTTTGTGGGTTCCAAAACAAGAAATGGTATGCCAAGACTTAAACATGCAATGCACAATGATGTCGTTGCACCAGCACGTGTAGTTTTATGAAGCTTGTAGACATCTTTTGGTTTACTTATGATGTCAAGTCCAAGTTGCGTTCTTACATCGATGTCATTATCATTTGAACAATCGGTGGCACTCATTTGTACCACTTCCAATTTATTCTGTTTAGTAAAATTGAACCAGAATCGCTTATCAGGCTATCATCCTAGTGACAGCATTAACAGAAATTAATGAACATGAATGTAAATTATTATTTTGCTTATTATTTTCATTCATATATAAATTCACCAGTACTCTTAATGTATATGTCATATATAAAAAGTTCTATTGGAACGCAAACAGTAGGCTCAATACAAAAATTAACAGAATTTGAACAACATGGCGATGTACAGTAAAGTATGGGTAAAATTATTAAACTACTATAAAAATAATGTGGGGTTTGTGTAAAATTAGTTTGGTGGTGAAAATATATATGATTTACCACAAAACCCTTATTTATATATTACTATATGCCCAATTGTATAAATATGTTTGCATATATACAAACAAATTATGAATCTTATGGATATTTACTCTCTTGATTCGTATTTCCGGTTAATTTCATCCATGAAATCCTCATATTCTTTCTCTGCGATTTCAAGCAATCCCCGTTTCGATTTTATGGAATTATTGATATTTTCCACACGTTTTTTATAATCATTCAATTGCATATTGAAATATGTCCGAACCGAATTATCTATCATTTCATTCTTTAAATTGACTTCAATCTGTTTTATATCCTCTTCATAGCCTTCAATATTGGATTGCAAATTCTCGATGTCATTTTCATACAGCAAAACAGCATGTTTCTTTTCCATTTCTGCTTTTTCAATTTCTGATTTATGGAATTGTTGAATGTAGCCATCTCTTTGATAGTCTGAACTAATGTACAATCTCCACATTATTTTTAAATATTCAGCTTTACTTGATTTTATTTTAGCTTCATCATAATTTTCAGAAGTACCTAATTTATGACCCATCCATTGTTCTTTCAATTTAAAATCAACTTCTGAACCACAATCAGCCAATGTATTTGAAAAGAACCGCCTTAAATTATGGCTTCGGAATAAATCAAAGAATTTTTCATTCTCATCACTGTTTTGATTTTTCAACGTTGCTTTATCCGCAATCCTGCGGTAAATCTTAATACTTGTATTATCAGAAAGTTTCCTGAATTTTATATCAGCAGGAATTAATATAGGATTATCATTTTCATCTTTTTTTACTTTTCCATTCTCATCTTTCACTTCATATTTTTTGGAATAGCCATTTTCGGTTTCATTAATATAATCTAAAAATTCATCACCACGTAAGTTTTTAATGAACAATATATCATCGTCACTGTAAACTTTCCTTTTCAAATAGCTTTTATATTCTTTACTATCTTTTTCGCAGTCGGGTGCTTTATTTCGCCATTTTATGTATCTGCAAATTTCAAAACAACATTCGTCATTTAGCCAAGTGTGATGTTCAAAATTTGTTTTAGTTCTAATGATTTGTAATAAACAGATTTTATTTTCAGAATCATACCCTTTCTAAAATTGACCAACTGTAAGTTTCAACAAATCCACTTTGGTTATGCCAGATGATACTTGTGAGAGAATCATAGCCCTTGCTCTCAAATCTGCTTCTTTCATTGCTTTACGGATTTCAGAAGCTTCTAAAAAATAGATGTTTCTTTTGTCGGGATTTACGTTACTTAGGACATAATCAGTTCTATCAAATTGCACTCCAACATAATGATAAAAATTGAACACACCGTACATGTAATTCATAACGGTTTTTGGTTTGTATTTCTTGACCAGATATACAAAAAAATCATTTAAGTAATCATGAAGCATTTTATCATATTCGGCAATATCTCCATCTTTAGATTCATGCCTTGCTTCATCAGCCAATTGAGTAGGTGTGACGTTTTCCAATCCATAAAAATTGTTTCTTATATAGGTAAGATAATGAGCAAATCCTTTTTTGTAATTATTAATACATGAAACAGACATTTTCTTCTTATCTGGATTAAGCCTTTTTTTAAACCATTTGTTCAACGCTTTGTCGTCTTTCAGTTCATCAAATAAATTTTCTTCAAAACTCATTATAACCACCTGTTTATATGCTTAATCTATTAACTAGACTAATTTATAAACATGATTGTTCTCATGTGGACCACTTCATGACCTCTAATGGCACTTCCGGATAAAAAAGTATTCAATCTGTTCTTCTACTAAAGTGGTCGTTGAAGTGGTAGTATTTTTTGTGATCATCCTGACATTCTTTTTATATATTGTCTTTCCATATTATTGTCTGATGACAAAACCCAGGGTGGTCCATGACCCTGTTCACGGAACTATCATTCTATCCGAACTTGAACAGCTTCTGATCGATACTCCGCAGTTCCAGAGACTTCGCGGCATACAGCAACTAGGTCTTGCAGATGTCGTATTTCCCGGTGCTAACCATACACGCTTTGAACACAGCGTTGGTACCATGCACACAGCATCCCTTTTAGGTAATTATCTTGAACTTGGGGATGAGTCTGTACTGAAACTGAGGCTTGCAGGTCTTCTCCATGATGTTGGGCATTCTGCCTTTTCACATGCGGTGGAAAGTGTCCTCAAAAGAGACCCTGAGATCAGACCGAAAGTGAACGGCAAAGGCTTCCTTACACATGAGGCTTTCACAAAACACATTGTTTCAGAGGTCCTGCCGGGAATATCTGTGATTTCCCGATGGGTAAACGATGAGCTTGGCCAGGATCCATATGAATTCTTTTCCGAGATATCAAAGATCGCCACAGGTGATATTTCCATTGAAAAACCGTACCTTTCACAATTGATGTCCGGTGATATCGATGCAGACAGGATCGACTTTTTGCTCAGGGATTCATATCATACAGGTGTATCTCTGGGGCTAATCGATCTTGATCAGATCATACAATGCCTTTGTATCAGGGAAAACAATGTGGTCCTAGGTGATCCTGATGCCGGAAGTTTCGGTGAGGAAATGACACTTGCCGCAGCAGAGTCCATGCTTATTGCACGTTCCCATCATTACACTGCTATCATACACCATCCACGTACCCAGTCTGTAAGAGTGATGCTCCTGAATGCCCTGGAAAGCACTCTGTCGAAACTGAGGGGGCAGATGGGGGATGAAGCAGTAGCTGAAATGGTGGCAGAGTTCTTTACAAGTTACAACGATGCTGACCTGCTCGACCTCATCAGCAGGAATGGCGATGAGGCTGCAAGGAGCCTGTTGCGTGATATCCGTGATGGCAGGATATATGCTCCTGTGGCAAGGTTCAACCAGAAGACGCTCTCTCCCGGCACAAGGATGGCACTTTCCACGATCGCACATCATGGTGTGGCAACAAAGATGCTTGAGAGGGGGCTTGAGAAGGAATTAGGTGATGTGCTTGTGGACCTGAGCATTGCAACAGGTGTTCCAAAGACTGCCATGGTGATGGCAGGTGGTCATGAGAATTTCTTCTATGACGAATCTGCCCTTGCCAATGGGCTGGTACGTGCTATATCCAGGCAGATGTCACTGACAGCTTTCACTCATCCCGATGCAGCTATAGGTTCAGAGCTGGCTTCTGCACACCAGAAGATGCGTGATCTTGTGGATGACCTGTCCCCGAGGTTGCTGAACTTTATAAGGGGTGACCAGTATCTGCCAATCGAAGGTCTTATTCTTCTTCTTTATGCTATCCACAAGTTGTTCGAGGTCGAAAAGGATGGTTTCATCTCAATTCCGCGTATCAGGAACATCACCTGGCTATATCGGAATGTGGCGCTTTTCGGGGAGGACAGCAGGTTAAAATACCTGTTCGACTATGATTTCCACACAAGATACGGTTTCCCTTACAGCAACAAGGTCTATGAGGACATTCAGCTGCTGGTAGCCATGGGTATCGTGGACGAGGACCTGCGGTACTTTGAGAAGGATGGAAGGTTCAGGCAGCGTTATGAGTATGCGTTCACCGATGCAGGTGTGCAGTATGCTGCTTCGATCGTTGATTCCTATGGGCGTGAGTTCGGGCTGATAACCGAGTATCTTACAATGAACAAACATTCAATACCTCGTGATATTGTGACAATTCCTCTGGCAAGGTACCAAAGGGACAGGAAAAAAAGGACATCAGGTGCAAATAGATGAAATTAGGTGAAGTAGTGCTGTTAAAGACCAGCCACAGAGGAAAGACCAGGGAATTCATTACATCAGTATCTGATGAAAAGTTCCACACAGATTTTGGTATGATCGAGATGTCAGAGCTTCTGGAAAAAGAGGCTGGGGACACTGTGGTCTCCCACATGGGCCAAGAGTTCGTTATCCAGCTGCCAAGGATGCCGGATTTCTTCAGGCATGCAAAGCGCACCGGTGCACCTATCATGCCCAAGGATATCGGTATGATACTGGGCTATACTGGCATCAACAAGAACGACGTTGTGCTTGATGCGGGAACCGGGTCAGGTATCCTTGCCATGTATCTGGGTTCTATTGCAAAGAGGGTCCTGAGCTTTGAGATAAGGGAGGACTTCGTTGATGTGGCCCGTGAGAATATCCGTCGTGCAGGTCTGGACAATGTGGAAGTTCGCTGTGGCAATATCGTTGATGAGGTCGGAGGCCTTGACGAGAAGTTCAATGCGGTGATCCTTGATACCATTGATTCGGCAAGTGTTGTGCCTCATGTTCCTTCGATACTGGCCCCCGGTGGTTTCCTTGTTACCTATTCTCCATTCCTTGAGCAGACCGCGCAGATAAGAAAAGCGATAGATGAAGCTGATTTCTTCGAGGTAAGGACAATTGAGTGCATTGAGCGTGCCATGTCCTTCTCAGATCGCGGCACACGTCCTTCTACTTCAAGGGTCGGGCACACCGGTTATATTACCATTGCAAGAATGTAAAAAGATATTATCTGACACCATCTGCGGTTATGGTGAATTCGCAGGTGGTACCTTCGGGACGGGATCGATGTTTCCAGAGCTTTGCGCGTCGTCTGCCGGTACCTGTTCTCTCAAGCTGGACGATCGTCTTGGAGATGTGTTCAAGACCAGTACCTCCTATGGGTTTGAGCGTATTGGTATTGATGTCTGAGTATACCTGGTTGGTTATTACCACTACGATGCCCCGTTTACGCGCAAGGCTGTGAAGGAATCCGATCTGGTTCGAGAGCTCTCTTCTTGTCCTGATGCTTGAATCGTTATCGTCCAGTTCGAACCGGTAGTATGCGGTAGCAGAATCCACTATGATAAGGCCGATGTTCTCTGTGCTTATTTTTTCAGTTTCCCTTACTGCAGAATACTGCTCTTCAAAAGTATGGGGTTCGAAGATGATTATGTCCTGTGCGATCTCTTTGGCATTCTCTCCGGCTATTTGCCTGAACCTGTCGGCAGAGATCCCTTCTGTATCAATGAAGATCGCTTTTTTCCCGTTCTTAACACATTCAACAGCAAGCTGGAGGCATATGTTCGTTTTTCCACTGCCTGCTTCTCCGAATATCTGGGTAACCACTCCTGCTTCGAATCCGCCTCCCAGAAGTTCATCTATGGGCTGGCAGCCTGATGCTAGCTGTTTGTTTATTTTCTACACCTCTGCTCGTGGGATGTATCTGGTATTATGGAATTTATGATATACATCTTTTGGCAAAGGGCATTTGTCTGGTTGGTCTGATTTAATTGGTATCTATATTGGTAACAATCATGGTTCTGAATTTCTCATTATAATGATGATACGTTTGGACATTTGTTATCATATCTGTTATCATATATGTTACCCTCTATGTTACATTGTATTCAGTTGTAGGTGTAAAAAGCATTATTAACTGAGAACGCCATACTATTGGTTTACTCATGTAGAGGTCTTTCCCGCATTATACCGGGGCTACTGAATGCGATTATTATTTTTCAGTTGCTGTGGGGGTTTGTGTGATGGGTCTCTTGCTTATGTTTAAAGATCAAATGGATGGAAGAAATATGCCTGGTGTTATTATCTATACAACGGAAACATGCCCGAAATGTGTACAGCTGAAGAAGGTATTAAAAGCAAACGACGTGGCTTTCACTGAGGCGGACATGTCAACTCCTGAATCATTGACAGAGTTGCGCGTCAACGGAGTGTTCACTGTTACAGCTCCGGTGTTACAGATAGACGAGGATTTCCTGACATATGACGAGCTCTTTAACAGCGAAGGCGTGAATCTCGATTCACTAAATGATATATTATGAGGGAAGTGATCATTTGTTATCTGATACAAAGCTTATCGATGATCCCGAAGGGGAAATAGAAGTGGGTACAAAGGAACAGACGCATGATGCAGATAAGCAGGGAGCTGAGATGATGCCTCTCACCGAGCCGCAGTCGATGCAGCAGACACTTGACGGTCAGCTGATCTCAACAATGCCAAAAGTCCGAACAACCGATGGTCATATGGTGAGCTGGGATCGCAATATCGTAGTGAACCAGCTATTGAAGGAAACTGCACTGAGCGAGTGGTACCATAACATCGATTCCATCACAAAAGAGGAAGCGCATGATATTGCCAGGGAGACCGAGAAGCGTATCCGCAGCATGAACATCAGGTTCCTCTCAGGTCCGCTTATCAGGGAACTTGTAAATATGATCCTGCTGGAGCGCGGACACCTTGAATGGCGTAATGTTTCCACAAGGGTAGGTTCTCCTGTTTTCGATGCATGTGAGATCGACCAGGGTTCAGGTTTTGAGGCCAATGAGAATGCCAACCTGCAGGAAAATGCTGAAACTTCCCACAAGAAGAAAGCTGATAAGATCTCAAAGGAACAGTACCTGCTGTTGCTTCCACCAAAGATCGCAGATCTTCACCTGAACGGTGACCTGCATATCCATGACCTTGAGTACTTTGGTACCCGTGCTTTCTGCCAGGACTGGGATCTCAGGTATTTCTTCTACTATGGATTGATGCCTGATGGATCAGGTGCAAAAGCAAGCGTGGCAGGACCTTCCATGAAAGCAGAGGTTGCCATGTTGCATGCGGTCAAGGCTCTTGGAAGCGCCCAGACCAACTTTGCGGGTGGACAGGGCTTCTACAATTTCCTTACTTTCTGTGCTCCATATTTCGAAGGTAAATCATACAAAGAAATCGAACAGCTTATGCAGATGTTCGTCTATGAGATGACACAGATGATGGTGGCCCGCGGTGGTCAGCTTGTGTTCTCTTCAGTACAGCTGTCCCCCGGTGTCCCGAAGATGTGGAGGGACAAGCCTGCGGTCTACAAGGGACGTGTCTGGGATGGTAACAATGGTACCGACAGGCGTGTCTATGGTGACTATGAGCGTGAGGTAAGGCTGGGATTCAAGGCACTTATGAACGTCATGCTGGAAGGCGACTACTGGGGCAAACCATTCAACTTCCCTAAGCCGGAAATTTCCATCGAGCCTGATTTCATGGTAGAGGATGAGATGTTCAACCGTGCAAATCCGGACCTTCCAACCTATGATGAACTGTACACCATGACCTTTGAACTGACCGCAAAATACGGAACCCCGTACTTTGACAACCAGCTTCCTGAATACAGGGGTGCCGGAGAAGGCATATCCTGTTACCAGTGCTGTGCCTACCAGTTCTCAGCAAATCCAGACGATGATGATGAGTTCGATGATAAGATGTACTTCAAGGAAGGAAAACATTTCTCAATGGGTTCCTGGCAGGTAGTTTCATTGAACTGTCCAAGAGCTGCATATGAGGCAGATGGTGATGACCAGAAACTGTTTGCTCACCTGAAGCACCTTATGGATGAGGCAATGGAAGTGTTCCAGACCAAGGTCAAATGGGTGACGCCAATCATCGAAAATGGAAGGATGCCATTTGCAACACAGCAGCCAAAGGATCCGATAACCGGTAAGAAAGGCGCAATTGCTGTAGATATAGGTTCCCTTGTGTTCACCATCGGTGTTATAGGTATTAATGAGATGGTCCAGTACCACACAGGCTCCCAGATGCATCAATCGAAATCTGCATTTAAGGTTGCTGTGCGTGCTATGGCCGAGATGGAGGTGTATGGAAGGGAACTTTCCAAGAAATATGGCATGGAGATCGCTCTTGCAAGGACTCCTGCAGAGACCACCGGTCAGAGGTTCGCAGTCTCTGATATGCTGCATGAGGAATACAGTGAAAAGGTACTGTCCGTTGCAAAAGGTGATGTGAACGCAGCAGTAGAGGATATAAAGAATACTCACGACCTGCCGGTCTATTATACCAACGGTACTCACGTACCACCTGGAGCAGACATATCCCTGGTAGACAGGATCAACATCGAACATGTGTTCTTCCCTATCGTTGACGGCGGGGATATCATGCACATCTGGATGGGTGAGGGTTCACCTGATGCAAAGGGCCTGAAGGATTTTGCAATGAACATTGCAAGGAACACCCAGGTAGGATACTTTGCGTTTACCAAGGACATGACAGTCTGCATGGACGATTGTCACATGATGGCAGGCCTCAAGGACACATGTGAGAACTGTGGATCCAATAATGTTGAACAGCTTTCAAGGGTTACCGGATACATCCAGGCCGTCGGTGGCTGGAATGCTGCAAAAAAGCAGGAACTGGAAGACCGTAAGCGCTACGCTTCAGCTGATATGATCTGATGTACCGGACGTTTGGTATCTGATGAAGGTGAATTTTGGGGAGATCATCCCCATTTCAACCGTTGACTGGCACGGAAAAGCGTCAGTCGTTATTTTTTTACGCAGCTGTCCGTACAGGTGTCCCTATTGCCAGAACTATGAGATCCTTACAGGTTCTGATATGCTGGATGCAAAGGAACTTGAGAAAAAGATAGATTCTTCCTCTCTCTTTGTTAGTAGCGTTGTGTTCTCAGGCGGTGAACCTCTTGTCCAAAAGAAAGCCGTAATGCACCTTGCTGCCTATGCAAAGAAAAAAGGGCTGCTTGTGGGAGTTCATACGAACGGCTACTATCCGGAAGTGGTGGAAGAACTGATCGATGCAGGTCTTGTGGACAAGTTCTTCATTGATGTCAAGGCCCCTCTGGACGATCCTGTGATGTATGGCAAGGCTATCGGATTTGGTGATGATGCTATTGTTCCTGAGCCTGCGGACGTTGTTGATAAGGTAAAGCAGACAATATCCATTGTCACGGACAGGTCTATGGAATATGAGCTGCGTACCACTGCGATACGTGGTTTTATTGGGGATTCGGAAGATATTGCAGCGATCGCAAGTTCCATTGTTCCGTATATTTCTATCTCGAATGCTCCTTATGTTATCCAGCAGGGTCAGCCTGCCCATTCAATGAGGGAAGACCTGCGTGATATTTCGCCTTTCTCTCATGATGAGATGCTTGAACTTGCGAAACGTGCTCATGAATTTGTTGAGAATGTATGGGTCAGGACAAAAGAAGGTGGCAACGAGCAGGTTAACTTCGAATCCATTTGAAGTTTAAGTAAAAACTTTATATGTTCGCGGTGTAGCTCTTCTTATATATTTATAAGGAGCGTATCAACATGAAGCGAACATATCCATTACTATTTATTTTTCTGCTTACTTGCGTTATTGCAGCAGGATGCCTGTCAACGGACAGCAACACTCAGTCCTACGCACCACAGGAAGACAGTTTTTCCTTTGGAAACAAGATGGCCGAAATGGCTGCCGATGAAGCCTGGGATGTTTCGAATGATATGTTATTCGATGTGGCAGACAGTGGCGAAGCCACAGGAAGCAGCATAACGCGCAAGGTGATAACTACTTCTGATGTTTCCCTTGAGGTAAAAAATGCTTCAGAAGCCGTTGATTCAATTGGTACTATAGCATCTGAATACGATGGCTATGTTTCCTCTTCATCTGTCTATGATACTTATTACGGGGATAGTGAGAGCATGTCCGGATACATCTCCATACGTGTTCCGGCAGCTGAACATGATACTGTACTTGACAGGGTCGAAGCTCTCGGGAAAGTGACCTCAAAAAGTACCAGTGGTGTCGATGTGACCGAGGAGTACATCGATGTGGAGGCACGCCTGTCGAACCTTGAAAAGCAGGAGCTGCGTCTTCAGGAGATCCTTGATATGGCTACCACTGTGGAAGAGGTCCTGGATGTGGAAAAGGAACTTGGCCGTGTTCGCGGGGAGATCGAAAGCCTGACAGGCCGGCTCAATTATCTTAAGGACAGGGTGGAGTTCTCCACTATCACTGTCAGTGTCACTGAGCCTCGCAACATAACCCATTCATGGGGACTTCGGGATGCTCTATCCGATTCCGTGCGTGGCTTTATAGCCAGCGTCAATGGTATCATCGTCTTTATTGGATTTGCTCTTCCAATAGTGATATTCGTGACCATTGTCGGCAGTGTGGTTATCTTCGTTAAGAGAAGGGTCTGGAGATGACCTTTCTTTTTACCACATTGCTAATAAATCTTAAAACTATAAGGTATCCCATGGATAGGTCCGATCTTATTTCCGGCATAGCTGAACGTGAACTTGTTTCCAGGCTATGCGGTATCTTTAGGCATCAGGAAGACGAGTGCATCATGGCTGGTGCAGGCAAGGATGATTGTGCTGTCCTGGATGTTTCGCATGAGGAATGCATGGTCATTACAACGGACATGCTTCATCGAAAGACCGATTTTCCTGCTGTTATGACTCCCTGGCAGATCGGCTGGATGTCTGCCGCAGTAAACCTGAGCGATGTGGCATCCATGGGAGCAAAGCCTGTGGGTTTCCTTTCCGCTCTCGGGGTCACGGAAGATATGCAACTTGGATATGCCGAGGACATTGCCCGTGGGATGGATGCCTGTGTAAAGTTCTGTGATACATCGGTCATCGGTGGTGATATCGATCTTCACGATGAGCTGACCATAACAGGAACTGCCCTCGGGATGGTAAAAAAAGAACACCTTTTAAGAAGAAGCGGTGCAAAGCCGGGGGACCTAGTCTGTGTGACAGGCAACGCAGGTTCTGCAGGTGCTGCACTACTGGCGATCCAGCACGGTCTGGATGTAAGCGATGATCTGCTGAATACATTACTTGAGCCGGTTCCCCGAACAGATGAGGGACAAAAGCTTGCAAAGACCGGTGCGGTAACTTCTATGATGGATACAAGTGACGGACTTGCAATATCGCTTTACGATCTCATGGATGCCAATGGCACCGGTTTCAGGATATATGAGGACCAGTTCCCGATAGGTGATGAGGTCCGCTCTCTTTTCGGCCATGATGATGCTCTTGAACTTGCTCTTTACACAGGGGGAGATTTCGAATTGCTGTTCACGATCTCACCTTCGATGCTGGAAGCCGCGAAATCCGTTTGTTATTTAAATGTTGTAGGCAAAGTTACTGATGACACTTTAATAACTATGATGAACAGAGGGGATACAGAGGTTTCGATATATCGAAAAGGTTATGTACATTTGGGAAGATTTGATAACTTATGATCATATAATATTCGGAGAACTAACTATGAATAAAGGTTTAAAATTATTATTAATGAGTTTGCTCATTGTTGGGATGAGCTGTGGGGTGGCGATGGCTGCTGCTCCTGAAAGTGTCAGTGGTCTAGGGACTGATGGAATTGGGGAGGATTGGGTTTTGTGGAGTTGGACTAATCCATCAACTGATTTTGACCATGTTGAAATCTATATCAATGATGTTTTTGAATTAAATGAAACTGGTAATTCTTACAATGACACAGGTCTTACTCCAAGTACTCTTTATACAATCAGTACTCGAACCTCAGATGCTTCAGGTAACGTAAATGCTACTTGGGTAAATTTGTCTGTTACTACAAATAGTCCGGTTGATACTGAAGCTCCTGAAAGTGTCAGTGGTCTTGGGACTGATGGAATTGGGGAGGATTGGGTTTTGTGGAGTTGGACTAATCCATCAACTGATTTTGACCATGTTGAAATCTATGTCAATGATGTTTTTGAATTAAATACAACTGCTAATTCCTACAATGACACAGGTCTTACTCCAAGTACTTCTTATACTATCAGTACTCGAACCTCCGATGGTTCAGGTAATGTAAATTCTACTTGGGTGAACTTGTCTGTTTCTACAAATGGTCCTGCTGACAATGAAGCTCCTGAAAGTGTGACAGGTCTTGATGGTACTCCTAGTGATCGCTGGATACTTTGGGAGTGGACTAATCCCTCAACTGATTTTGACCATGTTGAAATTTATATCAATGATGTCTTTGAATTAAATACAACTGCTAATTCTTACAATGACACTGGTCTTACTCCAAGTACACCTTATACTATCAGTACTCGAACCTCAGATAGTTCAGGTAACGTTAATTCTACTTGGGTTAATTATACATTAACAACTTCTTCAGATTCAAGTGGCCCAGGTCCAGTGGAAGACCTATCTGCTTCAGAATCAAATATTGGATCAACATGGATAAAATGGACTTGGACTGATCCAGCAGATTCTGACTTTGATTATGTCAAAATTTATATTGATGATGTTTTTGAAACGAATGTAAGTAAAGGTACAGAATATTATAATGCTACAGGTTTGGATTCTGAGACTGAATATACTATCAAAGTAAGAACAGTTGATACCAGCAATAATGAGGGTAGTGATGAAACTGACAAGGCAAGCACAGTATCATTAACCTATTTTTCAGGTGATCGTATTTGGGATAAAGATGAAAATCAATCCACCACTTATACTTGGGATTTCCGGAGCTTTTCTGGATTCTACTATGACCTTGATACAGACGAAGGTTCTGAATCAATGACCATCAAAGACATAGGCAAGAATATAGACAAAGGCTATCTCACATATCTAACAGAGGCTTTTGAAACAGATTTTGAGAATAATAACAGATGGAATAAATATGAGGTCATCGGTTTCATGGCAGAGAAGTACTTTGCCGGTTATCCTGCTGATGCATTTAATACTAACACTGATCGTGTTAGCCTGATGTCTGAAGGAATGCTTTCAAAGGTCCTGATCGATGATGATGACAAGAAATCTGTCTATACAGGTGCAGGACTCGTACTTGAAGATGGATATGTTTTGAATATCATAGAAGTCGACATAAACGGCGATCGAGTATACGTCAAGCTATCAAAGGATGGCGATGAGGTCGATGAGGGTATCCTTTCCTCAGGTTCCACATACATCTATGAGAAAGATCTTGGTGATGTTGATGATGTCCCTATAATTGCTGTTTACTTTAAAGAGATCTTTAGTGGAATTGAAACTAATGCTGTTTTTGTTGAAGGTATGTTCCAGATCTCCGATGAATATCTGGAGATAGATGAAGGCGATGACTTTGGAGATATGACAATAGATAACATTGGTCCTGATTCTATTGAAATGGAGAATGACAGGGACATTTCCCTTGGCAAAGGCGATATTGTTGACATAATGGGTAAATTGAAGATCATTGTTGCAGACAGCGGTACTTTGAGATTTGCACCGTTTGTGGACATGTCTGAACCCGGAACCTACGAACTCAGGGGTACTGTTGTGGAGAACGGAGGCTTTAAATGGACTCCGCTGAACTTTGAAGGCTTCTATTATAATATCGATGAAGGCATAGGTACCGAATCACTTGAAGTGCTGGGTCTTACCGGAAGCAAGATCGAAGAAGGTAATCTGACTTATACAACAAGACCTGATAACGTTTCTTTTGAATATAGTGATTGGGGTGAATACGAAGTCATTGGTTTTATGGCAGAGAAGTACTTTGCCGGTTATCCTGATGATGCCTTTGAACCTGGCTTTGATGATGTTAGTCTTATGTCTGAGGGAATGCTTTCAAAGGTCCTGATCGATGATGATGACAAGAAGTCCGTGTATGGTGGATCATCCTTGATTCTGGAAGAGGGTTATGCACTGGATATCCTTGAGGTTGACATAAATGGTGAAAAGGTCTTTGTGGAACTCAATAAAGATGGGGACCGCGTAGACTCTACGATTCTGTCTTCAGGAACTCCTTACATTTATGACAAGGACCTGGGAGATGCTGAAGATGTGCCTATAATTGTCATCAATTTCGATGAGATCTTCAGTGGAAGGGAGTCAACAGCTGTATTTGTTGAAGGTATTTTCCAGATATCAGAAGACTATCTTGAAATTGAAGAAGGCGATGACTTCGATGAAATGACAGTATCTGATATTAATTCTAACTTGATCGAAATGGAGAACGAAGATGACATCACTCTCTCCGATGGAGACGAGATCGAGATCATGGGCGATATTCAGTTCAAGGTCGCAGATTCTTCAGATGTCCGCTACTACCCATTCGTCGAGATAACAGTTGAACCATCCGAAGCCCTTGATGTTGAAGTTGATCCTAAGGTGGTCGTTGAAGGCGATGAGATCACTGTAACTGTTCTATCACGTGGTTCCCTGATCAACGACGCAACCGTCAAAGCAGGAAGCATTGTGCTTGGAACTACAGATGAGGAAGGAGTTGTAGAATACAAGTTCTTCTCTGATGGCACCTACACCATAACTGCTGAAAAAGACGGTTATGCTACCGGAACTGCTGAACTCGAGGTAATATCACCTGATGACCTGAGCAGGAAGATGAGCATCGAGTTATCTCCTGAGGTCATCTATGAGGGCAACCTTGTGACATTCACCATTGTGAAAGCCATCGGTGGCGAGCCAATGGACGATGTGAGACTTTCCCTTGATGGTAAGACCATCGGGCAGACCGGCAGCGATGGTGTTGTGACAGATGTCCTTACAGAGACAGGCATGCACAAGTTAATTGCTGAGAAGGACGGTTTCCTGAATGCTGAACTGAACATTGAGGTCAAGGAAATGCAGGCAAAGTTCGAGTTCAGTGATCTTGTGCTTGATCCTATTGAGGTCAGGTCCGGCAAGGATGTGGAGATCACGTTAAATGCTGTGAACAACGGTAATGCAGAAGGCAGTTACACAGTTGAACTGATGGTTAACAACAACGTGACTGATACACAGGAGATCTCTCTTGGTGTCAACGAAACCACAGAGGTCACGTTCGAATACACTTCAGGAGAACCTGGTAGCTATCTTGTGAAAGTTGGAGGAATGACTGCAACTCTCGAAGTAGTTGAAGGCGTAAGTACGATACTTTACCTGCTTGGCGGTTTAGCGGTAGCAGTTCTTGGTGGTGCAGCATATCTGTTCACAGCAGGTGGCTGGACGATCGAAACTGCAGGACCGAAAGCAAGTGAGGCAATGGCTGCACTTTCTGAGAAGATATCCAACATGCTCTCAAGAGGTAAGGAATAATTGAATTCGGACCAGGTGGTCCGGTAAGCTGCCGGCAGAAATATTGGCTGGCAGCATCTTTTTTTTAATTTTTACTTTATTTTTACTATGTCTATGCGGTATTTATTCTATATTTACAGACCTATGGGTGGTCGAATGGTCAAATTCTCGATCCATCTGTAATTAAAATAAGAAATAGTGAAAGATCGCTCATTCGATCTTACGTGCAACTGTTTCGATAGCCTCTACAAGACTGTTCTTTGGCATGATGGTTGCAACAGGTATGCGAATTATCTTTTCAATAGTTGTGCTGACGATAGGTGCACACACAAGTGCTTTGGCACCTTCCCTTTCGGCACGCACGGCAGCGATGATGGCTTCTTCCATTGATGTAGCGGAGTATTCCCTGATCGTGCAAAGGGTGCCGGAGATCTTTCTCTTTGTCTCACTGATATTGTCCAGCACAGGGCGTGCAGCGATGACAGCAATGAAATCTCCTTTTTCGGAACCTTCGATCGTTCGGATGGTCTTCACTATCTGGCGAAGTGTTCTCATATTCGGTTCCCTGTTCCCCGACATTAGCTTATAAAGGGTGCTTGGGGGAATATTTGCATATTCTGAGAACTCGATTGCTGTGAGCTCAAGGTCTTCTTTTATGACTTTCAAAAGTGTGTTCTGAAAAGCCTCATCTGATTCAAAAGCAGCATCAATAACCTTATTTGCAACGCTAATATTCACTCCTCCGCTACACTCCGATTTCCATAAAGGATATCTTTCACTTCGTATTAATACTTTTAGGACATAATACGGGCATATGTGGTAAGATATAAATAGGTCATTTGGACGAAATGTAATAATACTAAGATTAACCAGGAGGTTTTTATGTGAAAATCACAACAATTACATTCATTTCTATCATGCTGGTTGCAGCGGTATTCCTGTCCGGATGTACTTCTGCACCTGAAGAAGAAGCCGCGATGACAGAGATCAACATTGGCTATCAGCCAAGCACACACCAGATTGCTCATATGACAGCTATGGAGAAAGGCTGGTGGGCTGAAGACCTTGCACCATTTGGTATTGAGACCGTGAACGAGTTCGAGTTCCCGACCGGTGCTCCTGAGATGCAGGCAATGCTTGCAGGTGATCTCGATGTAGCTTATGTTGGTGCAGCTCCTGTGATGACCGCATTGGCTTCCGGTCTGGATGCCAAGATCGTTGCAGCAGTTAACACACAGGGATCCGACCTTGTGCTGAGACCTGAAGTACCTTATGAGGGTCCTGAGGATCTTAAAGGACTGAAGATCGCAACATTCCCTCCGGGAACCATTCAGGACACACTTTTGAAGAACTGGCTTATTGAGAACGGTCTTGATCCTGAGAATGATCTCGAAATAGTGGCTATGGGTCCGGGAGATGCCAAAGCAGCTATTGCAGCAGATCAGGTAGATGGTGTATTCCTGCCGCATCCTGCTCCAACTTTCATTGAAGCAGAAGGAAATGGTCGTTCTGTCCTTGCATCAGGCGAGATCATGCCGGACCATCCATGCTGTGTACTGGTGGTAAGTGGTGACCTTATCAGGAACAACCCTGAAATGGTCGAACAGATCGTTATGACACACATCAAGGCTGCTGAATATGATTCTGCAAATATCGAAGAAGCTGCTGAAACATATGGAACCAAGCTTACTGCTGATCCAGAGATCGTTCTTAAGTCCCTTGAAGAATGGGATGGTGTCTGGTCTGCAGATCCACGTCCGCTTGTAAATTCAACAGTAGAATATGCAAACATACAGTACGAACTTGGCTACATCTCAACAGAGCTTACAGCAGAGGATATCTTCGATGTGAGCTTCTATGAAACTGTATCTGAGGAATAAATAGAAACATACATTAATGAACAGAATGTATATGTGCCGGACCTGAGGGATAATCCCCTCAGTTGTCCGGAGGCAACATGAGCAAAGACAGCGCAAAAGGACTTTCAGGTAGGGGCATTGAACTACTTTCCCTTGCTACTGCTATTATTATCTGGCAATTGGTAGCAGCTCATATAGTTGCTGATAAATTTTTGCTTCCAAGCTTTACTGACGTTCTGTTTGCTTTTTTTAGGATTGTTGAGACCGGAGCATTATTCACTGATCTTTCTATAAGCCTGTTGCATTTTGGGATCGGTATCATTTCAGCTTTAGTGATAGGAATTCCCATCGGTGTATCAATGGGCTGGTTTAAGACCGCGAATCGTGCTTTTGATCCCATCATTGAAATAATAAGGCCCATTCCGCCTCTTGCATGGATACCTTTTGCCATCATATGGTTCGGACTTACACATATTTCTGCAGGATTTGTAGTATTTGTAGGTGCTGTTTTCCCGATAATCATCAATACATTCGATGGCTTTAAAAGCGTTCCAAAAATCTATGTGGAGGCTGCAAAAGTTCTTGGTTGTATGAAAAGCGTCCCTCTTATCCGTCATGTTGCTTTCCCCTCAGCATTGCCTTCAATTGCGTCTGGTATTCGCATAGCGATGGGAGTTGGATGGATGTGTCTTGTAGCTGCGGAAATGTTTGGAGTGAGCAGCAGTGGTCTTGGTTACAAGATCTGGTGGCATTATTACCTGCACCAGATGGACTTTGTACTCGTTTACATGCTGATCCTTGGTTTCCTAGGTCTTTTGATCGACAGGATATTCAGGTGGTATGTGGATGGTCACCTCCTTAAATGGCGTGCAGGGGTCGTGGTATAATGGGTGAAGTAAAAGTATCCGATGTTTCACTGGCATTTGAAAAGGAAAATGGTGACTCCACTCTTGCACTGGATAATGTAAGCCTTGATATCAAGGACAAGGAATTCATTTGTTTCATCGGACCTTCCGGCTGTGGAAAGACAACACTTCTGAGGACCATTGCGGGGCTTGAAACACCGGATTCAGGTGATATCACCCTTGACGGCGAAAGGATCACAGTTCCTGATTCCAAGAGAGGTATGGTATTTCAGGAGTATTCATTGTTCCCCTGGAGTACGGTTATCCAGAACATCACATTCGGCCCCCGGATGCAGGGGATGAGCAAAACCGAGTCTCTTGAGAGGGCGGAAAAATACCTGAAACTTGTTGGTCTTGAACAGTTCAGGAACAGCTATCCTTATGAACTCTCAGGTGGAATGCGTCAGAGAGTTGCAATTGCACGTGCTCTTGCAAATGAACCAAAGGTACTTCTCATGGATGAACCGTTCGGTGCACTGGATGCACAGACGAGGAACACTTTGCAGAACGAACTTCTCGATGTATGGGCAAAAAATCAGATCACGATTGTATTTGTTACCCACAGTGTGGATGAGGCCGTATTCCTTGCAGACAAGATCGTTGTTATGACCGCAAGGCCAGGCAAGATCAAAAAGGTCATAAATGTGGAACTTCCACGACCTCGTGACAGGACAAGTTCTGAAGCAAACGAATTGCGTCATAACCTTCTTGGGATGCTGGCAGAGGAAAGACGTAACTGATGCTGAGAATGAGATCTTACTGAGAATATGATCTTATTATCTTACATGTCGGAACGAACAATGAGCTTTGTTCCCGACTCTATCTCTTTTATGTCAACTTTTCCAATAAGTTCAAGGGCAGTGTCTGCTTTTGCAAAAGCGACCTCACATCCCGGCCTGATGGACATTTCATTACCACATATTGCATGACCTGTTACTTTTACATTGTCAAGAATTGTAAGGTTGTGGACAACATCAACACTGCCTCCTATCTCACAGCGTGTGCTTATCAGGGCATCACCTGCTTTGATATTTCCTTTAACAAGGGATGCTTTACCAAGTTCAAGTGAACCACTGACCTCAAGGTCTTTCCAGAAATTCGCACCTGAACCAACGATCATATTGCCATCGATCCTGACAGTATCTTCAAAAAATGCTTTCCTGCGAACAATGTAAGTATTTGTATCTGCGTGGTATTTGACAAATTTATCCATTTATGTTCCACATCCATGATCTTAAAGGCGAATCGCTACGTACTGCAATATATGTCCTATCGGTTGCTGTATTAATCTGTCTTTTTGTTATATAGTCTATTGTTTTTTAAAATTCCCAGTGTGATAAGTGAAAGTGCAGTTGCTGTAACATCGCCTTCACCTTTTCCCCATGAACCGTTAGCATTTTGCCTGGATAGGAGCCAGTTTTCCGATGCTTCAAGCTCTTCTTTAAAGCCTGCAAGCGATAATGCCTGGATCACTAGATTGCTTGTGGAGATGAACTTCCAGCCACCGTCTTCCTTCCTCTCTGATAATACCCATCCGGCACGTTCATTGATGAGATCGGTAAAAGGGTCTTCTTCAATGAGATGGCCCTGCTCGATCAGGGCAGTAATGATAAGTGAGGTCGTTCCCACGTGTTCCCATTTCTCATCATAGTTCTCAACAAGCCACCTGCAACCTTCAGGGTCATGAATATCCATGTCTGCCAGTGCTATCAATGCGTAAGTGGTGTCATAAACATCATTTTCCCATGAACCGTTGCTTTCCTGCCTTGAGATCAGCCACCGTGAGCTATCTTCAAGATCAATATCTGATGATGCAAGCGCGGAGCAGGCTCTGGCTGTTTCTCTTATTGACCCGTTCCAGTTGTTTCCTATCCTGAGCCTGATCAGTCGGGAAGAATAGTCATTTTCAACATTCCAGAGTTCACATGCACCTATAAGGCGTGATAGTTCCTTTGCAGTGGATGGATCCTGCCGGGCTGTCCATGTAAATGCTCTTTCGATTGCATCTTCCATGCGATAGATGATGCAGGCATCGTTATTTAGTGTTTTTACCATGGAGGTTGTATCGATGCCTTTCTTCGTACTCTTTCTGTTTCCCCGGATTCCATTGTTTCACGTGTCCGAAATAACCGGTGACCCTTGATACATGATCTATTGCAGGTTTATTGCAAATTGGACATTCAAGATTCATTCCACGGGTCACATGCCTGTTCTCACAGACTGAGAAGTCAGGTGAGAAGCAGAAGTATGCAAGGTCCGTTTCGGAGAGCTTCTGTATCAGTTCGCTCATTCCTTCGGGGTCAGGGAAACTTTCTCCCATCCAGATATGACTGATAGTTCCTCCGGTAAAATATGGGTGGAACCCGGATTCTATCTTTATCTTCTCTGCAAGGGATATTCTTGAGCTGTAGGGTACATGTGTGGAATTAGTATAATATGCATCGCGACTGCTTCCCTGAACATGTGCTTTTTCACCGAATGAAGACCTGTCAAGCATTGCAAGCCTGTGTGCGGTACTCTCTGCAGGGGTCTGTTCGAAGGTGTATTCAATTCCGTCTTCCTTTGAGTATGTCTCTATCTTTGCAAGCATGTGGCGGATCATCTTCATTCCCAGTTCATGTTGCTCTATCAGCCCTTCTCCTGTAAGGTTTAGCAGACATTCATTAAGTCCGACCACACCAAAGGTCAGATGTCGTGAATCAAGATCGAAATACGGCAGGTCATTTTCGGTTCTCTGCAAAAGCCAGGGCAGTATCTTCCATTCATACAACGATCTCCTGACGATCTCCTGTCCTTCGAGCAGGGCTTTCCTTGTTAGATCCAGAACTTCATCCAGGTGATCAAAAAATCCATCGATTCCGTCTGCTTCAAGTGCAACTCCGGGCAGGTTTATCGTTACTATCTTGTTGGAACCGCTTCCCATCCCGCCTGCTGTCCATACACCTCCGGAATGTCTGGCAAGAAGACGGCAACACATGGCCTGTACAGTATTCTCTTCAAGATAGTCTGTGGTCAGGTTCAGGAAATATGGAGCACCTGTGGAAGAAGTGGCATACATCGTTTTTTTCCATAATGGATCTTCAAGCTCGAGGTCCTTTGTTATGGCGGTGGTGATCAGCGGGAATGTGAATGGAAGTCCGTCAGCATCACCTTTTGCTGCGATCTCCATAAAGGCACCGTAGATGGCACGTGCTTCCTTTTCAAAATCCGAGTATGTCCTGTCGATGAACCTGCCACCATAGACCGCAGGCTCATTTGCAAGGGATGAAGGGCAGTTGATACGAAGCCCGATGTTGGTGAATGCACTCTGTGCACCGATGCGGTTGGATTGGTTCATCTGGAACATGAATCCCTGTACTATCTGGAGAAGTTGCTCTTCATCGATGTCCGAATAGTGAAGATGCGGTGCAAGCAGCCAGTTGAACATATCAATAGCCTGCGCTCCTGCAAAGAACTGCTGGGAATGCAGCATGAAGGACATCGCATGAAACATGGCGGCATTGAACTGTTTTGCAGGAGCGCTTCTGGAGTCCGGGAACTTCAGTCCGTCCATGAGGAATATCCTGCCATCGATACCATTGCAGTAAGGCTTGAAAGGTTCACTCAGGTCGTGTATGTGTATGGTTCCTCTGATGTGTGCATTGGCAACATCGTTCGAGTATAGTTTTTCAAGTGCGTATCTTTTCTTGAGCTGTGATGAAATATGCATATCAATGACAGAAGGGCTAAGTCGGGTGTTTGCGTTCTCCCTGATCAGCCAGTTCTTGTCATAGAGGACATCATCTATCAGTTCATCAGTATTTTCAAAATCAAGACGATTGATCTCATCTTTACCTGTACTCCCACCCATGACTAAATATTTGGAAGTCAAGCTTTAAATATCTATTCAGAAGGACTGAAGAAAAGGCAGATTAAAGTACAAAGATGAGATCTGATAAAATAAAATATGATGAAATAATATGCAAAAAGGTTTCAGAAGGCACGTTTTGGATGGCAAAGAACCATCACTAAAGAATGCCTTCCTTCAGGTTATTATTTTACGAATTCTTCAACAGAGTCAACGATCTTATTGAAGGTCTTGTACCACTCGGAATCGCCTTTGATGTCCTCGTGAACCTTCCCACTGTCACTCGTGGCTGCAACTTCTGTCTCTATAGGCAATGTACCAAGTACTTCCACTCCAAAGTCCTCTGCTGCCCTTGAGACTCCGCCTGAACCGAATACGTGGATCATCTCATTACAATGTGGGCAGACAATTCCACTCATGTTCTCCACCATTCCAATTACAGGTACTTCTAGCATTTTCGCGAAGTTGAGCGACTTCCTGACACTTGTAAGTGCAACGTCCTGCGGTGTTGTGACCACGACAGTACCATCAAGGTTTCCAATGAGTTGTGCAATGCTCAGTGGTTCATCTCCTGTTCCTGGAGGCAGGTCGATGATCAGATAGTCCAGTACACCCCAGTCAACTTCTTCCAGGAATTGCTTGATAGCACCCATCTTTGCAGGACCGCGCCAGATCACCGGGGAATCATCGCTATCGAGGAGAAGTCCTACGGACATCACTTTCAGGTTATCGTTGACCTTTACAGGAATGATGCCCTTTTCTCCTACAGTTGGCCTCTGGCCTTTCACACCGAACATCGTTGGGATGGTCGGGCCGTGTATATCGCTGTCAAGAAGACCGACTTTGTATCCACGATCTGCAAGTGTGGCAGCAAGGTTGGCGGAGACTGTGCTTTTTCCCACGCCGCCTTTTCCGCTCATGACCATGATCTTCTTCTTTATACCCCTAAGATTGGATACGAGCTTTGGTTCTTCTGGCTTTGTGCTAAGCAGACTTTCCGCTGATTGGATATTGGGTGCCATTTTAAATCTCCTTTTATCTTGTTGTTGGTTTACCAGAGGTCAGTTCGATCCCTTCTGGTCTTTGATGCTGACATAATTTCCGCCCTTGATCTCTATTGCTTTGCCTGTGGTCAATGCAAATGCTATCTTCTTTCTTGCACTCTTAAGGTCTTCCCAGAATGCACGTCTTGAGATCCCCATCTGTGTGGCTGCTTCCTGCTGCTGCAGTCCTTCGAAGTCCACAAGCCTTAATGCTTCCAGCTCTTCCACTGCAACAGAGACTACCTCAAGCTCCGAAAGCGCAACTCCACGTGGCTTAAAATAGAATCCTTCCGGGTTACATTTTACCCTTCTGGGGCTTTTTGGTCTTCCTCTGCATGTCATAACATCGTATCTCCTCATATGTTAGCTTATATATAAGCAATTCCCACAATGCTTTTATATTTATTCCCATGTGTTTAAAATAGATTTTTTAATTACATGTCCGGCTCCATTGTTTTCCAAAAAATAACAATAGAGGTCCAATAAGCAAAAGGCTATTATGTATTTTCACAGTTAATATATTAGAATTTATTGAGGAGACACTGTATATGGATAAGGACATGCTGATGTGGGACGAGACCCTGTTCAGGGATGGTAGTGTTCTTGAACTGGATCATCTTCCTGACCATTTCTCGCACCGTGAAACACAGATGCAATCCCTTATGTATAGTCTACGCCCTGCTCTTCGGGGGATGCGTCCTATCAACAGCCTTCTCAGTGGTCCGCCGGGCACCGGAAAGACCACTACGGTCATGAAGGTTTTCGGGGAGATGAAAAAACACGCGGGAAATGTGGTTTTCGTAAAGGTTAACTGCCAGATGGACTCCACGAAGTTCGCTGTTATTGCAAGGATCTACAAGGCCCTTTTCAAAGTATCTCCTCCTGCATCAGGAGTTGCATTCAGGAAACTTTTTGAAAAGGTAATGAACTTCCTTATTGAGAATGAGAAGACGCTGGTCGTCTGCCTTGATGATATCAATTATCTTTACCATGAAGGAAATGCTGACGATGTCATGTATTCCATGCTCAGGGCCCATGAACAGTTCCCGGGAGCAAAGGTGGGAGTGATCGCTATCGTAAGTGATACCGGGAAGCTCTACCAGTTCGACCCGAAGGTGAACTCGGTGTTCCTGCCGGAAGAGGTCGCTTTCCCAAGGTATGCGTATGATGAACTCCAGGATATCCTTGGCAAGAGGATCGATCTTGCATTCTATCCTAATGTCGTATCAGATGAAGTAAAGGATGCTATTGTGGAATACGTTGATATGACCGGTGACCTCCGTGTTGGTATCGATCTTTTGAAACGTTCAGGCCTGAATGCCGAAAGGCGAGCCAGTAGGACAATATCTGTTGAAGATGTGGAAAGTGCATATGAGAGATCCCGTTTACTGCATCTTGGAAGGAGCATTATGTCCCTCACACCGGATGAGCGAACACTTTTAGGGCTTATCGCAAAGCAAAGGGAGTGTCAGACCGGTGATCTCTACAAGCTTTTCCATGAACAGACAGGTCTTGGATACACTCGTTTCTATGATATGGTCAACAAACTCAATGATGCACGCTATGTTAGCACTGATTTTTCCGGCAAAGGTACTCGTGGTCGTACTCGTATCGTGAAACCAAGATACCAGCCGGAAGATATTCTCAAGTGCCTTGAATGAGGGGGTAGAACGTTGGAGACAAGGACCAAAGTATGGCTGACAGAGGATGGGAAGCATATAATCGGCGCCGGCAAGGTAAATTTGCTCAAAGCCATTGATGAAGGACGTTCTTTAAGTAAAGCATGTAAAAAACTTGGTATGTCTTACAAACATGCCTGGCTTATCCTGAAGAAAATGAATGAACGGGGGGACCAGGAGGTCGTGTACACTGTCAGGGGTGGAAAGGAGCAGGGTACTTTCCTGACGGATTATGGTAAACAACTGATCGATGAATACGAGGCAAGTCGTACCTACATTGATGAAACGATTGGTGATGACACGTCATGGGAGAATATTGCCTTCAAACTGTCTGCCCGAAACAAATTGATCGGAAGGGTGGTGGAGGTTGAGAAAGGCGACATTGTCTCTAAAGTGAAAATAGAGGTGGATCCTGCAGTCCTGACGTCCATTGTAACATCAGAAGCTGTGGACAGGCTCGATGTAAAGGAAGGGGATGAGTTGTTTGCCATCATCAAATCCACTGAGGTCATGCTGGCAAAACCGTCCCGGCTACCGGATAAAAATGAGGATGATTAAATGGCTTCTATCAACATTATGTCATGGAATGTGAATGGTTTAAGGTCCATGGTGAAGAAAGGGTTTCTGGAATGGGTGGCTGAAGCTCAACCTGATATACTCTGTCTTCAGGAGACCAAAGCACAGGAAAGACAGCTTCCTACAAATCTGCGACATATTGATTGCTACATTCCTTATTTCTTTTCAGCAGAACGGAAAGGTTACAGCGGTGTTGCGGTCTATACGAAATTACCTCCGGTAAATGTTGAATATGGTCTCGGAGAGAAACGTTTTGACATTGAGGGCAGGACTCTTATTGCAGAATATGAGGATTTCATTCTTTTCAACATATATTTCCCCAATGGAAAGGCTTCTGATGAGAGACTCCAGTATAAGATGGACTTCTATGATGCATTTATGGAACGTGCGGACGGGTTCAGGGACGAAGGCAAGGATATTATCGTATGTGGGGATGTGAACACCGCCCACAAAGAGATCGATCTTGCACGACCCAAACAGAATGAGAAGTCATCCGGTTTCCTTCCTCGGGAGAGGGAGTGGATAGATACGTTCCTGGATCATGGTTATCTTGATACTTTACGTATGTTCGACCAGGGAGCAGAAAAGTACACCTGGTGGGATCTGAAGACACGTGCAAGAGATCGCAATGTTGGTTGGAGGATAGACTACTTCTTTGCAAGTGAGAGCTTGAGGGATCGGATCACTTCAGCTTACATACTACCGGAAGTTATGGGTTCTGACCACTGCCCGATCGGGATCGAGTTAGATATTGGTCAATAATTTTTTGGGATATTTGGTGGCAGTCAGAGAGGGCTGTATAGCTTCTGCTATCCAAAAAGATGTAGGGAATTATATTGTGAGATATGGTAAGTGAGAAATTGTACTTATAAAAAAGAATTGTTGGGCGCAGGATGCGCCCTTATGTTTGGTATTTTTTTGATTTACATCATTGGAGGCATTCCGCCGCCCATTCCTGGTGGCATACCAGCGCCTTCTGGCATTGGTGGTGCTCTGGTGGATGCAATGATGTCGTCGATCCTGAGGATCATGACTGATGATTCTGCTGCTGCGTTTATTGCCTGGGTCTTTATCCTGAGTGGCTCAACAACGCCGTTCTCCCACATGTCGATGACAGTGCCGGTGTAGACGTTAAGACCAGCGGTCTTTGTGCCTTTCTCATGGTGTGAGCGCAGTTCAACAAGCATGTCTATTGGGTCAAGACCTGCGTTCTCTGCAAGTGTCCTTGGGATGATCTCGAGTGCTTCTGCAAATGCCTTGACTGCGAGCTGTTCCCTTCCGCTCAAGGTTGCTGCGTACTCGTTGAGTCTGAGTGCGACCTCTACTTCAGTTGCTCCGCCACCGGCGACGAGCTGTTCATCTTCGATAGCAACAGCGACTACACGGAGTGCATCCACGAGTGCTCTCTCAATGTTGTCGATAACGTGCTCTGTACCGCCACGGAGGAGGATTGAAACGGACTTTGGATTGACACAGCCGGTGATGAAGGTCATGTTGTCGCCACCGATCTTTTTCTCTTCGACAAGTTCTGCCTGTCCAAGATCGTCTGCGTTCATCTCTTCGATGTTGGTAACAAGTTTTGCACCTGTGGAGCGGACAAGTTTTTCCATGTCGCTTTTCTTGACACGCCTGACTGCAAAGAGACCTGCCTTTGCAAGGAAGTGCTGTGCCATGTCATCGATACCTTTCTGGCAGAATACGACGTTTGCACCACTGTCGGTAATGCTCTGTACAAGGTTTCTGAGCATTGATTCTTCCTGATCAAGGAATGACTGGAGCTGGTCAGGAGATGTGATGGAGATCTCAGCATCGACCTCTGTTTCCTTAAGTTCGATAGCAGTGTTAAGAAGTGCGATCTTTGCACTTTCTACCTTCTTTGGCATGTTGGCGTGTACCCTTTCCTTATCAAGGATCATACCTTCAATGAGCTCAGAGTCATCGATACGTCCACCGACCTTCTTCTCGATCTTTACGTTCTCGATCTCTACCTTGTTTCCGCCGTCCTGGTCGACGATGCTGGTGATAGCGTCTACAGCGATCTTGGAAAGTACTTCCTTTGATGCTTCTGCGCCTTTACCGGTCATTGCAGTGTCAGATATCTTGGTAAGGAGCTCTTTGTTGTCGCTTGTGATAGGTTTTGCAAGTGTTTTGAGGATATCTCCTGCTTTTGTGGAGGCTATCCTGTATCCTGCTGCGATGATCGTTGGGTGGACGTCCTGCTCGATCATTTCTTCTGCTTTCTTGAGGAGTTCACCTGCAAAGACAGCTGCAGTTGTTGTACCATCTCCAACTTCATCGTCCTGTGTCTTTGCGACCTCGACGATCATTTTTGCAGCTGGGTGCTCAATGTCCATCTCTTTGAGGATGGTTGCACCATCGTTGGTGATAACTACATCTCCAAGGGAGTCTACAAGCATCTTGTCCATACCTTTTGGACCAAGTGTTGTTCTTACTGCTTCAGCAACTGCCTTTGCTGCCATGATGTTGTTGCTCTGGGCATCCCTGCCTCTAGTTCTCTGGCTACCTTCTCTTAAAATGAAGATAGGCTGTCCTGCCATCTGTCCTGCCATATATTTTAACCTCCTATATTAAACATAGATCAATATAACTACCTGTGTCTCAGGTCGTTTTTACATGTTTGTAGTTCTATATATAATTTACTGATGACCGGTTTTTTCCAGACCAAATTTCAGGTGATACATGCGTAAGCCTGTGACCTAATACTGTCCATCTGCCAAAAGCACAAGCTATCCGGTTAATAGTGTCGATGTTTCATTCAATTCAAAAAAAGATAGCTGGTCTCTTTCAAAGAGACCTTTCTTAATAAAGGACTGTTCTTACAGTCCTGAAAAAGAGATACTTAGCTGGCAATGGCCTTTGGTGATCTCTTAAGGAAACGCCTCTTTGCGCCGCCGGAGGTGTATCTCTGTGCGGGTCCCGGGTGTGCCTTTGCTGCAAAAGCTTTCTGCACTTTGATTACCCTTCCCTTTCTTCCTTTGACCTTTACCCATTCAATGCTGCCTGTTTTACCCATTATCAATCCTCGTTATGATTTTATGTTAATATTAGTTTTAAGGCCCTGATGGCCTCTGATATCTATTATATTTGTAATTGGCACAAATGTGAATATTTGTGACCTGATAAATACAATGTTATAGGTTCCCTTTAGATGTAATGTTTATAGTTAAAGTTTACGGAACTTATGATGTGTGAAGCATGATCATTTCAGGTCAGCAAATTGAGCAATTGAATAGAAAAAATAAACAAATATATCTATGTTCCTGTACATTTGTTTCACATGACCCTTGAGCCGGTTCACATTAAAGCCATTTCCAGTATGGTATCCCGTATCGATAGTTTATCGGAGGACGATGATCCGGAAAAGGCACCTGAGCTTTTTGAACTTCTCAGTGAGCTGGAATATGACGGTAAGGTCGTTCTCAAGGCACTCGGGAAACTATTCCGTGCAAAAGTGGACATCGACCGGATGTCTCTTGCAAAAGACCCCTTTGAGAAGACCTATTCCTGTGATAGTGGCAGTACCAATCCGATATCCTTCAACAGCGGTCTGTATGTTGACCTTTGCCACTGCAGTATTGCTTCAACACCTACAGATATCGATCTTCATTCAAAATGGACCATGGTAATGTCAGCGTACTCTCCCGGTACGGGCATGGTCATCGATACAACAGGGGGCTGGGATTACTTTGATGAAAATGAGGGTCGTGCATCCATTGTAAAGATAAGGCCTGGACTGCTTAAGAAAAGGGTTGACCGGATGGTGCATAACATTGCATTATACCTGTCCGAATCAGAACACATACTCTGGCTCATGGAAAAGTTCGATAAAGATGGCTTTTTCATAATGGATGGCCCTATTTATCCAAAACAATTGATGTACTGGATGGTCGTGGAATCCGATGATGTGCAGATAAGGGATGATGACAATGCAAAACGGATCCTGCAGAACTATGTGGACATCATGGACCATCACATTGCTAACAGAAGACCTCTCATTGGCTTTGTGAAGAATCCGGAGGATATGCAGACAATGATAACCCTCCGGAAAAAATATGCTATGGGCGATCTTCCCTGGTTGAGGGATTCACAGTTCTTCAAGAACGTGCTCTCGCCGGGAAAGGACGAAGGAAAAGGTAGCAGATGGATAACCTACACCAACTGGTTCCTGCAGCCCAATCAGTTCTATGAGAATATCATGGATAGCACTTCCCTTGTGCTGGATCTGGACCTAAAGCATGAGTTTCCCAAAGAGGACTATGCGATCACATTTTTCATGATCTTTGTTCCTTCCATTGATGTTCTTTTCAAGATAGAATCTCCTTATGGGATAACAAAGGATGAGCAGATGCGGGATATGATCACGAGGAAAGTTCTGCACGATATTGCTGTGAATGGCATCCCGATGACGCTTTCAAAGGCAGATTCCCTTGCGAAGATAAGGATCTCGGAGAAAAAGCTGATCAAAGGTATGTTCAAAGGGCAGAAGATCGATACTATTTACAATGATGTGAGATGGGGTGAATCAATAGATGATCAATGATACAGACTTATTGGCTTATGCGTCAGACAGCGATTTTGATGATGATACACGTGGATCGTCGGATAACACGGGTTCTGAAAAGGAACTCGAATTCGAAGAGTACGATGTTGGGGGGTCGTTCGATCTGAATGCCGGAGGTGCAGAGAATGCCTTTGGTATCATAACAACCGGTTTTGATCCCCTCGAGGTCACCGAATCCGGCTCAAGGATCGCAGGCTATATCACTACGGATCACAGGTCACAGGTGCGGCTGGGCACATATGTTATAGTACCTTATGAGAACGAACACCTCTTTGCACGTATCTGGAAACTCCAGTACCAGCAGCAGTTCGAAGTGGATGATGCTACCGAGATACATTCACGCAGGATGCTCAGGAGCAATACCACCGCAGAGCTGGATTACAAGTTCCTTGCCTACCTTGATCCGATATGCATCCTGTATGAACAGAAACCCGGGGATGAATCCTCCCTTATGCGTCGTATGGCAGACCGTATCCCGCGACCTAACACTCCGATATTACCGGTAACTGAGAAACTGAAGATCCAGACCGGCCTGAACATTCCTCGCGAAGGTATCTTCCTTGGTCATCTGAGCGTGGGCGGTGAACTTGTGCGAACCCATGCATCACCGCCGAACGTGCCTTATTACCTGAGGAATGATTACTCCATGGGCGATCCGTTGATATTCAGGCATATGCTGGTCTGTGGAAGTACCGGTACAGGTAAGACCTTCCTCACAAAGAACATCCTGCGCCAGTTCATGAGCGAGGATAACAGATATCAGGTGCGTGACAACGGCGATGGTGTAAAAAAGAACAAGAACCCGTGTCTTGTAATAATGGACCCTCAGGACGAGTATTCGCAGCTTCTGGAGGATAATCCTGAGCTTATCTCTTCTGATGAACATGATATGAACTCCGAAAGTGTCAGGTTTGGTGGTGTCCCTTCAACAAAGACCTTTGTGGCAAAGGTGGATGGTCAAACCTACAATGGCAGATCACGTGCCGAGCAGGCTGAATTTACAATACCTTTCGAGATGGTCAGGAGCAATTCCTGGCTGATCGCTGCAGCAGGACTTACTGAACTTCAGGGGATCGCTCTTGAACTTCTGCTTGAGGACTACTTCAAAAGACCCGGCACGCATACGTATAACGGTTTTATCGAGCACATCGATGATGCAGGTGTGAGGGGGACTTATGTTGACAACGGTAAGGTTCACGAAGCATCCTATGATGGAATTGTAAGGAAGGTCAGGAACCAGGCTTTCAGAAGGGTCTTCGACCAGCCTGCAACCCCAATCACCGAAATGCTTGCTGATATCTTCAAAGCGGGGCAGATCTGCGTGTTCCCTACCGAGTACATTTCGAACACCAGGATACGTGATCTTATCACACTGACCCTTATGACCGTTGTTGTGGACAACAAATTGAACACTTCAGGCGATGCACTGGTCAAGGAAACGCCCATAATCCTTGTGCTGGATGAAGCACACAGGTATCTTTCGAAGGGTGCAGGAGAACACTCAAAGCGCATCATCTCCAAGTTCGCGGATGCAGCCCGTCAGGGGCGTAAGGAAGGCCTGGGTCTGTTCCTTATCACGCAGGACCCTCAGGATATAGATGAAACTGTGTTCAAGCAGGTCAATAGTCGTGTGATCCTCAATCTTTCCAATGATGCTGCAATAAGTGCAATGAAGGTCAAAAAGGAATACGAAAAGCGTATCCCATATCTCAAGAAGGGACAAATGATAATTCAAAGTCCTGATAACAGCGATGTTGTAGAGGTCATAGGGCTTTCAAAGTGTGTTGTAAAGCACGTCTGAAAAATGAATTTGAGGGCTAGGTCCCCTCTCTCCCGATACGTATATATATGGGTACTACGTATGGGAGGAACTACTCACACATGCGTTGGGCCGGTAGCTTAGTCAGGCAGAGCGATGGACTCTTAATCCATCGGCCGAGGGTTCAAATCCCTTCCGGCCCGCTTTCAATTCATGTGATTTTTTCTGTATCTATCTTTTCTGTTAATCTATACCTTTTTGTACCTGTATGGGTTATGTATCGTTCATACTGATACTATTGTAAAATATTGCATATTATCTACTATCTTAAGGTGAGAACAATGCCAAAAGTAAGTGTTGATATTCCACAGGAACTGCTTGATGACCTTAACAAACATGTGGGGAATGATAAGAAGTTCGTCAGCCAGTCCGATGCTATTAGAACGGCCATTCGCAAAATGCTTGACATGATGGATAACATAGACAGGCGTCACGGAAGGCTTGAGCAGGATAAGTCCTGATGGCTTTATGATATGTATGATATGGTTTTGAGGTTAGCCTCATTATATGGCTTTATAATTTTCTTATGATTGGCTTTATGCCGATCAAACTAAAAGAGGATGAAAAAGTACGGATCTAAAATAAGCATGGTGTAATTATGCTTAATTTTGGATCAAAGTCCCTTCAGGAAATCCAGACTTTCTCTTCCTTCTTCCAAGCTGCTCATCTCGGTGACGAGCCTGCCTTTGTAATTTGACAATCCTTTTTTCACAGCTTCCCAGTTGACGGTGCCTCTGCCTGCCGGAAGATGTTCGTCCCTTTTACCCATGTTGTCATGCAGGTGCACATGTAGTATCCTGTCACTGCATTTTTCAAGAAAACTCTCAACATGTCCTGTTGTGTTCGCATGTCCTATATCCAGCGTCATTCCAACATTGTCACGGTCAACATCATCCAGCATCCTGAGCATTTCATCAGGTTCCCTGCCAAATATCATCGGGAAATTGGGCATGTTCTCCACAGCAATGGAGATCCCGTATTCTTCAGCAGTATCGCATAGTTCCTGTATTGAACGAATGTTCGTATCCCAGGCACGGTCAGATACCTTCTTCCCGTATGGTGAAAGGTATCCGGGGTGTACGACTGCAACTTCCACAAGTTCGGAAGCCAGGTAGAGATAGTTCTTCATTTGCCTGAGAACTTCTCCGTGTATACCGGGATTAAGGCCAGCGAGATTCATATCAGAGAATGGCATGTGCATGGTCAGCACAAGGTTGGTGGTGTCAACCACTTCCCGAATCTTTGGCAGATTATCTTCTCTGAGACACTGGGTACCTTCCTGTACCATCTCCCAGCCTGTGAAACCAATGTCCTCAAGTTGATATACCCAGGGGAGCGGGTCCTCAAGGACTGTATTTGATGAGAAACTTAATCTGCTGATGTCCATGTTATGTCTCTTCCGTATGTTTTATATCTTGGGCATTTCAGGCTCAAAAAGCGGAACCCCTTCTTCTGTGGGGGGTGCTAACCATTCAATAAGGATCTCCATATCTTCCGCATTATCTGTCCTTATGTCAACATGTATGGACCCAAGGGGTTCATCTTGGGTAGCTAAATTCAATTTCCCTATTGTTGCTACCTGTTTGTTAATGAGGAAATGTGTTCTTGCCGGGTTCTTATAATTGCCAGCGACCAGCCGTGTACGGGCAGTATCAATGATCTGTTCTCTCCTGAACAGGTCATGGATGTTCCTGAGGCTCTCGACATCACCGGTACCTTCGATGAAATTACCCTCATCGGTAGTTACCGTTTCTATCTCTATCAGCGGGAACATGTTCATGACTGCCATCTCCACACGTTCCTTATCTTCTGTGGGATTGACAGTAGAACTGATCTTTACTTCGATCATGCGTTCACCAGTATTCCGTTGATCGTGTTCCTGAATTCTTCGATGGTGTCGGTGTTCTCGACGGTTATGTCTGCCACCTTGATCGCCTCTGCAAGCCCCCATCCAAGTTCCCGTTCATCTCTTACCTTCAGTGCCTCGATGTCGGTCATATCATCGCTTCTGCCACGGTTCGAAACCCTTTCAAAGCGTATTTCCAGAGGTGCATCGATGAAGACCAGTGTAAAATCTTCCCCGAAATGTTCCTTGAAAAAGATGACCTCTGCTATTCCGCGTACCCCGTCCACAACGACAAGGTCCTTGCCTAAAGCCTCTATCTTTGGAACACAACGCTTTGCAACAGCATCCATGCCTTCCTTATCCCGCAGGTCGTTTGCCACACCGCCGGTGTTGCCATCTGTGGGGTCGAGTCCTCTCGCTTTGACCTCGTCGCGTATAACATCTCCCATGTTTACAACATCGATATTTTCTTCTTTTACAACATCTGATGCTACGGATTTGCCTGCTGCCGGCATTCCTACAAAAGCTATGATCTTCATATTTTGTGACCCTATTGTGGTTTAAGTAATAATGTATTGAAATTATAGTGTTTACGTATTAGTGTATATTATAGGTATGTTGAACGGGATTATCAAGGTTTTGATTTTATATATCAGTATGTCTTTGTGTGAGTTGAGCTTAATATGAGACTGGGCGGCGTGGATCTTGCTGGTAATCTTTTGCTTGCACCTATGGCGGATGTGACGAATCTGGCCTTCAGGCTGATGTGCAAGAGATATGGCGCATCCCTGACATTTACTGAGATGATAAGCTCAGATGCAGTTGTACACGGTAATGAGAAGACCTTCCTTCGGGGGATGACCTGTGAGGAAGAGCGCCCTTTTGGAGTGCAGCTATTCGGTCACTGTCCGGAAACGATCACTGCTGCAGCACTTGTTATTGAGGGAATGTTCGAGCCCGCGGTAATTGACATGAACCTGGGATGTCCATCCCCTGCCATTACAAGTGCAGGGTGTGGTTCCGCATTACTTCGCTCACCTGATATTGTGAGTGACATCTTCAGGGATCTTTGTGAGAACGTGAACACTCCGGTAACTGCAAAGATACGTATCCTTGAAAATATGGATGACACCCTTGATATTGTGAACCGGCTGGAAGAAGCTGGTGTCTGTGCGATCACTGTTCATGGTCGTACAAGGGAACAGGGCTATCAGGGGTTTGCAGACCATCGTTATGCAAAGCGTATCAAAGAGGAACTATCTATTCCGGTTATCGCCAATGGGGACGTAAAGGATGGCGAGTCTGCAAAACGTATTCTGGAATACACCGGATGTGACGGTCTGATGATCGGGAGGGCAGCTATGGGTGACCCTCATGTTTTCTATCGGATATCCCGTTACCTTGAGAACGATGAGGGCATTGGAACTTGTTGTGAGCAGCGCAGGGATGATTTGCTTGAGTACATTGAACTGCTGGAAAAGTTCGACTTGATGTCACATGTGAACATGAAGGCACATTCCCAGTGGTTCACCAGGGGTTTAAAAGATAGCAGGCGTATGCGTATGGAGATGGGTAGTGCTGATTCCCACGTTTCTCTTGTGGAATGCATTCGCAATATGTGCGGGAATAATTCAGAATAACATTTTGTACATATGTGCATTAATTATCATAAATGCCTCCTGATATCGTTTTTTGAATATATTATTCTATTTTCTGGTTGGTTTTTTTCATCGATTTACCGAAAGACTAAATAGTAATCAGGATTGTACACAATTAAACATTGCATTTAGACTGCGATATATATTTTTGGCAGTCAATGTGTGTGGGAAAACAGCTACGTCCTAAAGGTTTATGCCTTTTGGTGATACATTCCGAATACCTGTTGGATTTTATCCAAAAACGAATGTGGTAGCTGTTCATCATCGAACTATTATACACTTATTGTCTTACGGAGAATACACATGAAAGAAATACGAATACACGGTAGAGGCGGACAGGGTTCTGTTACTGCTGCCGAGCTGCTGGCTGTTGCAGCTTTTGCTGATGGTAAGTTCAGCCAGGCATTCCCGGCTTTTGGTGTGGAACGCCGTGGTGCACCTGTTCAGGCATTTACAAGGATCAGTGAAGATCCTATCAGACTCAGGGCTCAGGTCTATGAGCCGGACTATGTTATCGTCCAGGACCCAACTCTCCTTGAAGTAGTCAGTATCGCAAGCGGTGCAAAGGACGACGGAATAATTCTTATCAACAGTGACTTTGACCCGGAACACTTCGACCTTGAAACCAACGCCAAGGTCATGACCGTCAACGCTACAAAGATCGCTCTTGATATTATTGGAAGGCCTATTGTGAACACTGTTCTGTTAGGTGCTTTCGCAGGTGCTTCCGGTCTTATCGATCCGGCATCCATCAAGGAAGCTGTCATGGAGCGCTTCCCCGGAAAGGTTGGTGAAAAGAACGCAGAGGCTATCCAGAAAGCCTACGATATGATAATGGAGGCTTAAGTTATGACAATTCCACCAGGAGGAGTCTGTGCTCCAGGTTCCACTCTTGTTAACAAGACCGGAGGATGGAGAACATTCAAACCTGTTTTTGATTATGACAAGTGCATCAAATGCAAGCTCTGTGAACTCTTATGTCCGGATATGTCCGTCGACCCAAGGGACGATGGTTTCTTTGAGTTCAACTATGACTTCTGCAAAGGATGCGGTATTTGTGCTAACGAATGTCCAAAGGACGCTATTGAAATGGTTCTGGAGGAGAAATAATGCAGCGCGATTTTGAGAAAGACAAGAAGAACATGGTAGTCGTTGAGGGATCATACGCAGTCGCAAGCGCTGTAAAAACATGCAGGCCAAATGTGATCTCAGCATATCCGATCACCCCGCAGACACATATTGTGGAAGACCTTTCACAGTTCATGGCTGACGGTGCGATACCAAATTGTGAGTACATCAACGTAGAATCCGAGTTCTCTGCCCTTTCCGCACTGGTAGGTTCATCCGCAGCAGGCGCAAGAAGCTACTCTGCAACAACCTCCCAGGGTCTTGAGCTCATGCACGAGGTACTGTTCAACGTTTCAGGTATGAGATTACCTGTTGTAATGACCGTTGTAAACAGGGCAGTAAGTGCACCAATCAACATCTGGAACGATCATCAGGATTCCATCTCCCAGAGGGACACAGGCTGGATCCAGCTCTATGCAGAGGACACACAGGAAATTTCCGATATGACTGCACAGGCATTCAAGATCGCTGAAGATCCCGAGATCCTGCTTCCGGTAATGGCCTGTATGGACGGTTTCATCCTATCCCACGTTTATGAGCCAGTCATACTTCTTGAAGATGATATTGTGGCAGAATACCTGCCGCCATTCGAGCCAGAGTTCAAGCTCGACCCGAAGAATCCAAAGACCTTTGGTGCATTCGCAGATCCAAACTCCTACACTGAGTTCAGGTACCTGCAGCAGCAGGCAATGGACAAGGCATTGAAGAAGATCGAAGATGCTGCTGCTGAGTTCTATGACCTCTTTGGCAGGCACTACGGTGGTCTTATTGACACATATGAGACAGCTGATGCTGATATAATTCTCATGGCAATGGGTTCAATTGTAGGTACAATTAAGGATGCCATTGACAAGCTCAGGGCAAAAGGTGTCAAGGTCGGTCTGTTAAAGGTCAGGTCCTTCCGTCCATTCCCGGTTGAAGCTATCAGAAATGTCGTCAAGGATGCAAAGGTAGTTGTTGCACTTGATAAGAACATCTCTATCGGTCTTAACGAGGGTGCACTGTTCACCGAGACCAAGGCAAGCCTGTACAACACTAAGATCGATGTTCCTGTGATCGGATTCATGATCGGTCATGGAGGACGTGATATTCCCACAGGTACTATAGAGAACATCATCGATGAGGCAAAGAAAGTAATGGATTCAGGTATCACTGTCGAAAGCCAGTTCACTGACCTGAAGGAGGAGTTGTTATGAAATCACTGTTAGCACCAGGACACAGAGGATGTGCAGGTTGCTGTGACGCAATGGCTGCAAAGTTCACACTCATGGCAGCTGGCGAGGATTGCATTGTTGTGAGTCCTACCGGATGCCTTGAAGTTATGACGACCCCATACCCTGAATCATCATGGGATGTCCCATTTATCCACTCCCTTTTCGAGAACAACGCAGCAGTCGCATCAGGAATTGAAGCTGCTCTCAAATCAAAGGGCGAGATGGGTAATACAAAGATCATTGCAATGGGCGGTGACGGTGCAACCCTTGATATCGGTATGCGCTCCATATCAGGTGCATTCGAGCGTGGACACGATTTCACATTCGTCTGTATCGACAACGAAGCATACATGAACACCGGTGTACAGAGAAGTGGTGCAACACCATTTGCTGCATCCACTACAACCAGTCCATCAGGTGAGGTATCCTTCGGTAACATCCGTCCGAAGAAGAACATGCCTGCAATTATGGCTGCACACGGTTCACCATACGTTGCCACAACTTCCATCGGATATCCAAAGGATATGATCAGGAAGGTAAAGACAGCAGTCGATGTAGAAGGTCCTACCTACGTGCACGCACATTCACCATGTACAACAGGATGGGGATTCGATACTTCCAAGACCGTAGAGGTCGCAAAGCTGGCAGTAGAGACATGCCTCTGGCCACTCTATGAAATGGAAGATGGTGAGATCACCAAGGTCAAGAAGATCAAGAATCCAAAACCAGTAGAAGATTATCTCAAGATGCAGCGCCGTTTCAAGCACCTTTTCACAAAGGAAGGCGGGGACGAGTTCATCAAACAGATACAGGCACTCGCTGACGAGAACATTGTGAAGTTCGGGTTACAGTAAACCCGAAACTCATTTATTTTTCATTTCTTTTTGTTTTCTATCGTTCTTAGCTTCCTGTTCTCATTGTCTTCAATTCAAACATTAGCTCAATAGCTGTCGTTTTCTTCTTTAAGACCGTCAAAGTATTTCCGTGTCTCATGAGAAATTATCCTGCGTAATGCCAGAATAGCTATTAGGTTCGGGATCACCATAAGTCCGTTAACGATGTCTGCAAGGACCCATATGGTATCAAGTGTCAGGTACACTCCGCCTCCTACCAGTGCGATGTAGATCACCCTGTAAGGCAAGATCCCCCGGACACCGACAAGGAATTCCACACACCTTTCACCGTAGTAATTCCATCCAAGTATGGTCGTGAATGCAAAGAACATCAGTCCTATTCCGACAATGTATATCCCGATACTTTCCAGACCTGTGGAAAATGCATAGCTGGTCATGTAAGCACCTTCGTATTCACTTGTCCAGGACCCTGTCATCACAAGTACGATCCCTGTCATTGTACAGACGATTATCGTGTCGAAGAATGTCCCTGTCATGGAAATGAGGCCCTGTTTTGCAGGCTCCTTTATCCGGGCTGCTGCTGCTGCGATGGGTGCACTTCCAAGTCCTGACTCATTGGAGAACACTCCTCTTGCAATTCCCATCTGGACCGCAAGGATCATGGTGGATCCAAGGAAACCTCCTGCTGCGGCTGTCGGGGTGAATGCGGAACGTATGATAAGTGAAACTGTTGAGGGCAGTGAGCTGACATTTGTGGCTATTATGAGCACGCATCCCAGCACATAGGCTATGGCCATGAAAGGAACTACCACCTGTGCGACCTTCGCTATACTTCTGATGCCGCCGACCGTTACCATGGCCACTAGGACGGTAATTACCACTGCTGTATAATACGGGGGAACATTGAATGTTATAGCTGCTGAATCAGCGATCGCATTGACCTGTGGGAAGATGCCGATCCCGAAGAAGGCGACACAGATTCCACTAAAAGCGAAGAAGGTCGCAAGCGGCTTGCTATATGACTTATCCGAAAGCCCGTTGGTTATGTAATGCATGGGTCCGCCTGCCATCTGTCCGTTCTCATCGATGGTCCTGTACTTGACCGCCAGCATGCACTCGGCATATTTGGTAGCCATTCCGAAGAACGCTGCCAGCCACATCCAGAAAAGAGCCCCCGGTCCTCCGGTCTTGATGGCAGTAGCAACCCCTACAATGTTGCCGGTGCCAATGGTGGCCGCAAGGGCCGTTGTCAGGGCTGCAAAACTGGAGATATCTCCCGCGTTGTCATTGTCTGATGGGTCCGGTCTGATAACATACCGTAATGCCAGGGGTAGCCTGAAGACCTGTATAAAACCGAGGCTGAGTGTGAGATATACTCCTGTTCCTACGAGAAATAGCAGAAGCGGTGGCCCCCAGACAAAGTTATCAATGGTCCTGAGAACACTGAGAATATCAGGTTCGGCGGTAAACAGGTTCAGAAAATCCATATTATTCTCTATAGGCTCTTAAAGTATATTTATTTCAATGATGCTTTCTGTGGATATATTACAGGATGTTTTGCTTAATTCAATTTGGTTTCATTTCAGGAAAACGTTTTGTATCGTGCTAACAAATTACCTATGGGATCACAATGGACAATACCAAAAACTTTGATCGCATATGGTCTATACTGAAAAATGAATATCCTGATCCACAACCTGAGCTGGATTACACTAATGAGTTCGAGCTTCTGATCGCGACGATCCTTTCAGCACAGTGCACGGATGCACAGGTGAACAAAGTTACAGCTGAGCTATTCCAGAAATATCCTGATGCTGGGTCACTTGCTGCTGCTGATATAAATGATCTGGAAAAGGTGATCTATTCCACCGGATTCTATCGTGCAAAATCTAAGAACATCAAAAGATCATCACAGTTGATAATTTCTGATTTTGGAGGAATGGTCCCGGATACCATGGGGGAACTGACATCGCTTCCCGGCGTTGCAAGAAAAACCGCCAACATCGTGCTTGCAAGGGGTTTTGGCAAAGTTGAAGGCATTGCCGTGGACACCCATGTGAAAAGGGTTTCCGGCAAGCTGGGGCTTACTGGGAATGCTGACCCGAAGAAGATCGAACAGGACCTGATGAAGCTTGCAGAACAGACTGAATGGGATGATCTTTCAATGACCCTTATTCTTCATGGACGTCGGGTCTGTGATGCGAAGAAGCCAAAGTGCATTATATGTATGGTTGCTGAATTATGTCCTTCCAGGCTCGATTGAGAATTGGTTTTCTGTAAGTTGTGATATATCTGATAAGTCTGTAAATTGAGAACATAAGATAGTTTACGGTTTGCTGACCTGCGAATGGTTGATCTATATGCTGTACGAGAAAGCCAATTATCCATTCCTGTTCTCACTGGTGATGAGGATAAATCCGTTCGATAAGGATGCAAGTGTGATAGTGGAGTGATAATTCCTGAGAACTTCCATGAGCATTTTTCAGTTCATGGAAGTTCTTATCTTTTTTATCTTTAGATTGTGAGGTGAACCATTTTAATAATCTCACTTTCACTCCACTTGCCAAATCCTTAAAATCAACTTCATACATACTAACTCTTCACAATGTCCCGAATTATCCTCCATGTTGATATGGACTACTTCTATGCCGCCATCGAAGAGCGCGAGGACCCTTCCATCAAGGACAAAGCCGTTGTTGTCTGCATGTATTCCAACAGGGGAGAAGAAGGCGGAGCTGTCAGCACCTGCAACTATATTGCAAGGGAATCTGGTATTCATTCTGCCATGCCATGCAGGCTTGCAAAGTCCATAAAGCCGGATGCTGTCTATCTGCCGGTCCGAAAAGAGTTCTATACTGAGGTGTCGGATCGTATAATGGAGATACTGAGGTCATATGCAGACGGTGATGGTGAACTTTTTGAAAAGATAAGCATCGATGAGGCTTTTATTGAGATCACGCAAAGATCCGGCGGTGACTTCGATGTAGCAGAGCAGATCGCAAAGAAGATCAAAGAGGATGTAAAAAAGCTGGAGAGTATTACCTGCTCGGTAGGTATCGGACCGAACAAGATCATTGCCAAGATGGCATCCTCCCGGCAGAAACCGGATGGTATAACTCTCATTCGGCCTGAAGATGTTGAGGGTTTCCTGATGGATATGCCTGTATCAAAGCTCTGGGGTATAGGAAATGTCACAGAAGATAAACTGGCTGAAATGGGCATTGAGACCGTGAAGGACCTTGCAGGATGGGATGTGCAGGAGCTGATCGGAGCTTTCGGAAAGACCCGGGGGACCTGGCTCAAAATGGCTGCATCTGGTGTTGATGAAAGTCCGGTGAAAGAGAAGACTGCTTCTGACCAGATAGGCAGGATGGCCTCGCTGACACATGATACTCGCAAGAGCGATCTTGTGTTATCCCTTCTTGATGAGCTTGTGGACGATGTGTTCGGAAAAGTTCAGACACGAAGTGTATCTTTCAGGTCTGTTACAGTAACTGTTATTTATTCGAACTTCAAGACCGTAACCAAAAGCCACACGTTAAATCATCCTGTTGCAGACAAGGCAATGCTTCGGGAGGTATCCTATCAGATAATGGGTGAGTTGCTGGATAACAGTAGGCTTAATCTCAGGCGTATCGGTGTGCGGGTTGGGAATCTTCAGGAAAACAAGGGTCAGAAAACACTGGCGGAATTCTTCTGAGAGGGTATTTTTCTGTTATTTTATGAGGCACTTAACTTTTAATTTGAAGAATATTAACCTTATGGTTGATATTTCAGCCCCACATAGCAAAATTTCATACGGAGTAGAATTAAGAAGAAGATTTTATGAGGTTATAGAAAAAATGCATGTTTCAAGGCTTATTGATGCTGACTTTTCAGGCAAAGGCATGCGTGGAAGGACTCGGTATGTAGCACCTGTCCATGATCCAGAAGATATACTCAAATGTCTTGAGTAATTTCATAGGGATTTTGGTTTTAAGCCATGCTGAGTTCGAGTTTATGTTTTATCTTTTCCCAATCTGGCATAAATGAATCAAGCATTTTGTAGTACTCAGAACTATGGTCCTGATACTTTAAATGGCAGAGTTCATGAATTATCACATAATCAATGCATTCTTTTGGGGCTTTGATCATTTCTGTATTTAGCATCATGGTGCCTTTTTCTGACAGGCTTCCCCATCTTTTTTGCATCCGTTTTACAGAAATGGATGGTTTATTAAAGCCCATAGAATTAAACTTTGGCCAGCATCTCTCAAAACTTTTATTAAATTGAATTTTTGCCTTATCCATATACCATTTTTTCATGAGTTTTTTTACTAATTCTGGTTTTGGTTCATCGCTACAGCTGACTTGGAAAATCCCTCTGGACAGTTTTACGCTATTTTCTTGTCCCTGTGTGACTTTTAAACGATATTGTTTTCCAAGGTACAGGTGTGTCTCTCCGCTAATGTAAATTCTCTCTGGTGTTTTTGGAGTGAATTGCTGGAAATAATCAAGCTGTTTTAGGATCCACCTTGCTCTTTTATGTATCTTTTTTTCAATTAGTGATATTTCAGAATCATTAGGTGCTTTGACAATTGTTGTATTGTTGGGATGAACTGCGATTTCCAGTGTTTTTCTTTTGGAGTAAAAGAGCTGGTATTCAATGGTTTTTTTACCGTAGGTAAATGACCGTTTTTCACAATTTGTTGCCACGGTCATTTGTAACTCCTGTGTTCTGCAACCTGCAGGACTTTATCTATAATTTCATCCATTTGTTCAGTTGACAGATCGATATCTTTTGTGTTTTTTAATTCATCGTACAGATAGTCATCAATTTCATTCACGGTTTGGTTTTGGGCATCCTCATCATCCCAGAAATTGACTTTGTTGTGTTTCTGAATGATTTCATGGATGGCTATGGCAGTATCTGCAATAATGGCATCCAGTTCATTTTCGTCCAGTTCATTCTTTTTTATAAAGGGTTTGATAACTCCGTAATAGGCTATAGCGTCTTCATTATCAGTTAGCTGATCCGGTATTTTATCATGTACTTTTCCAACAATCTTGTTTCTGATATCTGTGACTTTTATCAGATAATCCAGATCTGAGATTCTTTTTGCTCTGAAATCTTCAATGGCCTGCTGTATAAGCTTTGAGAATTTTTCATAGAAAGCAGGGTCAGTGTCCATTTTATCAATGATCACTTTCTTGGTGGCGTGTGCTATTGTATCAGCTCTGGATGCAGCGGTCTTTTTTGTATCATAGATACCATGTTCTTCCTTTACCTGATCGAACATTTCATTATCGAAGATATTGACGGGTTCGTTGAGCTGTATTACTTCATCCGCCTGTATGTGTGTATCAAGAAGCTTCTTTATTTTTGGTTCGTAATCTCTGTAATCAATTGCTTCTGCATATCGCAGTTTAACTGACTTTTTCAGAGATTGGAATTTACGAAGGTCGGCTTTGTATCTTGATAATGTGTCCTCATCCGTTTCTGATAAAAAGCGGTCTGAAGACAGGGCAATTGAGAGATTTCTGGAATATTCGGAAAGACGGGCATAAAATTCGTCTCTTAGTTCTTCATCAGCCAGCAAAAGTTCGTATTCTTCTTCATCATAGGCGTGTTTTACTGTTTTGAAGAGATCCCAGAGGTTTGAGTATCTTTCCGGTAGTTTTTCAATTTCTTTGTTTATCGAACTGAGTGTGCCTGCAATATCAGATTCGTCGAAGCCTTCAAATGCGCTGTACATTGTCAGGGCTTTGTCCAGTTCTCCGAGAATACTTGCGTAATCAATGATGAATCCGAACTCTTTGTTTTCATGAATACGATTAACTCTTGCAATGGCCTGAAGAAGTGTGTGTTCCCGTAAAACTCTGCAGAGATACAATACGGTATTTTTAGGAGCGTCAAATCCTGTTATCAGTTTGCTTACTACTATCAGTATTTCCGGATCGTTTCCATGTTTGAACTGGTTGATAATTTGTTTTGTGTATTCGTCTTCATTGCCATAACGTTTCATCATTTTTTGCCAGAATTTGACAACTTCATCGGTTGCTTCATCATCTGTTTCATCGTAACTTTCACGCATGTCCGGTGGGGAAATGACAACTTCTGATGAAACTGTGCCAATTTCATTCAGGTATTCATGATATTTCAGGGCAGCAGGTTTACTGGGAGCTACAAGCTGGGCTTTGAATCCTGTCCCCTGCCAGTTCTCACGATAGTGCTCACTGATATCAAATGCTCTCATGTAGATAACCTGATCTGCTTTGTTCAGCATTTCAGCTCGGGCATATTTGCGTTTAAGGTCTGCTTTTTGCTCGTCGGTGAGTCCTTTAGTATGACGCTCGAACCAGAGGTCAACAGCCGTCTGGTTTTGGGTCATTTCCACATGTCTTCCCTCATAGAGGAGTGGAACAACTGCACCGTCTTCTACTGCTTGTGTTATGGAATAATAAGGTTCAAGCAGTCCTCCAAATTTAGTGAAGCTGTTCTTTTCCTTTTTCATCAATGGGGTTCCCGTGAATCCAAAATAACATGCATTGGGGAACATTTGCCTCATACGTGCGGAGAATGATCCAAATTGGGTGCGGTGACTTTCATCGACCAGGACAAAGATATCCGGGGATTCATCCTTATATTTCTTAACCGCATAGGCTTTGTCGAATTTGTGGATTAGCGTTGTTATGATGCCTGACTGTTTTTCGGTAATCAACTCCAGAAGATTACGTCCGGAGGTGGCGCGATTCGCTTCAAGACCGCAAGCTGCAAATGTGTTGCCAAGCTGTTTATCCAGATCGTCCCTGTCTGTTACCAGTACTATCCGGGGATTTAATATATCGGTGTCCAAAGCTAGGTTTCTTGCCAGCATTACCATTGTCAGGGATTTGCCTGACCCCTGTGTGTGCCAGATGATTCCTCCCTTGCGGGATCCATCCTCGTTGAATTGCTTTATGCGTCTGAGGGTTGATTTAATTACAAAATACTGTTGATACCTGGCAATCTTCTTAATGCCAGCATCAAACACGGTAAACTTCCATGCCAACTCCAGCAATCTTTCAGGACGGCATAGTGAATATATCGATCTGTCCTGTTCGGTGACAAGGCGATCATTTTCCAGTATCTCGGGATCAGCACTAAGAGTAGTTGCTATTCTGGGAATGATATCTTTTTCCAGCGGCCTGTTGACCAGTTCCTGTAGTTTTTCAAACTCCGGGGTTCCGGATTCAGTCTGGTTTTCTTTCCATGTACTCCAGAACTTTGTGGCACTTCCTGTTGTTGCATACCTGGCATTGTTCTTGTTTATGGCAAGTAACAGTTGGGTATAAGTGAAGAGTTTTGGAATATGCTCATCGTTCTGGTTCCTGATGGATTGTGATACTGCCTGATCAACATCTACTTGTGGAGCTTTGCATTCAATAACGGAGAATGGAATGCCGTTGACAAACAGCACGATATCCGGTCGTACGGTCTCAGTGCTTCGAGAGCGTTGGACACTGTACTCAACGCTTACGTGGAAGCTATTTCTTTCAGGATTTCGCCAGTCTATATAATTCAGGTTAAAGCTCTTTGAGTTTCCCTCAAGGGTCTGCTCCATTGCAGTACCCAGGGTCAGGAGATCGTAGACGCTTTCATTGGTTTTCAGCAGTCCGTCGTATCTGATATTTTTCAACTTCTCGATGGCAGACTGGACGTTCTCTTCACTGAACAGGTACTCATTTCCCCTGTACTGGATCCGGTTTATTCTCTTTAGCTGGCTGCGCAGGATGTTCTCAAGGAGTACATTGGAGCTGCGTTTCTGCCTTTCCTTCAATGCTTCGGCAGGACTTAAATATTCATAACCCAGATTTATGAGAAGCTGCACCGCTGGAATCTGGGAAAGACATTTTTCGTTCGTTTCAAAGTTATTCAGGTTCAAGATTTCCCTCCTTGACCATATTTAGACAGTTCCTTTTTCAGGATAATATCGCGTCCCCTGTAACATTTTTTGTATTTTTGACCGCTTCCACAAGGACAAAGTATATTGCGAGAACTTCCTTTTGAACATTCTCTGGGGGAAAGGCACATGGCTTCTTCAATCCCTTTTCTTCCATGGGAGTAGCCTTTCCAAGGTTCTTCTCCATAAATACGGCGATAAGATTGCCAGTAAAAATAGGGGACAATTTTATCTTGAATATATCGTAGAGCTCCTTGCCACTGATATTCAGGAAAAATTCCTAGACAACAGTTCCCAGTACCATTTTTGTTTATGTGCAGGTCTTCTGGTTTGATTTTGTGCTCTTTTGCAAATGTCCTAATAAATCCAGATTCTTCAAATACCTGTGGAAAACCAAAAGTATCAGCCTGATTAAAATCGATGCGGATTTCATAATTGTCGCTGATATGGTATTCTGATGAATTCTCATAAACAATTTCCTGCATATCGTAGTCATAAGTACAGCCAATATCCAAAGTCCCCCAAATAACCCTTCGTGGCAGACTACAATTTAGTTTGGGATAATTTAGTGCTAAATCTCGTTGATCTTGTTCTATTAATTCGATAGCCATGGGGAACTGACCTTTGTTCTAATTGCTGAATAGCTGTCTGACTGCGTGGATATCTCAGAGTTCTCTTTTCCCAATGGAAAACGGTCGCCAAACGTCCTGCGCCAGTATTCAGAGGCCTCTTTTTCGCAATCGGAATCAATAGCTCCCTGGGCATTTGAAACTAGTTTTCTGAGTTCTTCAAGAGTGCTATCTTTCGAGTAGCTAGCCAAAAGTTCCTCATTTGTGGGCACTGTTGGGCGATAACAAGTAAAACTCAAATCCAATGCTTTTTTAATGGATTCGATGGTATTTTTGAACGCCAAATCATCACGAGAATTATTGGAGAAATTCCTGCAGGCCAGTATTGTCAAAATGAAGCCGGATGGTAGTTTCAGGCTGCTGTTTTTATTTTCTCGGTAATTTTTCCATGCTTTTAAATGGCGAATTACTCGGCGTAGCTGCCCATTGCTGTTAGCATTTGATATGTTATCGTCTACCCATTCCTTGAATGCTTTAGGATCGCTGTCTATATATCCCTTTGATTTGTGTGCAAGTTGTGGAATATCTCCATTCTTTTCAACCCAATATGATGGTAAATCTATATGATGCCCATCTGCATATACAACTCGAACACAAGTATTTTTATCTACAACGCTTTCAGCATGATCATCAACGGCTTTCTTGATGCGGTCGTGGTATGTGGAAGGCTCTTTTCGGTCTGATCTTGGGCATATAAAATATACGCCGTCATCCAAATCATATTCTTCTTTCACGTCTCCATCATCTGTTATCTTTTTTATTGGATTCAAATTCGTCTTAAGTGGAAAAGATCCCTGGGAATAGAAATTTGGTGTGTCCCAACCATTATCTTTGAAATAATTGCTAACTTTATCCCGGAGTGCTTTTCTGTTGGATTTAAGCTTGCTGATTTTTGAATCGTTAAGCCTGACAGCGGAGTCAAAATTTAAAAATAGGGTATGTGTATTCATTATTTATCTCCTTTAGTAATTTTTGTGACATTCATGCGACCTTTTGTTTGAGGATTGCGATTAGTGAAGTAGTATCCTTCTAATTTTATCTCCTCACCATTTTGCTGGATTTCCAAAACATTTATTCCATCGTGTGGACCAAGGGTGTCTCCATTTTGGCATGATCCTCGATTCTGGTAATAAAAATAGAGGTGTTGATCACCGGCTTCATCAGTTTTGATGAATGACTCAGTGCTGACAGACTGTGTATCATTCTCTCCATTTTTTGAAAAGATAGTTTTTACTTTAATCATTGAGCAGGTTTGTTTAATCTGCAACTTGCATGCTTTGGTACCATTTTGTCCATTGTAGTGGTAGATAATTTTACCTTCGTAGGTGCCGTTCAAATTTGGAGTTGTATTCATCCAGTTCATTACAGGGAGTTTCCAGAGGTGCTTGTCATAAAGTGCTAATATTCCTATCACAATAGCTGATGGTCCTATACCTTGTAGAAACCCATACCCCCATATACTAGAAAGAGCCCATGATGAAAACGCCCAAAGAATGCCAATGGCCGAAACTAATAATCTTGGTTTATAATTGGTAAAATTGATTTGCATTTGTAACCTCCTATTTATATCTCTTGATGCTGATTATGCTTTTAGCAATGACTACTTCTCCATATATTTGCTAATGATTTCATCCTTAACTCGCCACTCGCCTGTAAGCATCTTCTGCATCAGGCCTCGTTTCTGGGTTTTGTATTTCTCTGCCATCTGTTTGAGCAGGTCAATTTCGTGCTGTGCAGTGGAAATGGTTTCTGCGATTTGTTTTTGCTCTTCGAGTGGCGGTAGTTCAAGCTTCACCTTGCAAATATCACGGCCATAAAGATGAACAATAGTTATTCCTTGAGCATATCTTGCGATTTCATGCTTTTTAATGTGGGTTAAATAATATGCTAAAAAAAGCGGGTCATAAAATTCAGCTACCTTTGGTCGTAAAATGTTGATGTCACCTCCTAACAATACATCATCATCTAGCAGTGCTGTTGCTTTGGCCAAATCAATTCCCGTAGTCGTAGTTGATGATGGAATTAGAACATCTCCTGCTTTGGAGGGTTCTCCATCAGTAGAATTTGTATAACTTTCAATGTTCGTTATAATTTCGGGATATTTTGTGTATAGTTCTCCGTACAGCACGCATTTTTTTTGGCCTATATTAGACACTGAATTTTTTGAAAGCCCTTTCCCTTTTATAATAGTGATGATGTCTCCTAATATCACTTTTTCACATTCATAATTGTCTGTACTTATTTGTTGTTTACTAATTAATTCTTTCAGCAACCGTCTAAACCGATTCTCCTTCATCTGAATCAGCCTTTCAATTTTCTCGATGGCCTCATCCCATGTGGAGAGCAGGTCGGCAATGGCTTTTTGTTCCGGGAGTGGGGGGAGGAGAATTGGAATTTTATGAATATCTGCAATATTGATTCTACTTACAGTAGATCCTATCGAATATCTATATATTGAAAACCTGCATCTTTCCGAGTTCAAATATATTGCTAGGTACTGTGAGTTTACATAATTTTTGTCCGGTTTCAACAGCACCATTCGTTGGCCCATACAGTGTTTTTCACCGAGAGGAACCATGCATGTTTCACCAGCAGGAGCTTCCCTTGTGAAAAACACATCACCATACTGGGGGATGCCTCTCTGTGTCCATTCTCTGAATCCATCAGATGTTGTCGACTTCAGGTCTTCTTCAACAAGCATTCCATTTCGAACATTGCTAGTTCGCACAACTCTATACTCAGAGGAATCAACATATGGCGCTGTTTTGTGTTCACAGTCTACGATGCTGACGATGTCACCCAAACATTTTTCATTGACTTTGAGTTTCATCGCTGAATCTCCTTGGGATTTTCTGCTATTTTTTCCCGTACTTCTGCTTTTTTCTTTCTGGGGATGAGTTCTTCTGGTCTGAGTTCAGGTTCATTTTTCAATACTGTAGACAGTATTGACACTCTCTGTTTGGTAAATGTATAAGGCATGTAGCTACATCTTCCCTGCTCCGAACTTGAGGTCACAATCTGTGACCTCAAAACCTGATACTCTTTCGTAGTCCTCTGGAATCTGAAATTAGAGTTCTTGATTCCTGAACCGGTCGCAATTTGCGGCCAACTCAATTGTCGTGCCAGTGGAGCGACAATCTGAAAATCAGGGGACAATTTGGCAAACTGCATCATACGCCTCTTTGATTTATAGTTTCAAAATAATTCGTTAACGTGTTAATTTGATTCAGATTCATGATTCCAATTCCGGTTTTCTTGATTTTGATTAAGACCATTTCATTAAATCATCCGTACCTGTTATTCTCCAGACTTTGGATTCTTTGGCAGATCCTTGATCATTCTGTCAAAATCAGATTCAAACAACCGATCCTGTTCAATGCGGTATTTTTGAAATTCGCTCTCAGCATATTCTTTAGCTGCACTGGCTTTAATTTTCCCACTGTCGTGAAGGATGTCTCGATCATCAAACTCAAGGAATTTATCCAGACGCTTTGCCCAATCTTCCATAGTCATTGGTATTCTTCTTCGTGCCCTTTCCTCCGCTAGATCCAGATAGGCGTTAACGATACGTCCTAATGATTCCATTTCCTCCTTTGCAAGATAATTTTTAGCAACTGAAACATCGTTTTTCAAGATCTTACCATTCGGCGCATTTTCCCAGTTACTAAGACCCATGTTAGTTTTGGCACTGTCTGCCCGTTCCACAATAAGTTCGGCTGCTGTGTGGCCATGTATGGCAAAATGCAACTTGTTCTGTACCCTGGCAAAAAAAGCCTTAGTGGTAGGTGCATCCTTATTGTAGTCCATGCTGGTGGCGTAAATATCAGTGATCTTCTGGTAAAACCGGCGCTCACTGAGCCTGATCTCTCGAATTTCCTCAAGAAGATGCTCAAAATAATCCTCATTAAGGAACGAGCCATTTTCCATACGCTTTTTGTCCAGCACATAGCCCTTGATAGCAAAGTTATGTAAAACTCTGGTAGCCCATTGACGAAACTGTGTTGCACGTATCGAATTAACTCTATATCCTACAGAAATTATAGCATCAAGATTGTAAAAATCGACCGACCGGTTCACTTCGCGTGATCCCTCAATTTGAACTATTCGGAATTTCCGAATAGTTTCATCTTCATTAATTTCGGAATGTGTATAACAATTCTTTAAATGTTCGCTTATTGTTGTGACACTCACTTCAAACAAAGTTGCCATCATTTTCTGGGATAGCCAGATAGTCTCATCTTCATACCTTGCTTCAATACTCTGTTCGCCAGCCTGCCCGGTAAAAATGAGAAATTCCGCAGTGCTGTTACGGATTAACTTTTTGCCACTCTCACTCATCGCTGAATCTCCTTCAACTTCTCAGCCATCTTTATCCGAACCTCTGCCAGCTCCTTTTCCAGATTGTCAATTTCCAGCTGGACAGAATCTATATCTATTTCCTCCTCTTCCTCGAATGTATCCACATATCGGGGGATATTCAGGTTGAAATCGTTCTCCTTTATTTCCTCAAAATCCGCCACATGGGCGTATTTATCCACGTCCTCCCTGGAATCATACACTTCTATGATCCTTGCCAGATGCTCGTCCGAAAGTGTGTTCTGGTTCTTCCCGGACACAAATTCTCTGCTGGCATCAATGAAGAGAACATCTTCGTAGTCCTCTCTGGCTCCACCATTTTCCCGTGAGCGGTCAAAGACAAGGATGGCTACGGGAATATTGGTGGTGGGGAACAGGTTTCCTGGAAGTCCGATAACTGCATCAAGCAGATTCTCCTCGATAATCTTCCGGCGGATCAGACCTTCTTTAGCTCCTCTGAAAAGGACTCCATGAGGTACAACCACGGCAACACGTCCTTCTTTTTCCAGTGCGATCTCAACCATATGGCTGATGAAAGCCCAGTCTCCCTTGCTTTTTGGAGGAACGCCACGCCAGAAACGATTGTATTGATCACTTTCCGCATTCTCTGCACCCCATTTGTCCAGTGAGAAGGGTGGATTTGCGACAACACAGTTGAACTTCATCAAACGGTCGTCCTCGACCAGAAGCGGGCTGTTCAGTGTATCACACCACTCAATCCGAGCACTGTCAAAACTGTGCAGGAACATATTCATCCGGCACAATGCCCATGTACTTCCATTCGATTCCTGTCCGAAAAGAGCAAAATCACGATCTGATATCTGTCTGGCAGCTTGGACCAGAAGGCCGCCTGATCCACATGCAGGGTCACATATGCGGTCTCCTGATTTTGGTCTGGCAAGCCTGGCAACCAGTTCCGTAACCTTCGACGGGGTAAAGAATTCCCCTGCCTTTTTACCGGAATCCGAAGCAAACCGCTCTATCAGGTATATGTAGGTGTTTCCGATCACATCCTCGGAAACAAGGCTTGGCTTCATGTTCAACTGTGGTTTGTGGAAGTCTTCCAGAAGTTGCTTCAGGCGTCTGTTCCTATCCTTTGTTTTTCCAAGGTTTGCTTCACTGTTAAAGTCAATGTTACGGAAAACCCCATCGAGCTTGCTCTTGTTCGACTCTTCAATATGATCGAGCACAATATTGATCAATTCACCAATGTTTGCGACAGCCCTGCGTTCATAAAGGCTGTAATATGTAGCAGGGAATTCATCCAGTAAGGTTTCTTCTCCTGTTTTCTCATCGGTTTCGACTAATCTGACAACCGGAAGAACAAACCTTTCACGTTCCAGCTTGCGTCTGATTCGTGCATCATCATCACCGTACTGTTCCTTGTATGACTCATAATGGTCCTGCCACACATCGGATATGTATTTCAGGAACAACATAACAAGGATGTAATCCTTGTATTGTGCCGGGTCAACAACTCCTCTGAATGTGTCACATGCAGCCCACGCTGCATTATTGACATCTTTTTGTTCAATTTTTTTCATAATTCTCTCCCTCTTTTGCAAGCTGTATTAGTAATGTTGAAATGTACTTATTTCGCAGTTCAGCTAGTGTATTCAATATTGTCCGTTCCCTGGCGGACAATGCTGTCAGCTCAACGATACTTTTTTGGATACTCAAAGAAGGTATGTGGACAGGCATCTGTTCCAATTGTTTACTTCTTATCATGTTTACTGACGTTCCTGCCTGCATGGAAGTCAGATAACGCTGAGCATCAGTTTGGCTAATGTACCAGTTCAAATATTCTGGCAAAACAGTTTCAGGATTTGTTATTCTAATCCTTATCAAAGGTGAAGCAACAATAGCATCATCTGGATTTTCAAGTATTACTGCAGAAGTGTTAATTTGGCCTCTTGACCTGAATAACAAATCTCTTTTTCGGGCAAAATGTTGCTCTTTTGGAGTCTGCATATCTATCTTCATTAATCCATTGCAATCTACCGTGTTATCATCGAGCAGGTCTTTCATCTGGATAACTTTTATATTTCCATTTTCAGATGCTTCAAGCTTTGATCTGAATGAATATCCCATTTGTATTGTTGCTATATCTTTGATTTCTATGCAAGTCACATATTACAGTAATGATGTTACTGTATTTATACTTTCTGTCTTAATTTACAGTAACGGTGTTACTGTAAATGATATGTTGTGCTAAAAAAGATATAATTACATTATCTGTAAAATCCATTTTCTATAAAATCATTGTGCAGCAAGGTGGCTCTTGATTGAAAAATCCAGGAATCTGTACAAAAATCATGCGATCAATCATCAATTTTCCATTTCTAATGTCCTTGTTTGCTTGTTCAATCATTTGACTAGGGTTTAATTCTGTATAATTACAATAATGCATCAAAGCAGACAAATATCTCTGCCATGTACTAGGTGCTGGATTGATTAAGTCAAAGAGTTTTTTTACAATGGAGTCTTCTTTAAGTTCAGATAATTTCACTTTTATTCCTTACCTGCAGATTTTAAAAAACCTACAATAAGGTTAATGTTCTTTGAAAAAATGGTTACAGGATAATCAATTATGTTCTTAAGGACTATTTCACTAAGAAACTCTGAAGAAGTTGACAAAAGCAGCTATCCTTTCACAATTCCTGTTATCAGGAACTTTCGGGAGCTTGAACTAACAAGCAATGTAACCTTCTTTGTTGGCGAGAACGGTTCGGGCAAATCCACTATGCTGGAAGCCATAGCCCATCAGGCAGGCTTCAATACTGCCGGAGGAAGTCGCAATAACCTGTATGAGGTCCACAGGTCTGCTTCTGTTTTTGGTGAACATCTCCGTTTCTCATGGATGCCAAAGGTCACAGAAGGTTTTTCCTGAGGTCTGAAACGTTCTATGATTTTGCATCCCATATCGATGAACTCCAAAAAATTGACGGCAGGGCCTATGATGCCTATGGTGGAAGATCCCTTCATGAGCAGTCCCACGGAGAGTCGTTCCTTTCCCTTTTCAACAATCGGTTCAGGAATGGATTGTATTTTCTGGACGAACCCGAAGCCGCACTCTCACCGTTGAGACAGCTGTCTCTGCTGAAGATAATCCACGACATGGAATCAAGTGGCAGGGCACAGTTCATCATTGCCACACATTCTCCCATACTCATGGGGTATCCGAACTCCCGGATACTCGACTTTGATGGTGATCGCATAGCTGAGGTTGGGTATGAGGATACGGACCATTACAACATCACAAAGGACTTCCTGGATGCAAGGGAGCGGTATTTCAAAGAACTTTTCCGTTGACCGTAACTTCGCCGCCTGTTTATTGTTCACTGGTCATTATATTCTGGCTGCCCGAAACCGCCGCCACCTGGTGTCTCTACAACAAAGACATCGCCTTCATTCATGTCGACTTCAGCGGTACCTTCTATGTGTTCCACCTCTCCGTTTTTCCTCATGACCCTGTTCCTGCCACATTTCCCACCCTCGCCACCGTTCATTCCGAAAGGAGGGTACTTTCTGTGTGAGGAAAGGATGGCTGCTTTCATTTTTTCAAGGAAGCGTACCTTGCGGACCACGCCGTTGCCCCCATTGTATCGACCCTTTCCTCCGCTTCCTTCCCTTATTGAGAACTCCTCAAGCAATACGGGAAAACGCAGTTCAAGTACCTCCGGGTCGGTTATCCGGGAGTTGGTCATATGTGTCTGCACAGCATCGGTCCCGTTAAAGCCATTTCCTGCTCCCGAACCTCCGCAGATGGTCTCATAATACTGGTATTCGTGGTTACCGAAGGTGAAATTGTTCATTGTCCCCTGTGATGCTGCCATTACTCCTAAGGCAGCATAGAGGGAATCGACGATGTACTGTGAGGTCTCGACATTTCCTGCCACCACCGCAGCAGGATATGAAGGATTCAAAAGGCACCCTTGTGGTATTATGATCTCAAGTGGTTTCATGCATCCTGCGTTCAGCGGGATGTTCTCTTTTACGAGGGTGCGGAAAACATAGACCACAGCAGCCCTGCAGATCGAGGCAGGTGCATTAAAGTTACTCTCTTGCTGTGGTGAGGTGTCGGTAAGATCGATGCATGCAGAGCGTTTCTCATGATCGATGGTAATATTTACACATATCTGGCTGCCGTCATCAAGTGTGTAAGTAAAACTACCGTCATGCAATACTTCGATAACTTTTCTGACAGCTTCTTCGGCGTTGTCCTGTACATGCTGCATGTATGAACTGACAGTTTCAAGTAAATATTTCTCCACCATCTTCTCAAGCTGTTGTAGCCCTTTCTCATTGGCAGCCACTTGGGCTTTGAGGTCTGCAATATTCTGTTGAGGATTGCGTGATGGGTGGTCGTTCGATATCAGTAGTTTCAGGGTCTCTGCTTCCTTGAATGCTCCCTTGTCCATCAGTTTGAAATTCTCTATCAGGATCCCCTCTTCGTATATCTTCATACTCTTTGGGGGCATGGACCCAGGTGTCAACCCTCCTATATCCGCATGATGACCACGGGATGCCACATAGAAATTCACCTCTTCGGTCCCGCAAAACACAGGTGATATCACAGTGATATCCGGAAGATGGGTGCCTCCGGCATATGGGGAATTGAGCATGTAGGCATCCCCTGCTTTCATGTTTCCTTTGGTGGATCGGATGATGGCCTTGACCGCTTCTTCCATGGACCCGAGGTGAACCGGGATGTGGGGTGCGTTTGCGATCAGGTTCCCGTCATTGTCGAAGATAGCACAGGAAAAGTCCAGGCGTTCCTTGATATTGACCGAATGTGCAGTGTTCTGCAAACGGTATCCCATTTGCTCGGCAATGGACATGAAACGATTATTGAATACTTCAAGCATCACCGGGTCAACATTCGTACCGATGGCAACATGTTCTGCCGGCGGTTCTGTGCGTGTTAGTACAATGTGGTCCTGCGGTGTGATCTCTGCTTCCCATAAAGGTTCCACAACAATTGTGGTCGTATCTGCAATGACAAGTGCAGGCCCTTTCACAACATGTCCGGGTTTCAGGCATTTTCTGATGAAGACTGGTGTGCAGTGATATTTTCCACAGGTGTACATCTCAACAGTTGTCTCATGGGAGCATTCACCTTCTGCTACATCGTTTCCGATGATATCTTCCGGAATTTCATTTAGTCCTATGATCTCCAGTGAAATATTGGAAACTACAAGGTTCCTGTCTTCCATCACAAAACCAAACTGTTTCCTGTGAGCTTCACAAAAGCTTTCCACAATGGTCCCGATCTTCCCGAAACCGACCTCAAGGGATGTGTCGGTGCCGCTATATCTCACATGGACCTTGTGTTCGAGTACAATATCCTCTTCCGGAACTCCCTGCCCTCTCATAGCAGCAGAGCCATCGCTCTCCAGTTTTTCGAACAAATCTCGAATCTCATGGATCACTTTGTCAGTAAGCTCTTCCTCCACATACCTCTCAAGGATCATCCTCTGGTCTGCCAGCCCCATTCCATACGCTGATAATACTCCGGCATACGGGTGTATGAATACACGCGAAATTCCAAGAGAATCTGCAACGAGACATGCATGCTGGGCACCTGCACCTCCGAAACAGCACAATGTATAATTTCAGATCGTAGCCTCTTTGCGTTGAGATCCTCTTGATCGCATTTGCCATGTTCTCCACGGCAACGGTAAGGGACCCTTCGGCAACCTGTTCAGGCGTGGTGTTCTCTCCTGTGTCTGTGGATATTTTCTCTGCAAGCCCGGAAAAATGAGAGCGTACCACATCAGCATCCATTGGCAATGTCCCGGATTCCCCGAAAACATTAGGGAAGAACTTTGGAATGATCCTGGACAGCATCACATTGCAATCTGTAACTGTCAGCGGACCTCCACGTCTGTAACAGGAAGGTCCGGGATCAGAGCCTGCAGAATCAGGACCTACCTGATATCTTCCTTCCTCAAAATGTAATATAGAGCCTCCTCCGGCTGCAACGGTATGGATGTTCATCATTGGTGAATAGAGGTGTATCCCTGCGACCTCGTTCTCAAAGGAGCGTTCATATTCCCCTTTGTAATGTGCAACATCGGTGGATGTTCCTCCCATGTCGAAACTGATTATTTTCTCAAATCCTGCTATTCCTGATACCCTGGCAGCTCCTACGATCCCTCCTGCAGGCCCCGAAAGAATGCTGTCCTTCCCCCTGAAAGACATTGCATCGGTCAATCCGCCATTGGATTGCATGAATAGTAACTTTGTATCATTGCTATCTGCATTAAGAACAGCAAGTATCCTGTTCACATATCGCTGCAGGACAGGTGAAAGATAAGTATCGACCATGGTGGTCTCCCCGCGACCCACGATCTTGATCAGTGGGCTGACATTGTGCGAAAGTGAGATGTTCTGAAAACCAATGTCCTTTGCTATTCTTTCAATGACCAGTTCATGTTCCGGATATCGGTATGAGTGCATAAGCACAACTGCAAGCGAACGTATGCCTTTAGCATAGACAGCTTCGAGGTCCCTTCTGATCTTTTCTTCATCAGGTGTTACAAGCTCTTCACCTCTGGCACTGTGTCTTTGTTCCACTTCGACCACCTGCTCATAGAGAACTTCGGGCAGTTCAATTTCAAGCGCGAAGATATCCGGCCTGTTCTGGTAACCGATCCGCAGTGCATCCTTGAACCCTTTGGTTATCACAAGTGCAGATCTCTCACCTTTCCTTTCCAGAAGCGCATTTGTGCCCACGGTGGTTCCCATCTTAATGCACTCGATCTTCTCTGTGGGAAGTTCATCATCTTTTGAAAGCCCGAGTATCCGGCGTATGCCCTGTATGGCTGCATCCTCATAGTGTTCAGGATCTTCTGAGAGCAGTTTGTGTGTAATGATGCTTCCATCAGGTCTCTTTGCGACAACATCAGTGAACGTGCCACCTCTGTCGATCCAGAAATGCCATTTTTTACCTTTGGACATGTTGGGGAACCTCTATTGCAAAAATGTTTATCCTATACAGTTCCTACAATTATTTATGTCGTTCTCATCCATGGAGGTTCAGATAGTTCATATGCTGAACTCATATCCGGCACTGGATCCTCTTATGGTGTTCCTTTCTGTTGTAGGCGAAGGCCTTTTGTGGGTATTAATAGGATTTTATCTTTACCTCTCCGGCTCAAAGAGAACTGCAGTGTATTTTGGCCTGATGCTATTATCTGTGTGGGTAGCAGCCACTGTCCTGAAATCCTGGTTAATGGTTCCAAGGCCTGAGGACGTACGTTTTGTTGTGGAAGCATCAGGATATTCAATGCCGAGTATTCACTCAGGCGTGGCATTTGCAGCAGCAATGTTCCTGCACCCGATAGCAGGAAAATACAGCTATCTTTTGTGGACTGGTGCTCTAATGATGGCTGTTAGCCGTGTGTTTGCAGGGGTTCATTATCCATCAGACGTGATAGCTGGTGCTGTTCTTGGTATCTTTATGGGCTATCTCTGTATAAGGATAGAAGCAGGTATAAGTGTATATGTACAAAAAAGAGAGGATTCGGATTAATCCTCGTCCTTGAACTCATCAAGTTTGAGTTGCTTGCGGTGACACTTTTCACCAGGTATCTCTACAGGGTAAAGTTCAGTAAGGCATCCAAGACAGAGCTCATTCCTGTCAATGCCGATCGACCTGACAAGACCGTCGATGCTAAGGTATCCAAGTGAATCTGCAACTATCGCATCTTTGACCATGTCCACGGATTTTTTGGCAGCTATAAGCTCGTCCCTTGTGGCCATATCAATTCCAAGATAACACGGGGCGATAATTGCGGGACTTCCGATCCTTGCGTGTATCTCTTTGGCACCTGCTTTGCGTACCATTTCAATGATGCGGCGTGAGGTGGTTCCACGCACGATGCTGTCATCGACGAGAATGACCCTCCTGTCCTTGAGGTTCTCGGAAATAGTGTTCATCTTAAGACGTACCGCTGTTTCTCGCATTGCCTGTCCGGGCAGGATAAATGTGCGTCCGATATAACGGTTCTTCATCAGGCCTTCCCGATAATCGATCCCGGACTCTTCGGAATACCCGATAGCGGATGTGATTCCTGAGTCCGGTACCGGGGATACCATGTCGGCTTCTACCGGATGCTCGCGTGCAAGTTCCCTCCCGATCTTTTCACGAACCTTGTAAACAAGCTGTCCGTCAATAATGGAATCAGGCCTTGCAAAATAAATGTACTCAAAAACACAATGTGCAGCGTTCTTCTCGTTGAACATCTGGTGGCTTTCAAAGCCATTCTTTGTGATCTCTACAACTTCACCGGGTCTTACATCCCTTGTAAGTTCGCCGTTGAGTGTGTCAATAGCCACACTCTCTGATGCGACCACATATCCGCCGCTGATCTCACCTATGCATAATGGTTTGAATCCCAGGGGATCGCGGGCAGCAAATAGTCGGTCATCGATCATCAAGGCAAGGGAGTATGATCCCTTAAGTCTTGACATCACAGCTTTGATGGATCCTAAATAATCACGCTTTAGCATCTCCTTGACAAGAAGATGTGCTATGACCTCTGTATCAGAATTAGTAATAAAAATGCGCCCTTCGGATTCCAGTTCATCCCGAAGTTCCCGCCCATTCACAAGATTACCGTTGTGTGCAATTGCAACGGTGCCACTCTTGTAATTGACCATTAGTGGCTGACAGTTCTCGATATTTGAATCGCCGGTAGTGGAGTATCGGACATGTCCGAGGCCAAGGTTACCTTTGAGTTTCAGAATATCCTCTTTGGAATAAACTTCCGGAACAAGCCCCATACCTTTGATGGACTTGACGGTCTCTCCACATTTGACCGTAATTCCGGTAGATTCCTGTCCCCTATGCTGCAAAGCATAGAGGGCATAGTATATCTGAAGTGAAGCGGGTTTCGCCTGTGCATCTGCATCATGCATCAACACACCAACAACGCCGCATTCTTCTTTCATTTATACTCCGAGTGAGAAAAAGTCCTTTTTTAGTATTTGCACTTTCTCTGCCACTGGTAGCTTCTCATGCGTGATGTTTTTCCGAAACCGCATGATGTGCACTGTTTTGTATGGATATTGAGTGAAACGCTTCCACAGCGTCTGCATTTAGCGTGTGTGCGTTTTTGCCTCTTACCCATTGATGGAGTACCTTTTGACATCTCTTGATCACCTTTTGTAAATCTATAATGTAATATGTTCCAGTATATCTCAACTGTTGTTAGCTGTAATTATATTGGTGGTTTTATCCCTGATGCACCTATTATTCTTATAGGTTACGGAGACACGTAGACAACGTTATCTCCTCTGATAACAACGCCACCGATCTTGCGAACAACTTCGCCTTCACTTAATTCTTCTGCTTCCTCAAGTACAAGGTTCATGTGTACGTCATATCCCTGAAGGATACCCCTAAACTCTCTTGTACCTTTTAACCTGACAATGACGGATGTGTTCAAAGCATCGTTCAATATATCCAGAGGTCTGTTTCCCATTATTAATCGCCCCTAATGCATTATGTGATTTTGATAAGCTATGTTACTCTCGAACTTAATAAGGTTTTAGTTCTTGATTTAGTTCTTGATTAGAATCTCCATTGTTGCAAATACTCTATATAAACCTGTCGAAGATAGGTCTATCTTGGAAGATCTCTTTAATGATCTCACCCGATCATTCCGATGTAACCACTTGGTTTTTATTTAACAAGTTCAATCTTTAACTTCATGATAATAGAAGGCAGGAACATGGATGAGATGGATATAACTCCCGTAGTATTGACCATCGCCGGCTCAGATTCAGGTGGCGGGGCAGGTATAGAGGCCGACATCAAGACATTTGGGTCACTTTATGTGCATGGGACATGTGCCATAACCTCAGTGACGTCACAGAACACCACCGGGGTAAAGAGTGCATATGACCTGCCGCCGTCAGTGGTATCCGACCAGATCGAAGCTGTCTGCGCCGATATGGACATCAGATGGGCAAAGTCCGGCATGCTTTCATCTGCTGACATTGTCAGGGCAGTGGCAAAAAGTGTGAAAGAATATGATCTTCATATCATCGTGGATCCTGTAATGGCCGCAGAGGCCGGTGGTGACCTTCTGAAGGAAGATGCCGTTTCGGTCCTGAAAGAAGAGCTTTTGCCTCTTAGCTATGCCACAACTCCCAACATAAGTGAGGCACAGGTCCTTTCCGGTATCACCATAAATTCACGTGAGGATGCCAAAGAAGCTGCAAAGGCCATTGCTGCCCTTGGGGTCAAGAATGTAGTGATCACAGGAGGGCATTCTGATGCTGTGGACCTGGTATATGAATCTGAAAGTGATCTCTTTGCAGAGGTGCCCGGAAGGTTCATTGAAGGAGGTACCCATGGTTCAGGTTGCACTTATTCCTCCGCATTGACGGCCTATCTTGCAAGAGGCTATTCTATTGTAGATGCTGCTATCGCTGCAAAGGAATTCGTTGAATACGGCATCCTTCTGAGCAGAAATATTGGTAAGGGCGTATCTCCAGTGAACCAGATGGGCTATCTCCAGATGATGGCAACAAAGGATGAAGTGCTTGCTAACACTGAAAAGGCAGTTCAGATGCTTGAGGACAGCCCAAATTTCGCCAAGCTTGTTGCAGAGGTTGGTTGTAATATAGCAATGGCCCTGCCGCACGCAAGGAAGGTCTCTGATGTTGCTGCTGTCAACGGCAGGATAGTCAGGCTTCAGGGCAGGCCAAAGGTGGTAGGTTGTGTTAGTTTTGGTGCAAGCAGCCATGTTGCAAGGATAGTTCTTGCGGCAATGGAGTTCGATCAGGAAATTCGTGCATCGGTCAACATAAGCTATTCAAGAAACGTGCTGGCCATCTGTGAGGATATGGGGCTTACAATGTCCTCTTTTAGCCGTGCAGAAGAGCCTGAACACACCCACACCATGGACTGGGGTGTAACCTATGCAATTGATTCCTATGGCAGGGTTCCCGCCATTATCTCTGATGCGGGCGGTGTGGGGAAAGAACCAATGGTCCGTGTTCTCGGAAGGGATGCAATAGAAGTTGCAAGTATCGCCCTGGAGATCGCAGACCGTCTTGCAGTTCTGGAGGCTTAAAGTCTCCTTCTTCCTTTTTTAATATTTTTGGTCTTTTATTTGATCTTAAAAATCATCTTGATCTTTTATCTGACGACCAGAAGTTCTGCCGGTGAGTTCCTGATAACCTTGTCCGCAACACTGCCGAGCCTGAACCTGCCATCCGCTGTCTTTCCAAGTGTGCCGATGACCACTAGGTCCACATTCTCTTTCTCTGCAATATCAAGAATAACGTTTGCAGGGTGACCTTCCTCTACACGTGTTTCAACCTCTGCTCCCAGCTCTTTGCAAAGATTTTCCACATAGGATGTAACAGCATTCCCTTTCTCTTCGAGATGCTTTTGTCTTTCAGTCTTCCATATATCATCTGCGACCCGGGCAAATTCATGCCATTGTTCTCTGGTCATATGTTCGGTGACCGCCAGTTCCATTGATGCGACGTAGTCCCTGTGGACGGCTTCAGGAGTAACACCTACGGTCTCCATCTCAACAACATAAAGTGCAAGTACTTTAGCACCGCTCAAAGCTGCTATCTTCACTCCCGATCTTGCAGCTTTCTCTGCGTTCTCGGAACCGTCAGTTGCTATCAGTATCCTGTTATACTCTTTGTTAGTCATAAAAAACCCCCGCGTTTAGTTATATAAAACTAGAGCGGGGGTGAAAATAACTGTTTTGGTCAGCGGACTATCACTACAACAGTACCGTTGACATCAAGAACATCCACAGCCCTGCCGGCTGAAATGACCTCTTTCTCAATGACAACACTTTCAGGTTCAAGCTCAATATCCTCGCCATCAACTGTTATGCTGATGTTGCCCTTTGAAGCGATGTCGGCAACTTCCACAGGGTCCATTAATGTAAGTGTCTTGATGATAGCTCCTGCCTGCTTCCTGAACTTTGGACCAATGATGCCCATGTTCGGCTTTATGTTCACAGGAACATGCTCAAAGTCAGGTTCGCCTTCGATGATCTCTACGGTTGAGTTTGTCACGCCGATAAGGTCGGAAGCGTCTCCGAGTGTACCGTATACCTCTATTTTCTCAAGAGGGGCATTTAGTGCCATGCCTGACTCGGACTTGTATCTTCTGACATTGCTCGCAATTTCCTTGATGAGCTCTCCGTCCTTTTCTACGGATTCACTGATGAGCGACTCGTCAGCTTCCGGCCAGCCCTGTGCATGTACGCTGCCTTTCCCGATCCTTGAGTACATCTCTTCAGCAAAGAATGGTGCGAAAGGTGCAAGCATGCGTGAGAGGGCATCCATTGCCAGGTAAAGCGTATATTGTGCCGTCCTGCGGGCATTTTCGTCATCTCCGTACAGTCTGGATTTGACAAGTTCGATATAGTTGTCTGCGAGGGTCTCCCATGCAAATCCCCTGATGGACTTGTAAGCTTCATCGAACTGGTATGCATCAAGGCTTTCAGTTACTGACATGATGAGCCTGTTAAGATTGCTCAGCAACCACCTGTCAATGATCGCAAGCTCTTCCGGCTTGTTGTTCACGATGTCGGATAGATTATCCTCAAGGTGTGACATGGAGAAACGGTAGATACTCCACATCTTTGTAAAGAATCGTGATGCTGATACAACGTCCTTCCACCTGAACATAACATCTGATCCGGTGGACCCGCCTACTGCAGCCCACTGCCTGAATGAATCAGCACTGTATTTTGCAATTACTTCTTCCGGTGAGATGATGTTTCCAAGTGACTTGCTCATCTTGTGACCATCCTCTCCGAGCACCATTCCATTGACTAGTATGGAATCCCATGGCCTCTTGCCGGTCAGTGCCTTTGAACGCAGTATACTGTAGAATGCCCATGTGCGTATGATGTCGTGTCCCTGTGGACGTAGCTGTGTTGGGTTTCTCATCTCCTTGTCGCTTAACCAGCCTGCTACGTGCAGGGCTGTAAGGGAAGAGTCCATCCATGTGTCAAGCACATCTTCTTCTGGCTCGAAGTCAGTGGAACCACACTTGCATGCTACAGGTGGTTGTTCCTGTGTAGGGTCCATTGGTAACCATTCTTCTTCTGCTACCATGACCTCTCCACATTTCTTACAGTACCATACAGGTATTGGTGTTGCAAATATCCTCTGGCGAGAGATGCACCAGTCCCATTCCATGGTTCCTGTCCAGTTCTGGAGCCTGACCTTCATATACTCAGGCAACCATTCGATCTCATCGGCTGTTTCGAGGATCTCGTCATTGTCGATCTTCACGAACCACTGGCGTTCGGACAGGATCTCAATAGGGGTCTTGCATCTCCAGCACATTCCAACGTTCTGGTCGAGTGTTTTCTGGTCATAGAGGTAGCCTTCTTTCTTAAGGTCCTCAATAATAGCTTCCTTGCATTCAGGAATTGTCATGCCTGCATACTTGCCTGCGATCTCTGTGATGCGACCGTTCTTGTCAATGGCCTTTCTCAGTGGCAGATCATGCTCTACCCACCATCTGACATCCTGCTTGTCCCCAAAGGTACAGATCATGACAACCCCTGTACCAAATGCTGGATCTACATCCTTGTCCCCGATGACCTTTACCTCGTGGCCGAACAATGGTACCTTAACGGTCTGCCCGATATTCTCATTGTATCTTTCATCATCAGGATTGATGGCAACTGCCACACATGCTGCAAGCAGTTCCGGCCTTGTGGTGGCGATTTCCAGCTTGTCGAAGTGCAGGAAGTTGAGCTTTGTGTCCCTTGCATCGTATTCAACCTCCGCAAAAGCAATAGCTGTTTCACATCTTGGACACCAGTTTACAGGATGCTCTGACTGGTATACACGTCCCATATCCTGCATCTTGACAAAGGATCTCTGGGTTTTGACATAGTAGTCGGGGTCCATTGTGATGAACTCATTGCTCCAGTCCGTGGAGAATCCAAGGCGGAGCATTGTGGCGCGCATCTTCTCGATGTTGCCGACGGTCATCTCCTCACACAATTTTCTGAACTCAGTACGTGGTATCTGGTTCTTGGTAATACCGTGGATCTCCTCTACCTTTACTTCGGTAGGAAGGCCGTGACAGTCCCAGCCCTGTGGGAACATTACATTGAATCCCTGCATTCTCTTATAACGTGCAACGAAATCGATGTAACACCAGTTGAGTGAGTTTCCGATGTGGAAATTTCCTGTAGGATATGGAGGTGGTGTATCGATTATATACTGTGGACGGCTTTCATCCTTCCAGTCAAAATGATACATAGACATATCCCAGGTGTCCTGCCATTTTACTTCTATTTCATTAGAATCGTATTCTTTAGGAATCGCCATTAAAACACTCCGATGATAATTAAACAGTTATCGCATATTTTGTTAGATTGAGAGGTTTTAGATTATTTAAAATATCTGGTTGGAACTATGATATGACTCTGTATTTGAGTTCGTATAAAAAAAGCTAAAAAAGAAGGTCTTAGTTGGAATCCGTTTCCTTTGGTTCCCATCCAAACCTTTTCATGACCATCTTGATACGGGCATTGATCTCCCTTTTGTCAAATGGTTTTGAGATGTAGTCATCGATGCCAAGCTGCATACCTTTGAGCTTGTCCTCTACCTCTGTCTTTGCAGAGACCATTATGACTGCAATATCCTGCGCATCGCTGTTCTGTTTGAGTTTCTCTACGACCTCATATCCATCCATGTCCGGCATCATGATGTCCAGCAGGATCAGGTCGGGAACTTCCTCGATAGCTTTCTTTACAGCTTCTTCTCCGCTGTATGCTATCAGGAAATCGTAGGGTTCCGTGGCAAGTGAGAGTCTGATCAGTTCAGGAATGTCTGGTTCGTCGTCCACGACAAGGATCTTCAGTCTTTCCTTTTGCATCTTTTTCTGACTGTAGCTCAGGTCGATCTTTCCATCAACGATGGTATAACGGGCATCAACAATGTTCAATCCGATGTCTGTGTGCAATTTGCCCTGTTCCGTAATATCGATTATTACGTCAAAGAACGAGCGCATCAGGCCTTCGGTCTCAGTCGGAAGGGCACCTTTTCCCAGCATGGAGATGATGCTGCCCTGATTTTCACGAACGTTTCGTTCAAGGAATTTAATAAAATTCTCTACTATCTGCAGATTGTCTTTGGAAAGTACTGTAAGGTCGTCAAGGACGAGGATCGATCCGGGTTTTTGGCCAAATATTTTTGATGCATGTGAACCGATCTTTATGTAGTCTGTCACAGAATTGCAATAAAGGGTATTCGGGTCGTTCTTGCCAGCCCCCTCTGTATCAATGAACCAAATTCTTTCCATAAGCTCACCGACTTCCAGGCCGTATTCTTCAAATTTTTCAAGAACATGTTTTCTGGAGGTCTTCAGGCAAAGCCATACAATGTTGCGGGAAGGATCACTCTTCATTGCAGAATAAGTGTAAAAATAGATCATCCTCTCACTGAACACATTGATCGGTGCTAACAATAATGCATTCTTTGTAGCTAGTTCCTTACAAAGCGTGCCCATGATCTCATCAGTTTCTTCTGCAGACATCTTACCTCACAATTTCAGTACGTTCTATTGTTTTTTTTCTAATATTAACCTTTTCAAATAGGATGGTATTTTTTGATGTGTTTATGCATGTATTTTCTGATCTTATGGCATAATTGTCAGGTCGTAGGGTAACAAATGTAAAAAAAGAGCAAAAAAGTAAAGAATAGCAGAAGATCTGCTTCAAATAGTAAGCTCAGATCGGCTCTTGAAAATTATTAAAAGGTGCTCCTTTCAGCAGTGTCGCAAAAGAACTCCTTTTAGTTAAGTTCAATTCGCGATCACTCGAGCTGTTCTTTTAACAGCTCAGTGCCGCGATCCAGGGCGCCGGTCATATTTGATGGATTTGTTCCTCCACCGCGCGCCATGTTAGGGCGTCCTCCGCCACCGCCGCCTACAATTGCGGACATCTCTTTGACGATCAGGCCCACGTTGACGCCGTTCTTAACCGCTTCATCACCAGCGGCTGCCACGATCTTAACACCATCCAGTTCGCTTATCAGCACAGCGACGACATCGTTCTCCTGTGTCAGTTCACCTGCTGTCTTTGTGAGTTCATCACTGTCTGCATGCGGTACCGTCTTTGCGATGAGCCTGATGCCGTTGATGGTCTCAGCATCTGTGATCAGTTGGCTTACCCTCACATGAGCAAGGTCATCTTTGAGCTTTGTGTTCTCTTTCTTGAGGTTCTTCCATTCGTCAAAGAACCTCTCGATAGTAGATGGCAGCTGTTCTGCTGATACGCGCAGTGTTTCGGATGAATTGCGCACAAGTGACTCGAGATCCTGCATTGCTTTGATAGCAGCTTCTCCTGCAGCATATTCCAGACGTTCAACACCGTCTTGTATGCGTTCGGTTTTCAGTATCTTGATCGGACCTACAAGGCCTGTGTTTGTACAGTGAGTGCCTGCACATGCCTCGATGTCATTGCCTACCTGCATAACACGGATCATCTTTCCTGGGGGTACACCACCCTGGTACAGGCGGAATCCGTATTTCTGTTCGGCCTCTGTCCTGTCCATCCAGTCACTCAGCACCCGCTTGTTCTCCATGACAGTACGGTTTGCAATCAGCTCTATCTGGTCCAGTTCTTCCTGTGTGATACGTTTGTAGTGGGAAAGGTCAAGGCGCGCCCTGTCCATGAACTTCTGGGCACCTGCCTGCCAGATATGGCTTCCAAGAACATCCCTTGCAGCATCATTAATGATGTGAGTCGCAGTGTGATGTCTTGCATGTGCCATACGGCGCTCCTCATCAACCCTGCCGACCACAAGGTCACCTTTTCTTATGTGCAGTTCATCCTCGATATCATCAATGGTATGGACCACCACTCCGTTGTAGATCTGGGTGTCCACCACATTAAGTACAATGTCCTCAACGGTCAATGTGCCGTAATCAGCTGGCTGTCCGCCACCCTCGGGGTAGAAAAGCGTATTGTCAAGTACAATATGCTTTTCAAATATGTCCAGGACAACACCTTCGAACTCCATCCTGTTCGGCTCGTCATAGAACAGGCGTTTTGTCTTCGGCAACTTTGCGATCCTGTCGGCAAAAGGAATGACCTTTTCTTCCTTCTCTTCGGACTTGCTGTGTTTATCTGCTACCAATGAATAGAAATTGTCAGGAAGGTCTACTTCCACACCGACCTCTGCTGCAACAGACTTTGAGATCTCTGGTGGGATCCCCTGACTGTCATACATGTCTATGATGGTCTCAAGAGGGATCTTTTCTCCACTCTTCTTATAATGCTTGGCAGATTTCTCCATCATTCTCCTGCCACGGTCAAGTGTGTCCGCGAACTTGCGCTCCTCATGGACAAGAATATCCTCGATGACATCAAAGTTCTCCTGGAATTCAGGATACTCCGGCAGGTTGTCGATGTGCATCCGCACGATTTCAGATATGGGGACGTTGATGCCAAGGTCTTTCATCATCCTGAGCGTCCTGCGTATGACAAGCCTTGCAAGGTATCCGGCCTTAACATTTGATGGTATGCCACCGTCACCGAGCATAAATGTGAGACATCTGGTGTGATCTGTGATAGCGTAGACGCTTTCCACAGGTTCCATTATCGAACTGAGCTTTTCTACGGTAGTTCCGATGCTGGAAGCAACCTGTTTCCTCAATTCGAACAGGTTTGCTTTCTCACTGACGTCCATAAGTCCTGCCAGACGTGCATTCTGTGAAAGGATATTGGTATACTCTTCGTTCTCAAGCTCATGCTCGATACCTGCAAGTCCCATTAGCTCGTTCACAATGCTGGGGAAGATCGCGTCATAGATGGTGGGTGAACCTTTTGATGCCCACACGAACCTCTCAAGTCCGTATCCGGTATCCACGATGTAATTATCCATCTTGGAATACTGGTCTCCCTTGATGTTTATATCTCCCTTCTTGTCCTGCTTCAGGTCCATGAACACAAGCGTTGCAACCTCAAGCCCGCCGATAAGTGTCTCCACACATGGTCCGGCATTTCCGCCACCTGCCCATGGCTCTTCCTTGTATGTGACAGCCATCGGGTCTGCACCAAGGGAGTCGAGGAGTCCGTCACACAGTTCCAGTGTGTGGTCCTTCCAGTAGATCTCCTTCTTACTGTTGTTGAAGGCATGGTGTGCCATCATTTCAAAAGTCGTAAGATGTCTTCCACTCCTTCCCACAGCATCGAGGTCAGAAAGCCTGATGCATGGCTGGGAAATTGTGAGTGGGTTTGCTGGTGGTGGTACCTGCCCGGATGTTACAAATGGCTGGAAGTCGGCAATTGATGCAATTGTTAAGTATATGTCGTCTCTCCATCTGGCAATGACCGGGTATCTATCGATGCGGGTATGGTCCTGTTCCTCGAAAAATTTAAGGTAGAACTCCCGCATTTCTGCAAGTTCCATCTTCTTCTTGAATACGGGATTGCCTATGAATGAATAGGGGTCGCATGGTGCATCTCCACATGTTGACCTATCCTGGTCTCGTGTCCAGAAGTATTTTCCACATTTAGGACACTGTTTTCTGATAAATCCGTTATCAGAGAAAAAATCGATTTGATATTCATCTTTAAGCATAATGATTCCAACTGTAAGTGTTATTTTGTAATCATGCTGTATGCAATATATGTAGTACGTATAATGTGTTCTACCACGTATTGTTCGATAGTTTAAATAAATTTCTCATTTTGAGCGCTAATATGTGCTCTTCCCATTCCTCTATTTCGATTGTGGCTATAGGTCCTGTTATTTGCGATCATCTCGATCGGGTTGTGTTCCGACGTGTATACATTTTCGTTCTTTCTACAAATATCATGGACACGCTGAATATATGCATGTCCATAGAAACTATGTATTATACCTTAGGGAAAGATGATGACAATGCAGGCAGCCAAATATATGTCACTGGTCTTCAGGGGCGCAGTAGAGGAGTATGATAGTACCGGTGTCCGCCCATCCGTTTTTCTGGATGCAGCCGGGGACCTGCAGATATACCTCTGCGATCCGATACTCGATGAACCTGAGGTTGAGGGAGCAATTCCTGAAATGGAACTTGAGGCCAATGGCGGACAGTTTGTCGGATCCCTTGGTAACAGCTTTAATGTTCCTTATAACAGGGTAAGGTCAGAAGGAGTATCTGAACAGTTGCCACGTTAAATCTTCCATTTGTATACGATCTATCTGTTGGTATTGATCCCTGATCCATTTTTCTTAGGTCCACACTCCATCACTATTTTTTACTTTTTAATCTCTTTTTGTTCCATTAACTATAATACTACAGAGAACAAAGAAAGCACCAATGTCAACACGAATACTGCTCACCAATGATGACGGTGTCTACGCTGCCGGTATCAGGGCGGCCTATAGAAGTGTATCCGATCTGGGTGATGTCACAGTTTCAGCACCTGCTATGCAGCAAAGTGGTGTGGGACGCTCTATCTCCATATTTGAGCCACTGCGCATTAATCGTACAGTTATAGAGGGCATAGAAGTAAATGCAGTGGGCGGGACTCCTACGGATTCCGTAATACTTGGAATTTTTACAATTATGAAAGAATTGCCGGATCTCATTCTTTCCGGATTCAATATAGGGGAGAACATAAGCACTGATACGATCACAACATCGGGCACTATCGGTGCTGCACTTGAAGGTGCAAGTTATGGTGTTCCTGCTATTGCAGCCTCCATCCAGGTAAAGGAAGAAGGCCTTAAGTTCGATGATCTCAGGGATTTCCAGCATGACTTCGATGTAGGTGTGAAGTTTGTGAACAGGGTGGCAAAAAAAGTGTTGAAGGAAGGGCTTCCTGAGAATGTGGACCTTTTGAACATTAACATCCCACATTTTGCAGAAGATGGTTGTGAAGTGGAAATAACAAGGCTTGCACGCAAGTTCTTCAAGACTGACGTGGAAGAGCGGCATGATCCCCGAGGAACGTCATATTACTGGATCACAGGTGACCTGATCCATGAAGCAGAAGAGGGTACTGATGTCAACGCCATTGAGAACGGTCACATATCTGTGACACCTATCTCGCTGGATGCGACATCTCCGATAAAGTTCTCAGATATAGAACATCTGGTCTGATGGTTTGATATCTCTGACCGATGAAAATTGTTAGATTTATTTTTTCAGTTTGATGGTGAGGTCCTTCCAGTCCGCATCGACATCGTGAAGTGTCTCTACAGAAGAGCTTGCCATTGCTCCAAGTATATTCTGTACGAAATGGTTGATCTCGATATCATTACCGTCAACTGTAAGCTCTACTTCCATTTTATTTATCTCCGATGATCGTTCTTTTCTCAATGATCGTTCTTTCTTTAGAGTCCGTGTAAAAAGGTATTCTACGTTCGATAGATGCTCTCAGAAGCTCGGGGAAATCCTCCGGATCAGCATTAGATAAATCTATTAGATTATCATTGACAAGAAGGCAGGGTTTTAACTTACCATCCGCAGTTATCCTGAGCCTGTTGCAATTAGCACAGAATTCCGCATTGTCAATAGGTCGTACGAACTCCACTTCTGCCCCGTCGATAATATAGCTTTTACGGTGATGCATTTTGCGCATCTTAATTTCATCTGCACGCCTTTCAAGCTTTCTCTCGATCTCTTCAGCATCCAGGTTGTATTGTGCACCGTCCCTGAAGTCCATGACCTGTATAATTTGTAACACAAGGTCACCCTTGTGACCTCTGACGAACTCCAGCATATCGTCGATCTCATTTTCATTGATGCCTTTGAGAAGTACCATATTGATCTTCACAGGGGTCAGGCCAGCATCTATGGCTGCGTTTATTCCCTCAAGTACATCATTCAGGGTTTCCGTTTTTCCATGTGTGATATAAGCATATTTCTCAGGATCAAGGGTGTCAAGACTGACATTAACGCGGTCCAAACCCGCTTCTTTAAGACTGTAGGCCCGGTCCTTCAGGAGAACGCCGTTGGTTGTCACTGATACATCCTTAAGTTCCGGCAATGCCCTGAGGATCTCCTCGAAATCTTTCCTGACAAGAGGCTCCCCGCCTGAGAACTTGACCTTATTGACGCCGAACTTTGCCGCGGTGTTCACTATGTCGGATATCATTCCAACCGTCATCTCATTTCTGCTGCCTTCATCTCCTTCACTGTGACAATAGATGCAGTCAAGGTTGCAACGGTTGGTAAGTGATATCCGAAGACTTCTGACCGTTCGGCCGAACTTGTCTGTAAGAAGATCATTTGAAGTTTTCATGTTCGTATACACTAGAATGGATTAAGTTATGAACAGGAATAGTAATGGATATATATAAAACCAACACAATTAGTGTCATGAAACGATCGGTCCTAATTGCAGGAACGCATAGTGGCGTAGGCAAAACCACTGTTGCCATGGGTATTATGGCCGCCCTTACGAAAAGGAATATGAAAGTCCAGCCTTACAAGGTTGGTCCTGATTACATAGATCCTACTCATCATACTGCTATCTGTGGCAGGTCCTCAAGAAATCTGGATACATTCATGATGGGTGTTGATGGTGTTCGCAGAACTGTTGATAACAGCTATAAGGATGCTGACATCTCTGTCATCGAAGGCGTAATGGGTCTTTACGATGGTATGAACTCAACGGAGATCGCCAGTTCAGCCCATGTTGCTAAATCCCTTAATATCCCTGTTATTCTGGTAGTGAACGTGCACGGCATGTCCAGAAGTGCAGCAGCCATAGTCAAAGGCTTCACCGAGTTCGACAAGGATGTGAACATTGCCGGTGTTATCCTGAACAGGGTGGGTAGCCCTCGTCATGCCCAGATGATCAAGGATGTGCTTCCGGATATTCCTGTTGTGGGAACTGTTCCAAGGAACAACGATATAAAGGTTCCTTCAAGGCATCTTGGTCTGCACATGGCCTCAGAACAGGATTATGATGTTGGCAAGCTTGCAGAGTTCATTGAGGAAAATATCGATATCGATGAGATCCTCTCCCTTGCTTCCGAGCCAAAGAAGCCTGAGGTCGAAGATGAAAGGTGTGTTGGTAATATGTCAGAGGTGACCATTGGTGTTGCCCGTGACAGTGCATTTTGTTTCTATTATGAAGAAATGTTCGACATGTTCATGAAATGTGGTGCAAAGATCGAGTTCTTCAGTCCGCTTGATGGTGATCTCCCTGAAGTTGATGGTATGTACTTTGGTGGCGGATATCCTGAGCTTAACATCGCCGAACTTGAAAAGTCCAGGACGACCAAGAAGCTCAAAGACCTCTCAGCGGATGGCATGCCGATCTACGGTGAATGCGGAGGCTTGCAATATCTCTGTAGTTCCTATGAGATCGAGGACGTTGTTTATAGGATGGCAGACCTTTTCCCTGCAGAGACGGTCCTTACAAAGAGACTTCAGGCACTGGGATACACTGAAGGTGTTGCAAAGGGTAAGTTCATAAAAGGACCTGTCAGGGGACATGAGTTCCACTACTCGCTCACAGAATGTGACAGTGATTCAAGACTTATCTATGAAATGTCACGTGGAAAAGGCATCATGAATGGCAAGGATGGTATCACAGAGCATAATTCACTGGCAAGTTATATGCATGCGCATCCAGGTTCTTTCCCTGTGGACAGTTTTGTGGAACAGTGCCGCAAATATGGTCGAAAATAAAGCATAAGATAAGCAGAAACTAATTAAAGATCAAATGGAAGGTCTTCAAGCCTTCTTTTCCTTTTCTTTTTCCATTTTGTTCTTTAACCACATTCTTCTGCTGTAATAACCTAAAGGATGTTTTGTGTTCTTGCATATCTCATCCGGGTTGTAGCAGTTGCCGTATGTTCGCATCGTGTTACAGGAGGGCGGCTTGTAGGTGGTACCCGAAGAGCCAGCAATATGCTGTATCTGGTATCTTGTCTTCTCCTCGTCAAAGTCAGGAGATACATTGAACATAGCTACGACCTCGTCCACGGTCATTCCAATGTTCAACAGGAACGATGTCATTGCAAATCTCATTGAATGGGCAAGGTTCACTCCTGCCCTTACATTTGCAATAGCCTGCACGATACATGGGGGGAACAGTTCACTTTCCACTTTCTGGAACTCTCCAACGCCAAAATCGGATTTTTTCTCCTCAAGGGTCTCATTGATCTCTGCAAGGTATGGTGTGCATGCTTCGCTGATCTCTTCAGGGACTGAAAGTGGAAGGGCATTCTGTATGCGTGAACGTATGGCTTCCTGCAGCAAGCGGGCGAACTCTTCCTTGCTGATCCTCACATGGCCTGCTTTCATTTTCCTGTTGACCAGTTTCCAGTTCAGGTCCTTTAAGGTAGTTGCAAGTTTGATGTAATCCGTAAAATGAAGGTCAAAAAGGATATCGTGGGATTCCATATTTTCGTAGGTCTCGGCATTGATCTGGAAATCAAGACCAAGTTCCTGCAGGAATTCCGGTTGCTGCGTCTTAAGAAGCCTGTATGCAGCTTTTGCTTCTGCAAGTGCATATTTTCTTGTCAGGAACTGGTCGTCGATACAGGATACCAGTATCCTTGCAAAAGGGTAGGACAAAAGTTCGGTGAGGATCTTTCCTTCTTCCGAACCTGAAGGTGACGGCTTTTCGATCTCTCCTGTCAGCGACTGTATTACACGTTCCTTTCCCCTCTGGCGGGCAGAGTCAAGTGCACGGGAGAATAGGAGTTTCTCTGGTGAAAAACCGAGGCCGCCGACATATTCGGATGCCTCGGATACAAAAGGATATAAGGCGAGATATCTACTGTCCATTTTAGTCAGATTCGATCCTTGGTGCCAGGAGATATCCGATAGTACCGGCTCCGTTAGCAATGGAGAAGTTGATCTTTATCGGGAAGTCTTTTCCAATGTGTAATGTAACTTCATTGGATTTTGAGGCAGGTTTGATTATATCTGACAGGTAGTCCAGTGAGAACAGTGAACGTGTATCATTTGCCTTGATATCGATTAACTGGTCGCGTGACATTGTGAGTTTCACACGGTCAGTATCGCCTTCGGCTTCCATGAAGAAGTTCTCTCCCTCAACGCCAAGTAGCATGTGGTCACTTATCTTCTCTGCAGCTTTGACAGCCTTCTGTAGGTCCTTGCCGTTGAGGACGATTTCAGCTGGAAGCTCGAGCTGTGGGATCCTTGGTTCTGCACGGATAGTTGACGGGTCCAGTAATGAAAGGGTGTATGAGAAACCACCGATCTGGATCATCAGTTTCTTTGCATCTTCATCAAGTTCCATGTGGACCTTGTCATCCCTGTCTGCAACTGCAAGTATGTCAGTTACTCTTGAGAGGTCCAATCCCAATTCGCAGTCGTCTCCACTGAAATCCTCAAATGCATCTGTTGTCAGGTCAAAGCTGACCATTGCAACGTTTGCAGGGTCTACTGCCCGAACCGCGATTCCTTCCGGTGATATCCTGAATCTTGCTTCATCCACGAGTACAGATAGTGTTTCGATTGAATCTTTTAGAAGATATGCATCAATTGTCGCCTTGAACATGTTGTTTCTCCGCCAAATAGTTTCGATTTCAACTTCTTTATATCATTTACAGTATATATGCTTTCACTGTTCTTCGCGCACATATCTTCAGTCGTATTCACGCCATGTGAAGCTGCATTTGGTACACTTGAAGAACCTGGTCTCGGATTCATCAGCAGACCTTAGCTGTCTTAGCCACCAGTATGCTATGTTGTTCCCACATTCAGAGCATCTTGCTGTAGTTGTCGGGAGTCCTTCATCAATATCGCCTTCAAGTACCGTAACTTCTCTTTCTTCACGGTTCGATCTTGATACAAGTTCAGGTTTTGTTTCCTTCTCTTTTACGTACCCGCATTTTTTACATTTCAATGAGCCTTCCATAGGGGTCATCATGCTCTTACATTTTGGACAGAATTCCATTAATATCATCTCCTGCGTCGTCAATCATTTTTCGGTGGTCGAAAGCTATGTCCGGTAGCTCCTTCAGGTCGAACGGGGCTACTTCAGCTGCGTCAGTGGCGGCTTTTGGTTTGCCGTGGCCGATCGCAAGGTAACATACAGATACGGTATGTCCTCTCGGATCGCGCGAAGGCTCTGAATATACTCCTATCAATTTGACAAGATCGATAAATAGTCCGGTCTCTTCATATGCTTCCCGAATTGCCGCAGCTTCGGTCGTCTCGCCTATCTCCACGAAACCACCTGGTAGTGCAAATCTGTTTTTGAAAGGGGGATTCTTCCTCTTTATCAGTATAATCTTACCATTTAAGATGATTACGGCATCAACTGTGAGCAGGGGAGTGGTGGGAACTGTCATTTGAACAAAACCTTAATACAATTAGCAAGATACTATATATGATACCTGTGATAAAGGTGTTTGATAATGATAGAAAACGTAATATGGATCGCAGTTGCCCTGATGGTATTATCCTCGGTCATACCTGCAACAAGAGGCATAAAGTTCCTCTCAGGCGGGGTGGGGTGGATATTCTTTTCTCTCCATTGGGCATACCAGCCGCTCCATTATATTGAGATCCATGACTATTTCAATGTAGTACTGACCCTGGCAATTGCTGCCTTCTGCCTTTTCATGGCACATAATATGATTCGGGAGTACAGGGAACCTTCAACATCCGGACTGAGCCAGAATACGAATGTTATTCTTATGGTTACGAGCGCAACGGCAATAGGTTCGTTGTTCTACTTCCCTTTCGCGAACATTCCTTCTCTGAACCAGTGGCTCATATCTAATGTGACCAATGCTACAGCCGGTTTGCTTGGCTTCCTGGGTTATAATGTAGAGTCAACATGGCATAAGATCACCTATAACGGTTATACTGTACAGATCATACTTGCATGTACTGCAATCGAAAGCATTGCCCTATTCACGGGATTGATCATCTCCATCAATGCGCCTTTCAAAAGGCTCATGTCAGCTTTCATGGTCTCTGTGCCTGTAATATATATGCTGAACATCGTAAGGGATGCCTTTGTGATAGTGGCCTATGGTGACCAGTGGTTCGGTGCTGAAAGTTTTGAGATCGCCCATCATGTGATCGCAAAGATCGGTTCAGCCATTGCACTCTTTGTGATCGCTTACGTTGTGATGCGAATATTGCCTGAACTTCTTGACATGATCGATGGATTGTGGCAAATGACAACTAAGCAGATCAGGGAAATAGTACGGAAAAGCTAAGGACCTCTGAAATGTTAGCTAAAGATTCTACCTCATGGATCGCCGTTCTGGGCTTTTTTGCTCTGGCAAGCACAATAGCATCCTATCTTACAGGTCTCGCATTACTTCGTTACCTGTCATATCTTGGTCTTGCTCTATTTGTCTTTATGATCTGGTTCTTCAGGGACCCTGAAAGGACAACAAAGATATGTGACCATTGTCTGTTCTCTGCCGCTGATGGTAAGGTTATAGATGTGAGCAATGGCAAGGTCTGCGTTTTCATGAACGTTCACAATGTTCATGTCAACCGTGCCCCTATCTCCGGAACCATTCGTAGCATAACCCATAAAAAAGGAGGGCATATACCAGCTTTCAATAAGGATTCCGAAAGGAACGAGCGTACGATCACAGTTATTGAAAGCAGCCACGGGGATGTGAAAGTGACCCAGATCGCTGGTGTCCTGGTGCGCAGAATTGTGTCATATTTGCAGGTGGGGGACAAGGTGGCTAGCGGACAAAAGATCGGGATGATACGCTTCGGTTCCCGTGTCGATGTGACCATTCCTTCTGATTTTGAGATATCATGCAAGGTCGGTGATCGTGTGTATGCAGGGGTAACCATAATTGCAAAAGAAAAAGGATTCAAGAGGAAATAACAATGATGTTCAAAACCCTCCGGGTCCCGGATCTTGTGACACTTGGAAATGCTCTTTTCGGCATGATGGCGATCTTCAGTGCATGCTCCGGGCATACTGACCTTGCTTTTATATTCATTCTTTTCGCAGCTATTGCTGATGGCATGGATGGTTTCCTGGCACGCAGGCTTCCTAACAGTGCTATCGGTGAGTATCTGGATTCCCTTGCAGATGCTATCTCCTTTGGCGTTGCACCTGCTGCAGCCTTATATTTTATCTATGGGTATTCTCATCCTTATATAATGGCCATTGGAGCATGCTTCTATCTGTTCTGTGGAATAATCCGCCTTGCAAGGTTCAACACAAAACAGAAAACCATCCCTGATTTTGAAGGTCTGCCTATAACCGCATCTGCTGTAGTGATCGCTTCCTATCTGCTCATGGCAGACAGGTATGTCCAGTTCTACGGAGTTATTGCAATTATGCTGTTGCTCTCTTTCCTTATGGTAAGTGAGTATCCTTATCCTAAGTTGAGGGGTCCAAAATCAATGGCTTTTGTAGCCATCGTATTCATTTTACCCATAGCATCTTACATTGTATTGCCTGCATATCTTCCAATATTCTCAACAGCAATGTTCCTGCTTCTACTACTTTATCTTGAATCTCCGATAATGAGGATTCCAAGGAAGTATTATGAGGACTGATGGGGCTTAAGTGGGAAGCTAAAATCGAAATGGGGTTGTCAGCCCCCTTAAATGTCTGATTCTTCAGCCTGAATGGCTACTTCAACAGTTATACCGCGTTCGTTCGCATCCACAATGATCGTACATCCTTCGGGAGCTTTGCCTTCAACGATCAGTTTTGCAACTGCTGTCTCGACCTCGTTCTGAATGACACGCTTTAGCGGACGTGCTCCGAAAGACTCACTGTATCCTGCATCTCCAAGATAATGCTTTGCACCATCGGTGATCTCAAGGTCGATCCTCTTGTCCTTAAGCCTGTGTACAAGGTCTGCTACTTTGATATCCACGATCTGTATAAGCTGGTCCTTTGTCAGTGGCCTGAAGATCGCCAGCTCATCGATACGGTTGATGAACTCCGGTCTGAAGTGTTTGGTCAGCTCGTTCTGTGCCATCTCCTGCATACTGGCGTAGTCTTCACCCTTCTCAAGCTTTGAGATGGCGTAGTCCACGCAGATGTTCGATGTCATGATGATCAACGTGTTCTTGAAGTTCACCGTCCTTCCGTGTGAATCTGTCAGGCGTCCGTCATCGAGTATCTGGAGCATGACATTGAGCACATCATGGTGGGCCTTTTCGATCTCATCGAACAGGACTACGGAATATGGTCTCCTGCGTACTGCTTCGGTAAGCTGCCCGCCTTCCTCGTGACCGATGTAGCCAGGTGGTGCACCGATCAGCCTTGAAACGGTGTGCTTTTCCATGTACTCGGACATGTCGATGCGTATCATGTTGTTCTCATCATCGAAGAGCTCAGTTGCAAGTGCCTTGGCAAGCTCTGTCTTACCCACGCCGGTAGGTCCGAGGAAGATGAAGCTTCCAATAGGTCTCTTGGGGTCCTTGATGCCTGCATAGGCGCGGATGACCGCGTCAGAAACTGCCTTTACTGTTTCATCCTGTCCTATCAACCTCTCATGGAGCTTGTCTTCCAGGTGGGTGAGCTTCTCACGTTCTCCTTCCATGAGCTTCGTGATCGGGATGTTCGTCCACTGGCTGACCACCTGTGCGATATCCTCTTCGCCAACCTCTTCTTTCAGAAGCATATCTTCCTGTTGCTCCTGAAGCTTTGCCTCTTCCTCATTATACTGGTGTTCAAGAGGTGCCAGGGTGCCGTATTTCAGCTTAGATGCCTGTTCGAAGTCTCCGTTGTTCTCTGCCAGCTCAAGCTGGATCTTGATCTCTTCGATCTGCTGCTTCAAGGAACTCAGGTTTGCGATGATGTCCTTTTCTCCCTGCCATTTTGCACGCATGGCATCGGATTCGGCACGAATGTCCGCAAGCTCTTTCTCAAGGTCTGCAAGCCTTTCCTTTGAAGCCGCATCCTTCTCTTTTTTGAGTGCTTCGCGCTCGATCTCCAGTTGCAGGATCTTCCTGTCGGCTTCGTCCAGTTCCGGCGGTTTGCTGTCTATGGATGTCCTGACCTTTGCAGCGGCTTCATCCACAAGATCGATAGCCTTGTCCGGCAGGAACCTGTCTGAGATGTAACGGTCGCTGAGAACTGCTGCTGCCACAAGGGCAGTATCCTTAAGCCTGACTCCGTGGTGGACCTCATATCTTTCTTTCAATCCTCTAAGGATGGATATCGTATTCTCAACATCCGGCTGGTCGACCCGCACGGGCAGGAAACGCCTCTCAAGAGCCGCATCCTTCTCAATGTACTTGCGATACTCATCAAGGGTCGTGGCACCGATACAGTGCAGTTCCCCTCTCGCAAGCATCGGTTTTAGCAGGTTGCCTGCATCCATGGCGCCTTCAGTGGCGCCTGCACCTACGATGGTGTGCAGCTCATCGATAAAGAGGATTATCTGTCCTTCTGAGTCCGCAACTTCCTTTAGGACCGCCTTGAGACGTTCCTCGAACTCTCCCCTGAACTTTGCTCCTGCGATCAGCGAACCCATGTCCAGTGCGATGATCTTCTTATCCTTCATGGCATCGGGAACATCCCGTTTTGCAATACGTAGTGCAAGACCTTCAACAATTGCGGTCTTTCCGACCCCGGCTTCTCCGATGAGGACCGGGTTGTTCTTCCTGCGTCTGGAAAGGATCTCGATAGTGTGTCTTATCTCCTGGTCCCTTCCGATCACAGGGTCAAGTTTTCCCTGTGCAGCAAGTTCGGTAAAGTCAATACCGTATTTCTTGAGCGGTTCCATGGTGTCTTCGGGATTTTCACTTGTAATGCGACGGTTCCCCCTTAGTTCTTTTATTGCCTGTAAAGCAGCTTCAAGTGTGACCCCTACCTCTTCAAGTATACGATAGCTGGGGCTTCCTTTCTCTTTTAGTAATGCAATGAGCAGGTGCTCAACACTGACATATTCATCGTTCATGGAGCGAGCTTCCTTGTCAGTAGTATCGAGTATCCTGTTGTATGACTGGCTTACGTAAGCCTGCTCGCTTCCCGGGCCTGTTACCTGTGGTAGTCCGGATAAATGCTCCTCGAGCTTTCGGACAATTGCCTGTGTGTCAGAACCCATGTTATTAAGAAGTGTAGGAACAAGGCCGTCATCCTGTTCCATTAATGCAAGGAACAGATGCTCACTATCTGTCTGCTGGTTGTAGTACCTTGCAGAAATAGTGAATGATCTCTGGACGGCTTCCTGTGCTTTCTGTGTAAAACGGTTTAGATCCATTTGAACCTCCTTATGTTATGGTCATGTAATGGTTTGTTCTACTTCATGTGATCAATATATGGATTACATGCGCGTACTCAACAATGACCCAATTGCATCTTGAAGCATACCCCCTTACTTACTTGATGGCATAATTGTACTTTCAGGTCACAACCGGTCATATTTGTGAACTGCATGATTTAACACTTCAAATTATCTATCTTGGTATTTAAACGTTGTGTACAAATTGCAAATTAAACTATATTTTATAGTTTTCATATTCATTTTATCGACATGATATGTACAAAAGTAAAAAGGTATATATGTTTTGAAAACAATGTATTTTTGATGGCTCGTCAGATCATCCTTATCAATATCGAAAAACCTGTAGAAAAGGACCTCGAGAAAGACATTCATTGGTTTTGTGATAGTTTTGGGCTTTCCTCAGGTAGGGATGTCGAAGATATTTCCAAAAAGATTGTCATGGACCTGCTTTCAAATCTGGCTCGTGATGAAGGAGTTACTTCTGAAATGCTTGCAAGATCCTTGGATATAAGTTTATCCAGGGTAAATCATCACCTTCGCAACCTTATGGGTTCGGGTCTTGTCTATCGAAGGAAAAAAATGCTATATCTTCGTGGCGGGAGCCTTAAAACTGCTGTCTGTGAAATGAGAAAAGATTCTGAAAGAATATTCGATGAGCTGGAAAAGATCGCAGAAGAGATCGATGATGAGGTTGGTCTGAGGAGCAGATGAGCTTCTTCTTGATTTTCGATTGAGATCATCAAATTAGCTTTTCGCTTTAAAAGCGTAACTCTTTTTTCAAGACTACTGGCACCACTCTGAGCATAGCTTATGCATTACATTTATATGGCAGAAAATGTGCCAGCCCATGAAATATTATTGCGATGTTTCGGGCGGAATCTGTACCAAAGATTCAATTGCTAACTATTTGAACACAGATAACGTATCAATATGCCAATTTTTGTATTTCTTAGATATTGATGACATTGCTTCTTATGTTGAAAGTAGCTATTATGCCGATAAGGACTGGCACTTTAGGTATAAGATTTCGTCAATGATAAAGCTCATCGTTGTGAAATGTTTTAGGAACCTCTCATTTGAGAAAACAATATCTACCTTAACAAAAGAAGAAGCGCAGCTTCTGTCTTTTGAAGACAATAACGGCATTATGAATCTCCCATCCCCTGCAACACTTCATCATTTCGTAAAATACAGGCTTGGAGAAGCTGGACTCGATGAAGTAATGTTCAAAATTGGAAAGAATATCTCCAAAAATACAAAGATAAGAGATGCAAAAACAGATTCAACTCCACTTGAAGCATCAAGATATGACAAGTATGCGGATTACAATCCGTATTATAATTGTAAGATGGACAAAGCTCACATCACCATGATTGGAACACTTCCAATCTACATGACACATACAAAAGGAGTTTCTCATGATTCTCCTGAATTGAAGAAACATATTGATGCATTGGTAGAAATGAGGGCTGATATTGACACTTATGCATTGGATGGAGGTTATGATTCATTCAGGAATCATGCAGATATCTGGTATAAGTTGAATGCAAAACCAGTGATTGCATACTCTTCTGATTCTAAAGTTCAATATGAGGGGACGATGGAACGAATTAATCACTGGGTTAATAAAATGTGGGAACTTGGTGGATCCATTCATATGAAATATGAAGGAAAACTTCATTTCCTCTATGAAAATGGAAGAGAAAAACAGGTAGGGATACACTTGCGAAACAAGAACATCGAAGATGATGGATTCGATGAAGATTATTCGCATAGGAGTGAATGTGAACGAGTACACAATCATATTAAGTGGACTGTAAAGTTCGACATCAGAGGAATGAAAAATAGCAGTAAGAAACTGTATTCAATTATGAATTTCGTTGCATATCAATTGCTTGTAGCTACAAATTTGCAAAATGAGGTTAAAGAAACTAACTCATTTGCAAATTATGTGTGAGGTAAATCTCATCAAATTAGAATGGGAGGATTTATGAGCTAATTTGATAATCTCCGATTGTCTGGTTTATCCTTAGGTAGCCTTATATATTGCCTGCTTATATATTATCTATTGAATTATTGTGGGGTACAATTGTTCATATTGGGTTTCAGGGAGGCCTTCTATTACTGTAAATGGTGAATCTGATGTGAAAGATGAGCTTGGTGTAGATTCGCTGGGATCTTGTCTTAAAGAAAGGTGCAAGGAAGAAATAGCCGGGCACCATGGTACAGAGGACCTGATCAAAGAGAATGAGACCCTTCTAAGGAACGTCTTGGAATCTACTGATGATGGTATCTCCTTTTTTGATAACGACGGGACTATCCGGGTAGTGAACAACAAATTCAGAGAGATCTGGAATATTCCTGATGATGCAGACACTGGGAAGAACTATGTTGATGCATTTGTAAAATATGGTGTACCTCAACTGGAAAATGCTGATCATATCCTTTCAAAGGTCCGCAGATTTTCGACTTTGATGGAATATGATTCCGATGTCCTTTATTTCAGGGACGGTCGCATCTTTGAGTACCATCTTTTTCCTGTTATTACTGATGGTGAAGTCAAGGGACATGTCTGCAGTTACCGGGACATAACGATTAGAAAGAAGGCAGAATCGAATCTTCAGGAATATGCACGGGAACTGGAACATTCAAATGAGCTTAAAGATCTCTTCACTGACATTATACGTCATGACCTGCTGAATCCTGCAGGTCTGGTTAAAGGATTTGTGGAGATCTTGCTTAAAAGGGAGTTCGATCCGGATACCACTGAAAAGCTCCGTACCATTAAAAGAAATAATGGAAAGCTTATTGATATGATCGAATCGGCTTCCAAGCTTTCAAGACTGGAATCTATCAGTGAGCTGGAATTCAAAGAACTGAATGTTGCTGCTGTTCTGAGGCTTGCAATACAGGTTCTCAATAGTCAGTTTGCTAGTAAACATATCATTCTTGAGAACAATGCAGCCGGAAAATACAATGCAAAGATAAGTCCGGTGTTGGAAGAGGTTTTTGTGAACCTGCTTTCAAATGCGATAAAATACAGTCCTGAGGAAAGCAGGGTCATTATTGACATCCTGGATAATGGCGATGAGTGGAAGATAACGGTAACTGATTTTGGAGAAGGAGTTGCTGATGAGGACAAGCCTTTCGTGTTCGAGAGGTTCAAACGTGCTACTAAGGCTGCTGTGAAAGGTACAGGTCTGGGTCTTGCTATTGTCAAAAGGATAATTGACCTTCATGGTGGCGAAGTGGGAGTTGAGGACAACCCTAAAGGAAAAGGAAGTGTTTTCTGGGTGACTGTAAAGAAGGCCTGAGGATAACTATTGCTTTCATGGGTTTCAGGTAACCGTATTGGCTTTATATTTTCAGGTCAATTTCGTTGCAGTAATGATCATGGTAGGTAACATATGGCCGAAAACACAATAACCGAAAGGGATAACGTATTTTTTGAAGCTGGAATCAAACTTGGAGCTTTGTATCATCAGTTCACCGGCTCTCCTGTGAGCCTGAAGACGGTGGAAAGTCTTGAGACTGCTATTGCACAGAGTATCTCCGTGCAGCCTTGTGTGGAGCAGATCACCGTTTCTATCGACAGGGATATGGTACGTTCAAAGCTTAATGATGAGTTCGGTTACTGTGAATTGGAAGGTCGTATGCTCAATGTCCAGATCGATGTAAAATACGGGTCCGTAAGAGCTCATGTCTCAATGGAGTTCAATAAAGAGCTGGATTACCCGTTAATGAAAATAGATAAGGTCTACTGACCGCTTTTTTAGTCAGTCTAATGGGAAAGGGGTCAGATGGAAGCGAAACCTTCCACGACCTTTTTGTTCTGCTCTTCTGTTCCAATGGTAATACGTATAAGTGAATCTCCTGCATTGGCAAAGGAAGTACAGTCACGCACAATGATCCCTTTTTTGAGCAATTCTGTGGTAACATCACGTGCCTTGTGCGGAGCTACGTCAACAAGGACAAAGTTTGCCTGGGTGTCATATACTTTGAACGAGATGTTATCCTGAAGATATTTCTTGCCCGTACGTGCCAGCTCAATGCTTTTGTTGAGGTGGTCGGTATCTGAAAGTGCAGCAACCCCTGCAGCGACTGCTGCGGAGCTTACATTGAATGGAGTTGCTATCTTCATGTATTCTTCCTTGAGCCATATTGGAAGCATGCCGTATCCGATCCTCATGCCGGCAAGGCCAAATGCTTTTGAAAATGTCCTTCCGACAATGATGTTGTCATATTTTGGAACAAGGTGTGCGATATTCTTGTCAGAAAATTCCACGTATGCTTCATCAACGAATACAAGGGCTTCAGTGGCTTCTGCGATTCGTAGTATATCCTCTTCCGGTACTACATTACCTGAAGGGTTGTTGGGTGAACACAGGAAGATGATCTTTGTCCGTGGTGTGATAGCATCGAGTACTTTTTCAACGTCCACTGAGAAATCCTCTTCACGCTGTACGTAAACAGGAACTGCTCCGTTTGCACGTGCGGATATCTCGTAGTAGGAGAACGTCGGTGTTGTAAGAATGACCTCATCTCCACGGCTTATGACAAGTCTTGTGAGTCCGTCCAGAAGTCCGTCCATACCGGGACCTGAAGCCACAATATGATCTGCAGGTATGCCGGTGTATTCGGATATCGCTTCCACGAGCTCACGTGCATCGGCTGAAGGATAAACGCTGATCCCCTGTGCATCTTTTACGAGTGCTTCCACTGCTTTTGGTGACGGTCCCAGTGGGTTCTCGTTCGAACCGAGTTTGATGATTGACGCAGGGTCCAGTCCGTATGCTTTTACAATATCATCAATTGATTTGCCGGGGACATATTTTGCAATTGATGCAATCTCTTCTTTTATCAGTTCATATCTGGGCAAGCACATCCACCACCATGTCGATCTGTTCTTTGGTGATCACAAGAGGAGGTGCGATACGGATGACTTTCTCGGATGTGCAGTTAAGGAGCACTCCATTTTCCCTTGCGAGATCCACGATGTCTGTACAGGGCTTGTTGATCTCCACGCCGATCATTAGACCGCGTCCGCGAACTTCCATGATGTTGTCGAGTTCAAGTGACCTGAGTTTGTTCATGAAGTACTCCCCCATCTGTGCCGAGCGTTCTACAAGACCTTCGTCCCTGATCACATTGATGGATGCAAGAGATGCAGCACATGCCAGTGGTCCGCCTCCGAAGGTTGCAGCGTGCTGGCTCTTTCCAAAGGATACGCCATCACGTGCCACAATAGCACCCATTGGGAATCCTCCACCTATTGCCTTTGCCATGGTCATAATGTCAGGAACTACCTTTGAATGGTCTTTACAGAACCACTTTCCCGTCCTGCCAAAACCGGTCTGGACCTCGTCGAATATCAGGAGCATGTCGTTTTCATCACAGATCTCACGTACCTCTTTGAGGTACTCATCAGATGGGACATTGATACCACCTTCTCCTTGTATGGGTTCGACAATGAGTGCTGCAGTGTCTTCTGTTATTGCATCCCTGATCGCCTGTGCATCATTGTAGGCAACGAACTTTTCCCCCTGTATAAGAGGTTCAAATGGTGTCCGGTAAATGGATTTGTGTGTTACTGTGAGGGAGCCCATGGTTCGGCCGTGGAATGAGTGTTCCGCTGCGATGAACTCGGTCTTTCCTGTTGTGACCCTTGCCAGTTTCATTGCAGCCTCAACGGCTTCGGTACCGGAGTTACAGAAGAATGCACGGCCCATGCCGGTAATACTGACAAGTTCCTCGGCAAGGTTTGCCTGCACATCGGTATAATAAAGATTTGATACGTGTATGAGCTTCTCCGCCTGTTTACTGATCGCCTCTACGACGCGAGGGTGGCAGTGTCCCACATTGTTCACGGCAATTCCTGCCACACAATCGATGAACTCATTACCGTTGATGTCGCGGACAACTGAGCCTTTCCCGCTCTCAAGTGCGATGGGCTGGCGTGTGTATGTCTGCATTACGTACTTTTCATCCTGTTCTACAATTGATTCGTAATCTTTTGATAGGATAGTCTCTTTGGTCATAGAATACCTCAGAATTAGTTATGTTCGTCAAATATCGAGTGTCATCAGTTCTTTCTCATTGAGGACGTCCTCTTTTTCACGCTCGAAGATAATCCCGCCTGATGCTCTCATGACACCGTCCACACGTGCGCTTTCATGTATCCTTATGGAATTGGCATTGATCTCTCCAAGGACGTGTGTACCTTTATTGATGTGTACATTTCCACGTGAAACGATGTTACCGTGTATGGTGTTGTTCTCACCAAGGTTCACTGTGTTCATGGTACGTATACTTCCGTAAAGCGTAGTGCCATTTGCCAGATCAAGTGAAGTGGCGCGAATATTTCCCACAAGGCGGCAATCACTTCCGATAACAGCATTTGAAGGAACTCTTATTGAATCGATGGATATCTTGGAGCCGTTTGGTATGATCATGGCAGCAGTGCCGATGGTCTCAACTTCTTCGTCGAACATCTCACTTAATGCCTTTTCAACCTCTTCATCCTTGCCCATGCGTAAAAGTTCGGTCAGGTACAGGAAAAGATATGCTATTACAGGGACCGGATTCCTTACAACGATCCATCCCTTTGCCTCGAATCCGTCACTGATCTTTACATTGTTGCCGATATCAAGGTCACCTTTTACCACAAGTTTCCCGTCAATGGAGACGAACTCTCCGATGTAGGCGTTCTCTTTGGTTTTGACAGTTCCGCCAATGTGGGACCAGATGTCGATCCTGATGTCTGATCTGGCATTGATATCGCCGGAAACCTCAACCCTTTCTCCGAGGATCGCAGAATCAGCTATCAGGCCATATCGTACATCTGAATGGTTCCCTACTATGATGTCTCCATCCAGCACGATATTGTGCTCTTCCATTTTTGTATTGTCCGGAATGACAAACGTTTTAAAGAGTTCCTCTTCTGCGATGATTTCACTCTCCGACGAGATGAATTTGAGGCGATATATAAGTTCACAGCTTATTTAACCTGTTGCTATATGTATATTTTGACGTTAGGTACTTACCACAGGATCCTTTGGATACCTGCAGGATTTACTGCTCACATCCGCAACGTACATCTACTGCAGCACCTGTATCAAGTGCTTCTACCTCATCGGGTGAAAGCAGGAGCTGTCCGGTAGCAATGGCCTTATCGTTCTCATCAACAATGATGACCTCATCACCGCTTCGAAGACCTGGGTCTATGGATGTCACATGTTTTGCGAATGTGGTCTTTCCCTTTGAAACAAAAGGTACTGCATCATCGCATACTGCCACCCTTAAGGCTGGTGCAGGGACATGTGCATGGATCGCTGTAGCCGCTTCCATGCTAAGTGTGAGCATTCCATCCCTCGCTCTTGCTGTTGCAATACGCTTTCCATCGATCATGATCTGCCTGATACGTTTTGTCCTTGAGAGCTGGAAGGTCACGTCATCAGAAAAAAGAATGTTTCCGCATCCCCTGCCGAACTGGTAGTCAGCCATAATACGAACTTTTTTGATCATCTTCGCCTTTTTATCCATGGGCGCAAGATTAAGGATAGAACTTAAAATGGTTGACGGTTGGATATTGAAAAAGGCGGTGCAATAAAATCGCCATAACCTCTTTTATATTTAAATGATATCGAACATCTTTAAATATTATTATGCCAATCTATTATTTGAGGAAGCGGACAGATTGCTTGCAAACGTTTGTGTTGTAAATGACTGTAATCAAGCAAACCATTCATCCCCTCAAACAAAGCCGTTTCCTCACTCTCTTGTAGTTTTTCTTATAACTATTTCTTAATATCTTTCTGTTAATCTTCTCTTAATTCTACTGATCATTTCTTTAATGTACTCTTAAATTCTCTTAACATTAGACAACTCTAAGCAAAGCTATGTCGTTCTAATATCCTGCCAGATCAATTCTTAATAAATATTCTCTCCGATCAGCCTTTAACAACGCCAAGGGGCATCATTCTGGCAACCTTTCTTGCGATGCCAAGATCATGTACAACGTTGACGACATCACTGCTGGACTTGTAAACATCAGGTGCTTCCTCTGCGATCATGGATGGATGTGCAGCCCTGACTATGATCCCGCTTTTCTCAAGATCGCTCTTGATATCTTCTCCGTAGAATTCCTTCTTTGCATGGGCACGGCTCATTACCCTGCCCGCTCCATGGCATGCACTTCCAAAAGATATGTCCATTGAAGCTTCCGCTCCGTGAAGTACGAACGAAGCTGTTCCCATACTTCCCGGTATCAATACCGGCTGGCCGACATCGCGGTATGCCTGTGGAACGTCCTTATGTCCCGGTGGGAATGCTCTTGTAGCTCCTTTCCTGTGGACGTAGACGTTCTTTTTCTTACCATCCACGTTATGTTCTTCCAGTTTTGCCACATTATGTGCAACGTCATAGACAAGGTCGAGCCCGAGCTCATCGATGTCGGACCTGAATACTTCTGAAATGATCTCCCTAGTCCAGTGGGTGATGATCTGCCTGTTGTTCCATGCATAGTTGGCAGCACATATCATGGACTTGAAGTAGTTCTGTGCTTCATCGGACTGTGCCGGAGCACATGCAAGTTGTTTGTCAGGAAGTGCGATCTTGTACTTCTTTGCAGCCTGTGAGATGGTGCGCAGGTGATCGGTGCAGATCTGGTGGCCGGTGCCTCGTGAACCGCAGTGGATCATGAAGGTTACCTGTCCTTCTTCCAGACCGAACCTGTCAGCAACTTCCCGGTCGTATATCTTATCGATATACTGTGCCTCAAGGAAGTGATTGCCGCTGCCTAAGGTTCCTGCCTGCGGTCGTCCTCTTTTGCGGGCCTTAGCGCTGATGTGCCTTGTATCCCCGCCTTTTATGCATCCGCCACCTTCACAGTGTTCGAGATCTGCCTCCACACCATATCCATTCTCAACAGCCCAGCGGGAACCATGCAGGAAAATATCATCCAGCTCACTCTCAGAAGCCCTTATGCGGCTCTTGGAACCTACGCCTGCAGGCACGGCCTGGAAAAGTTTCTCGGTGAGCTCTTTCATCACCGGGCGGACGTCTTCAACAGTGAGGTTAGACCGAATAAGGCGCACTCCGCAGTTGATATCAAACCCCACTCCTCCAGGGCTGATAACTCCTTCTTCCTCGTCAAAGGCGGCAACGCCTCCTATGGGGAAGCCGTACCCAAGGTGTACATCCGGCATCGCCATGGAATATTTCTGTATTCCGGGGAGCATTGCCACGTTTGCAACCTGGTCGAGTGCTTCCGGTTCGAGGTTGTGGATCAGCTTGTCTGAGAGGTATATCCTTCCAGGGACGTTCATTCCTGGTTTTGATCCGATCGGGATCTCCCATATATTATCGTCTATCCTTTTGAGTGATTCCTTTATGTTGCCTGCATCTTCCATGCGTGTCCCTCCCACTGTAATGTTGAACTATTACGGTCCCTGATTTGATCATGTGTCAACCGTTACCTGTACCATGAAACCTTCCGGAATTTCCTCTGCCTTCAGGTCATTGTAGGTCACAGCTTTGACTTCGGTATCGATCTCGTGTTTTTCAAGATCGATCTCTTCACCGCTTGCGCATGCTGATATTGTGTATTCGCCATCTTCCTGTGTAATGCTCTCCACTTCGAACTCCCCGAAGGCTATGAAATCCACTTCGAAGATGAACAGAAGTTCTGAGAGCCAGTCCACCAGGAGATCGTCTATATCAGGCGCTGTAAGTTTTATATTCTCTGTGTGTTTGCAGTCAACCTTTGACGTATTTATCATTACGTTGAACATGGCAACAGCTGCGTTCTCAAAAGCCTCTTCCATTGTTTTCCCATAGGCCTTGAACTTTGCATCCGCCGTGTGTTCAAGATATTCGTATTTCAGGTCAGGAAACTGCATATTTTTAAAATGGTCTTTGCTCTACTTTAAACTATTCCAAAAATAATCGGGGTCAGAAGGTCAAAACAATTAGAGGCGCTTCCATATGCTGCCCATTCTTTGTATCGTTGTTATATGGCTTCCAAGTCCAATGACGATAATACACCAGCCTATCATTGTGTATCCCAGGACCGGTTCGCTATAGATGTAATAGGCTATTGAAGCAAGCAGTATAAGTACAAGTCTGTCAGCCCTGCCCATGATACCACCGTAGAATCTTCCAATTCCAAGTGCTTGTGCCTGTGTTCCGAGATAGCTTACAAGCAAGACCAGAATGATGGTTATGGTGCCGATCTGCCACTGGACATGCCCGCCGAAGAACATTCCGCAGATGATGAATATATCGGAATAACGGTCGATGACATGGTCAAGGAAGTCACCTCTCTTGCTATCTGTGCGGAGATACCTTGCAACTGCACCGTCCAGTGCATCAAAGGAAGAATTGAGGCCGACAAAAAGGATGGCTACAAGTGCAAAGAATGGCCTTTCGACCGAGAAGTAGAAGCAGATGCCTGCCAGTACTGCGAATCCAAGGGAAGCGAGTGACAGGGAATTTGGTGATATTCTCCTGTTTGCGAGTGCTATGGCTACCGGGTTCAATATCCTTGTGGCAGCTGGTCTTAATGCATCAATGGTCATGGACTTTCCTTTATTAGGCTCTTTCTTATTAGTTGTTATGGTTTTTCCTTGCTCTTCACTTCTTTGCAAGATCGACCAGATATTTGATCCTGCAGGAATGTTCTATCTGCGTTGTGATCACATAAGCATCAGCAAGTGTCTTGCCCACCGCAAAGGTGCCATGGCTGTATGCGATCGCTCCCATGTGGTCGGATAATGCTTTTGCCGCCCCTTCTGCCAGTTCGGCGGACCCCATCATTCCCTTGAAAATGGGTATCTCATGAAGGAAGTGCATACCTTCACTGTCAATAGGGACAATGCTGTCCGAATCCGCAATAAGTGTCTGGGTCACTGAATATGGACAGTGTGCATGCAGGATAGCAAGCGCAGGCGTGTTCCTGTAAATGGCACGGTGCACGATGGTCTCTGTGGATGCAATAAGGTCAAGTTCCGATGTTCCCTCGATCGGAACTTCCACTACACTGTTATCGGTGATCTCATCGAGTGCTGCCCCACTTCGTGTTATTATCATTTTGTTCGCGATACGCACGCTGATGTTCCCAAAATTGGACTCGACCAACCCGTGGTCGACCAGCTTTTTCCCGTATTTTGCCATTTCCTGCCACATGATGTTTCTACTATGCTAAACTCAACCATAACATTTATTTGTTATTATGCATTGTTAGGGTACGTTTCAATAGCGCCTCGATGGCTCAGCCCGGCAGAGCGAGTGATTTGTAATCACTAGGTCGCGTGTTCAAATCACGCTCGAGGCTTGTTTTACTCTTTTTTGCACAATTGAACAATTGAACCATTGTTTAGATTGTTAATCCTATTGTTTAACAAACTCTATTTGGGTTCACATTAATCGTTGTGATTCAGTTGTTTAATGCTTTTAGTGATGGAACTCCGATGTTTTACTTTGCTGGTTGAAAACCCTTCCACGGTTTTAATGATGCCTTCTGCAGTTCAAAATTTTTCTAAATAATTCGATTTATTTGTAAAAACCTTGTAGCCATTGTACTATAATAGTATAAGTTAAAGTGGGGAAAGATATATTAGAGGTTAACTTCAAGTTATGAACTGTACAACCATATAGTGTAGGTGTATTTTATTTTATAGGCTACAGTCAAAGATAACTGACTAAAAGTATCTGTTATTTAAGGTCCAATATGCTTTTTTGTGCCAATTTTGGATGTCAAATTATAGATACTGTTTTTAAGCCGAAACCTTAGCCGTGGTATTTTGATGGAAAAATACAGTAAGCAACAAAAAGAAATAGCAACAATGATTGATTCTGAAGACTTTCTGGATAAGTGGAAAGATTGGAATTGGCAGTTAAAACATTCAATTCATGATATTGAAACTTTCGAGAAACTACTCGGAATAAGTTTTGATCCATCTGAAAAAGAGAAGCTCGAAGAAACGCTGGAAAAATTCCCATTGTCTATCACACCCTACTATTTATCGCTGATAGATTCCGATGATTTCAGGAACGATCCTATTTATCTCCAAGCGTTTCCTTCACCCGAAGAACTAACTGTATCAGATGAGGAACTTGAAGATCCTCTTTCGGAAGATACAGATAGTCCTGTTGAAGGCATAACTCACAGATATCCTGACAGAGTACTTTTCCACATAAGTAATGTCTGTTCGATGTATTGCCGCCATTGCACACGTAAAAGAAAGGTTGGAGACATTGATTGCATACCAGGAAAGGAGAAGATCCTCAAAGGTATCGAATATATCAGGAATACCCCACAAATAAGGGACGTGTTGCTTTCAGGTGGCGATCCTTTGATGCTATCTGATGAGTACCTTGATTGGATCCTTTCTGAAATAAGGAGTATTCCTCATGTAGAAGTGATTCGTATTGGCAGCAGAATGCCTGTCGTACTTCCATATCGTATAACAGATGAACTTGTGGATGTTTTGAAAAAGCATCATCCTGTCTGGTTAAACACACATTTCAATCACCCGCGGGAGATCACAGCATCTTCTAGGAAAGCACTTCAAAAGCTTGCAGATGCAGGAGTCCCTCTTGGAAACCAGACGGTACTACTTGCAGGCGTGAATGACTGCCAGAGGATCATAAAAAAGTTGGTCCATAAGCTGGTTCAGAACCGCGTTCGTCCGTACTATTTATATCAATGTGACCTTTCCGAAGGACTTTCACATTTCAGGACTCCAATTGGGAAAGGAATAGAGATCATGGAGAACCTTATCGGTCATACAAGTGGGTTTGCGGTTCCGACCTATGTCATTGATGCCCCTCACGGAGGGGGAAAGATACCTGTAATGCCAAATTACATCATCTCATGGTCAACGAACCGTGTTATCCTTCGTAATTATGAAGGTGTTATTACCACCTACAAGGAGCCTGAATCATATAATCAGGTATATTGTGACCGTAAATGCGATGACTGCTGTCTTCAGCTTAAACTTGACGATGCTACAGAATACAAGGGAATTGGTATTGCTAAACTGCTTGCGGATCATGATGATACCACAAGTCTTGTTCCTGAAGATAATGCGAGAATGGAGAGAAGGGCTTAATGGATTCCATTGAGAAAATAGGCAACTCCATTATCCAGCACGGAAGGTATAACGATCGGATCTATCTTATGAAGCTGGATCCCGCAGATATGCCTTCACTTCTGGATGAAATGGATGCTCTTGCAGAAAAGGAAAAATATTCCAAGATCTTCACAAAGGTCCCAGAATCTTTCAAAGAACTCCTTTGTAATCATAACTATCTTTGTGAAGCATCAATCCCACTATATTATGATGGGAAAGAAGCTGCGGTCATCATGAGCAAATTCCTTGATGACAAGAGAAGCATTAACTCCCTGAATGAAATGCATGAGGATGTCATAAAGACAGCCCTGTCAAAAGAAAAAGGTCTGCATTCCACCCTTCCATCTGAATTTACCATAAGGAAATGCGAGAAGCGGGATATTGAACAGATGGCTGACGTATACCAGAAGACGTTCGATACCTATCCTTTTCCCATACATGATCCCGATTATCTGTTAAAGACAATAGAAGACAATGTGGTATATTTCGGCGTTTTCAAAGATGATAATGTGGTTGCACTTTCTTCTGCTGAAATAGACTATGATCACTCAAGTGTAGAAATGACCGATTTTGCAACATTACCTGAATTCCGTGGAAAAGGTTTATCGTCTCACTTGCTTAGAAAAATGGACAAAGAGATGAAAGCAAGCGGGATCAGGACTGCATATACCATTGCAAGGGCCAGCTCTTATGGAATGAACATTGTGTTTGCAAAATGCGGATATGAGTTTTGTGGGAGACTTGTGAACAATACCAACATTTCAGGTAACATCGAAAGCATGAATATCTGGTATCTTGACATTCGAACAGATTGATATTTGATATCAATAAGGATCAAGGGAAGATATCGAAGGAAGATGAGACACGAATTTGATGAAGAAATATATCATCGACGTAATCTGGTTGAAACGATGTTTTCAGTTCTGAAAAGGAAATATGGAGAGAGTCTTTGTGCAAGGAAGTATAGAAACCAAGTAAAAGATGTGAAGTTCAAGCTCTTAATGCACAACCTTGACAGGTATGTCAAGATTCTGTATTTAGTTTAGTTGAGGATTTCTACAAAGCCAATTTTTGGAATTTTTTTAAAGAATACGTATTTGCAACATCTTTCTTTTTTAACCATCCTCTACGTGCCTGACCCACACCATACTTCATATATTCCATTTGATCACTGGAATGGCTGTCAGTGTTGATGCAGAACTTAACATCATATTCTTTTGCTTGCATGATCAAAGTGTCATTCAGATCAAGTCTAGTTGGCTGGCAGTTTATTTCAAGCATTTTGTTGTTTGTTGCTGCTTTTTTGAATATGGTATCGAGATCTACATTATATGCTTCCCTTATACCGATCTGACGGCCGGTTGGATGTCCCAGAACATGCATATATTTGTTTTCAAGAGCGGTGACTATTCTTTCTGTCATTTCCTTTTTTGGAGATTCAAAATTGGAATGTATGGCTCCAATGACAAGGTCCAGTTCTTTGAGTACTTCTTCGGGATAATCCAGACTTCCATCCGGGAGGATATTAACTTCAGCTCCCTTTAAAACTTTTATTCCACATTTATGACAAATGGAAGTAATTTCATCCCATTGCTCTTTTATTTCTTCGATCTCCAGACCACCAGAGATCTTCTGGGATCTGGAGTGGTCAGTTATGGCTATGTATTTGTAATTCAGGTCTTTGGCCCGTTGGACAATCGTTTCCAGATCATCAGGTCCGTCACTGTATGTAGTATGAATATGCAGATCCCCTTTAATGTCCTTGAGCTCTACCAATTCAGGAAGTTCATCTTTTTTAGCCGCTTCCAGTTCGCCCCGATTTTCTCTTAACTCAGGTGGTATGAAGCTCAATCCAAGTCTTTTGTAGATACGTTCTTCCTTTTTACCTTCTACTTTCTTTTCGGATTTTTTCTCAAACAGGCCGTATTCTGATAGTTTGTAACCTTTTGAAAGGGCAATATTCCTCAATGCAACATTGTGATCCTTTGAACCTGTGAAATATTGCAGGGCTGAACCATAGCTATTTTCAGGAACCACCCTCAGATCGATGTGAACTCCTTCTTCAAGAATGACGGTACATCGTGTTTTACCTCTTGATTCAACTCGCCTGACATCTTTAAACTTCACAAATTTATCCATAACCATTTTTGAATCACCTGATACAACAAGTACATCAATATCGCCGATCGTCTCTTTCATCCTTCGCAATGAACCGGCATAATCGATCATCTTCAGATCAGTGCTTTCTTTCAGGTAAGATATTATTTCTTCAGCAAGGTTCATTGCTTTTCCAAGAAGCATACGTTCATAGCTTTTTTCATATTGCAGGATGGCTTTTTCCAAATTGTCTTCGGTTCTTTTCCCGAATCCTTTAAGCTCACATACTTCGTGTTCTGCCAGGCCCTTTTTAAGGTCGGAGATCGATTGTATATTAAGTCCTTCTACCAATTGTTTCGATTTTCTGGGACCCAAACCTCTGATATTTATAAGTTCACTTATACCTGCAGGTGCATCTTTTTTAAGTTTTTCAAATTTCTCTACTTTTCCGGTCTCAATATATTCAATGATATGATCTGCAATTTTAGTACCAACACCCGGAAGATCTTCCAGACCCCCTTTTCCTTCTTTTGCATATACTTCTGAAATGTCTTCTTTCATTTCCTCTATCTTTCTGGCTGCTTTCCTGTAAGCACGGGGTTTCCACTCAACTTCCTTAAGTTCAAATATATCGGCTACTTCGTATAGGAGTTTAACTATTTCCCGGTTGATCATTTAAGTTCCTCCACTTCTTCAACAGTTGTGGCGTCCGAAGGGGCTTTGTCGTATCGTATCCTAAAAAAACGGGGGAATCGCAATGCAAAACCCTTTTTAGAATCCCCTGTTCCTGCCGTATGACTCGGACTTGATGTTATTTCAGAACCAAGTACTTCAATAACTACAGAAGGCTCAATGTATCTATCAGGTTCCATATTTTTCTTAATTGATACATTAACGGGTTGCTCTTTAACAGAATTATTTTTCAATAACTTTTCAAGTTCTTCAAAATCCTTTTCTTCGAATCCGGTACCAACTTTCGTGAGGGTTTCGTATTGATTTTTGTCTTTATTCAGAACGGCACATAACAACGCTCCAAAAGAACCCTTTCGTTTTCCTCTGCCGTGATAACTTCCAACGATCACCAGATCAAAGGTTTCTCTTACATCCTTGATATACTCTTTTTTCCACTTTACCCACAACCAGCCTCTGATACCCGGTTTATATGTGGATTTTTTCTTAACTGATTTTATGATGATACCTTCCATACCCCTTTTTATGCAAGAATCAAAAAAAGCCATGGTTTTCGAAAAATCCTCACTTACAATACGATTTGCCAGCTTTGATCGATCCGTTTCTTTTAGATTTTCCTCTAGAATTTTTCTTCTTTTTGGGTAGGGTCTGTTCATCAGCGACGTTCCGTTCAGATAGATAATATCAAAGAAAAAAACAGCTACAGGAATTTTTTCTATATATTCTTCAACCTGGTATTTACGCCTCCGTTGCATAAGTTTCTGGAATGGAAGAAATTCTCCGTTATTATATGCAACAATTTCACCATCAAGCACCATTTTATCTGCCTGTGCACTTTCCCTGACGGCCTCAATAATATCCGGGAACTGTTCGGAAATGTCAGTCAAACGCCGTGAAAATGCCTGGATATTGCTTCCGTTCACATGGACTTGAACCCTTTCACCGTCATACTTTTCCTCAGCTGCTATTTTTCCGGGGAACTTTTCGTTCAGTTCTTCTATTGAATGCACTCTTTTGGCCAGCATCGTTTGAACAGGTCTGCCAAGTTTGATGGAGAACTTCCCAAGCGAATTAATGCCGTATTTTGCCATCGACTCCGCAAGTTGACCAATGTCGGTACAAATGTCATAGGTATCTTCCACTTTGTCTATATTATCACGATTTCCGATAAATGCAAGGGATAATCCTTCCAACAGGAACTTTTCACCAAATCCGAGCCTCAAGCGACCACATGCAATTCTAATTATATATTTTGATTCTAATGGCCTAGATATTGAAAGCATTTTTGAAAGCAGATCTATTTTTTGTTTCTTACTTCCTTTTCCGGAAGCTTCCCTTATTTCTGTAAGATCCTGAAAAACATCTCTTATTGTAATCGAACTTCTCTTTCTTTGATTAAAAGAAGAAGCTGCATCTCCAAGATCACCCATTTCCGCGAATTTTGATTCAACTTTTTTTTCTGGAACTTCATAGGCCCGGGCAATCGCTTTTATAGCATTCCGATCACCTATACCGAGATCTATATCCTCAAATTTAGGGCCGATGGTTCCAATGGCAAGATATGCTGTCATTTTCACATCTTCAGGACCAAGATGTCGGAAAAAGTTTGCCAACAATTCGATTATTCTTTCATGGGAGGTGGCTTCTTCCAGTTGTTCATATAAATTTACAAGTTCACGAAATGATCCCATATCAATACCCTCCAGAGATCTAAACTAATCTTTGTATTTAGAGATGATATAGTTTTAGATAATTTACCAAGCGGCAATCATCAATCTTGTTCTTAATTTTGAGAATATAATCGATACCGAAATTTTTAACAATCATCAAAACAATAAGGAATTAATTGAAGAAGTAGAAGGATTTGATAAAGACAATTGGCCACTAACTAATGAGCGCAAGTGTCTTACTGATCTTATTCACAATATGGATTTGCTCCTTATTGGGGTAAAGAATCCTGATAATTCAAAGTAACAATTTCTGTTGAATGGTCTTCCTGTCTGTTCGATGTATTGCCGCCATTGCACACGTAAAAGAAAGGTTGGAGACATTGATTGCATACCAGGAAAGGAGAAAATCCTCAAAGGTATCGAATATATCAGGAATACCCCACAAATAAGGGACGTGTTGCTTTCAGGTGGCGATCCTTTGATGCTATCTGATGAGTACCTTGATTGGATCCTTTCTGAAATAAGGAGTATTCCTCATGTAGAAGTGATTCGTATTGGCAGCAGAATGCCTGTCGTACTTCCATATCGTATAACAGATGAACTTGTGGATGTTTTGAAAAAGCATCATCCTGTCTGGTTAAACACACATTTCAATCACCCGCGGGAGATCACAGCATCTTCTAGGAAAGCACTTCAAAAGCTTGCAGATGCAGGAGTCCCTCTTGGAAACCAGACGGTACTACTTGCAGGCGTGAATGACTGCCAGAGGATCATAAAAAAGTTGGTCCATAAGCTGGTTCAGAACCGCGTTCGTCCGTACTATTTATATCAATGTGACCTTTCCGAAGGACTTTCACATTTCAGGACTCCAATTGGAAAAGGAATAGAGATCATGGAGAACCTTATCGGTCATACAAGTGGGTTTGCGGTTCCGACCTATGTCATTGATGCCCCTCATGGAGGGGGAAAGATACCTGTAATGCCAAATTACATCATCTCATGGTCAACGAATCGTGTTATCCTTCGTAATTATGAAGGTGTTATTACCACCTATAAGGAGCCCGAATCATATAATCAGGTATATTGTGACCGTAAATGCGATGATTGCTGTCTTCAGCTTAAACTTGAAGATGCTACAGAATACAAGGGAATTGGTATTGCTAAACTGCTTGCGGATCATGATGATACTACCAGTCTTGTTCCTGAAGATAATGCGAGAATGGAGAGAAGGGCTTAATGGATTCTATTGAAAAAATAGGCAACTCCATTATCCAGCACGGAAGGTATAACGATCGGATCTATCTTATGAAGCTGGATTCAGCAGATATGCCTTCACTTCTGGATGAAATGGATGCTCTTGCAGAAAAAGAAAATTATTCCAAGATCTTCACAAAGGTCCCAGAATCTTTCAAAGAACTCCTTTGTAATCATAACTATCTTTGTGAAGCATCAATCCCACGATTTTATGATGGGAAAGAAGCTGCGGTTATCATGAGCAAATTCCTTGATGATAAAAGAAGCACTAACTACTTGGCTGAAGTGCATGAGGATGTAATAAAGACAGCCTTTTCAAAAGAAAAAGGTCTGGGTTCTGCCCTTCCATTTGAATATTCTATAAGGAAATGCGATAAGCAGGACATTAAACAGATGGCTGACGTGTATCAAGAGACATTTGAGACATATCCTTTTCCTATACATGATCCCAATTATCTGTTAAAGACAATGGAAGACAATGTGGTATATTTCGGTGTGTTCAAGGATGAAAAAGCAGTTGCACTTTCTTCTGCTGAGATAGACTACGACCATTCCGCTGTGGAAATGACCGATTTTGCAACATTACCTGAATTCCGCGGAAAAGGTCTTTCTTCACATTTACTCATGAAAATGGAAGAAGAGATGAAAGCAATGGGTATAAGTACCGCATTTACAATTGCAAGAGCAAGCTCTTATGGAATGAACATTGTGTTTGCAAAATGCAATTATGAATATTGTGGCAGGCTTGTAAATAATACCAACATATCTGGTAATATTAAAGCATGAATATTTGGTACCGTAACTTACATCTCGATTAATAATTGCATTAGAATTCAAATATTTGATAAAAGAAACTGTAGAAATTCTAAACTATAAAAAAGATGTAACGTTGTCATTAGAAATTTATAGTCGATTACTTTTTGCAGACCAAAAAATAAAAAGGGAGAAATAATCTTTATTATTCTCCCAGCCACTCGTTTACCTTTTCTGGATTGTTCTCTATCCATTTTGCAGCTGCCTCTTCAGGAGACAATCCTTGGTCAAGATCTAGCATAATAGATCCTACATCAGAGATATCCATTTCATATCTTGAAATTATTTCATAGACATCTGGCCTGTCCTCAGACAGATCTTTTCTTGCCACGAGAACAAGATTGTCACCTTCTCCATAGACATTCTTCGGGTCTTCTAGGAATTTCAGGTCCATACGTGCAAATGCCCAATGTGGCTGCCAAAGTGTTACAACCATCCATTCCTCATTATCGATGGAATCCTGCAACTCAGTTGCCATTCCAACGGTACTGCTTGCACTTAGTACATAATCAAGGTTGTATTCTTCCATTGCAACTTCAGTAGTTGCCATTATTCCTGCACCAGGTTCAATTCCCTGTACAACTCCTTCGAACTTGTCCTTATTTTCATTAAGTTCGTTTATGGAGTCAATAGTAACATAAGTTGGAACAACTAGACCTATCTTTGCACCAGTGCTTATGTTATTGACATAATCAAGATCATTTCCATATCTATCCCAGTACAATCCCTGGGTTGTCGGTAACCATGCACTGGCGTAGATATCGATATCTCCCTGGGCAACACCCTGGAAAACAGCTCCAAGGTCAGCGTTTACAGTTTCAACTTCATATCCTTCAGATTCAAGTACCTGCTTTAGCACAAAGGTATTTGCCCTTGCATCATCCCATGGCGGATAACCAATAATAACAGGTTCTGCTTCTTCAGATGGAGTTTCTTCTTCCTGCTGCACGCAACCAGCTGCAGCAAGGGTCATCATCAATACTAATATCAATATTACTGATTTCATTTTCCTATTCAAAGTATCACAAACTTATAATATTCTCCAATTCATTTTTATAGACATCATACGACTTTTTGTCGCTATGAAAAATAAGCATCTTACTTAGGTGTAAGATGCTGTGTGAATCTGTCAAGTATGATCGCAATGATCACAATACCAAGTCCTGCTTCGAACCCCTGGCCAATATCGACCCTCTGGATACCTATTAGAACCTGATACCCGAGTCCTCTTGCACCAATCATGGCAGCTATCACTACCATTGAAAGTGAGAGCATGATACACTGATTGACACCTGCCATTATGCTTGGCAATGCAGTTGGCAGCTCCACCTTGACAAGTTTCTGCCATGGGGTAGATCCGAATGCATCGGCTACCTCGGTCAGTTCTTTGGGGACCTGTCTTATACCAAGATTTGTAAGCCTGATGGCAGGAGGCATTGCGAATACAATGGTCGCAACAAGTCCAGGGACATTTCCAAGTCCGAAGAATATGACTGCAGGAATTAAGTACACAAATGAAGGCATTGTCTGCATCAAGTCAAGCATAGGCTTGATAACATGAAATGCCCATTCATTCTTTGCTGAAATAATTCCTAATGGTATTGCAATAACCAATGCAAGGAAAGCTGATGCGAGTACAAGTGCTATTGTTTCCATTGACAATTCCCAGAGACCCAGATTGTCGAGCAGGAGCAGACCAACAGCGGTTCCAATTGCAAGCCTTTTATCCTTATTGCCGACAAAATATGCAGCAATTGCAATGATTAATGTGAACAGTATCGGCGGAAATAAAAGGAGAGCATCGTTAAGTCCTGATATCATGTAATCGGTTATATCACTGAAAACGTCCAGCACGAATCCAAAATTGCCTTCGATCCAGTTGACCAGTGTTTCCACACCTTCACCTATCGGTATTTTAGTTATAGTCATGGATCACACCTCCTCGATTGCAAGTGCACCAAGTACACTTCCCCTCACAATTATTCCAGTCAGTTTTCCATCATCTCTTGTAACTGCAAGTGGAGAACTGTTTTCTATTACTGGAATCAGTTCGTTCAAGGGCGTGTCAGGATGAATGGTGGTAACATCATCGGACATAATGTCCCTCAGGCTCTTTCCTTCTTTTGAGCCTTTCAATGCATCGTCTACTGTAATGATGCCTTCGACGTGCTTTTCCCTGTTAACGACAAAAATAGAAGATATACCATGTTCCCTCATCAATTGCAAAGCCACTTTCGGACCGGAGTTAATTGATACTACAGGTTCAGCACGTTTCATTACCGCTTCTGCAGTGAATATCTTGGTCCTGTCAACACCTGCTACGAACTTAGAGACATAATCATCTGCAGGTTCTGTAAGGATATCTTCAGCAGTGCCTATCTGTGCGATCTTTCCATCATTCATTATCATGATACGGTCACCCAGTTTCAGTGCTTCATCAAGATCATGAGATACGAAAACGATCGTTTTCTGCATCTTGTCCTCCAGTGCAAGCAATTCATCCTCCATCTCGCTTCTTATAAGAGGGTCAAGAGCACTGAAAGCTTCATCCATCAGAAGTATGTCGGGGTCAGTTGCAATTGCTCGTGCAAGTCCGACCCTTTGCTGCATTCCTCCGCTAAGCTGGGAGGTTTTGCTTTCCTCATAACCTTTAAGGCCAACGGTCTCGATAGCTTCTTTCGCCTTAGCATACCGTTCTTCCTTTGATATTCCTTGTATCTCAAGACCATATGCAACGTTGTCCAGAACTAATCTGTGAGGAATAAGTGCAAAATTCTGGAAGACCATTCCCATCTTTTTCCTGCGCATTTCTCGCAGTTCTTCAGAGGTTGCAGTGGCCACATCATCACCATCAAGAAGAACATGCCCATCAGTTGGCTCTATCAGGCGGTTAATACATCGCAAAAGAGTAGATTTTCCTGAGCCTGAAAGGCCCATTATCACAAAGATCTCGCCTTCGTAGATATCAAAATTGACGTTGTAGAGTCCAACGTTCTGACCAGTTTTTTCAAAGATTTCGCGTTTTGATGATCCGCTTTCGATGAGAGAAAGAGCCATTTTCGGCTTTTTCCCAAAAATTTTAGTTAGATTTCGTACTTCAATTTTCTTTTTTGGCTTCTTGATATTAAAATCTCCAAATTATTGGAAGCTTTTCCAATGTTAGTTAAAATGTATGGGTAATAGCTTCGTTACTATCCAACGAAACTATATGTTATATATTTTATGGCTTTGAGAATATCTTCAAATATGCCACGCATAATCATTTGGCAATAGTAATTTTCCAAATTGTGCAGTGCTTTTGTAATAATTGAACACTGACATTTTCGAATTTAAATTTGTAGTTTGCTAGAACAAGATTATATTTGTGATGTAAACTCCAGAGCTTTAAACGGATGGATATGGCAAATTTATCAACCGTGCATCCATCTAAAAATTACAAGCGTAGCATTAAATTTGATGAATGAACAATAAATAATATAATACACATATAAGTTTGAAACCTTCATATTCATTATTTCATGATTTGCAATTAAGACCAAATTGAAAAAAATATGAGGCTATAAGGTGAGCAAAGTAAAAATTCTTGGGATTGGAGGAAGTCCTCGGAAAAATGGGAATACCGACATCCTGCTTGATAATATTTTAAAAGGGGCAGAATCGGCAGGAGCTGATACTAAAAAAATCTTGTTGAGGAATTATTCTATTGAATTCTGCATTGGTTGTGAAGCCTGTAGAAAAGCTGGGACCTGTACGCAGTTTAATGATGGCATGGATCTTCTTTATTCTGAGATTGAAGCTTCAAAAGGTCTCATCCTGGGATCTCCCACCTACAACTACAACATAACATCGCCTATGAAATCTTTCATCGATAGGTTATACCCTTACTATAATTTCACAAATGATCACCCTAGACAGTATTCAAGCAAACTTGCAGACCAAGGTCGCAAGGCAATTGTCTTTTCTATATGTGAACAATTAGAAATCGAAGAAATAGGGTTTGCACTTGAAGCTTTGGAAATGCCTCTTGAAGCCCTAGGTTATGAGGTGATTGAAAAAATCCCTGTTACTGGTTACTTCGAACGGGGAGCAGTTTCAAAAGATGACGAAGTTCTAAAGAAAGCATTTGAAGCTGGTAAGAAACTGGTAGAGAATTTTCGCTAAGTCTATGATCTGAGATATAATACAGTATCTTTTCCCTTATCCTTCCCACATCTCCCTCACATAAGCATTGAGAGTAAACGGGTTATCACTCATAGCATTCCGTTTTATATAATGCAACGTACCCTTCTTAGAGAATCCTATCTGTCGGCTAAGTCAGAGGGATTACTCCCTCTTTCTCGCCTAAGAACTGTACATGAGACTTTTACCTCATACAGCTCAAGCATCTCTTAACCTTTACAGGCAACAGTTATTGTTTTTGGATTAGT